>NZ_CP146275.1:3088600-3391862 GCF_037044555.1 Pelagibacterium nitratireducens
TGTCGGCCAGGGTCACAAAATCGCCCTCGGGGTCGATAACGCATTGCTGCACCCAGGGGGCGCTCTGTTCGAGGAGGCGCCGCAAAAGGTGGGATTTGCCCGAGCCGGAATTGCCCTGCACAAGCAGGCGGGTGGCCAGCAATTCCTCGAGATCGAGCTTTGCGGGCGTCGCCGTTTTTGTCGTGCCCATGTCGATTTCGACGGTCATCGCCTTTTGCCTGCTCCGGGGTTTGGTTGGTGATTCGCGGTGGGACTCGGGAGAGCCGAACGCAGTTATCTTAGCATTGGGGAAAGCGGGCTGCACAACCCCCTTGCATCGATTCACAGCCATTCGCGTTCCGCTTTGACCGACTCGGCCAAATCGGCCTAGGCTTTGCTTTGTTCCGGATGGAGTCGTCCCCGATGCCCATGCGCCTTTGGTCCCGCTTTTTCTCCAGGCCCCCTTTCGAGCCGGTTGGGCCGCAATTTGGTGCGTTGCCCTACAAGATCGTAGACGGGCAGGTCGTGGTGCTGCTCATCACCTCGCGCGGACGGGGAAAGTGGATTTTCCCCAAGGGCCGGCAGATGGAGGGCAAGACGCCATGGGAAAGCGCCGAACTTGAAGCCTTTGAGGAAGCGGGCGTGGTGGGCGAGATCGAAACGAAACCCATTGGCTCATATTTCCTGCCGGTAACCGAAGAGCGGCCCCAACCCATCGAGGTCAAGATGTTTGCGCTGCTGGTCACCGACCAGCGCGAGGACTGGAAGGAAATGGGCCAGCGTTATCGCCATTGGGCGGTTTTGCCCGAAGCCAAGCGACTGATCACCCATGACGGGCTGGCCGATGTGGCCCTGGCGCTGGCGCAGAGGGAGAATTCTCGTTCTGTCTCACGGCGCCCACCGCAGAAGGCATGACGGGCTAAGACCGCCCTATGCCTTCCGCTGCGCCTGCGACGGCGCGGCCAAAAAATTGGCCGGGGTCCTCAGCTTCGCTTCGTCCGGTTCTGTCTCACGGCGCGCACCGCAGAAGGCATGACGGGCCAGGCTTTTTGCCTCGCGCCGGCGGGCTGGACTAAAGCCCGAAGAGAAGAACCATGCCCCAGAATATGCCCGCGGCGAGCAGCGCGGCGGCGGGGACGGTGATGACCCAGGCGGCGCCGATGGAGAAGGCGTGCTGGCGGCGGACCAGGTAGCGCCGCTGGCGTTTCTGGTAATTGGCGACGGCCTCTTCGGCGGTTCTGTTGAGATGGTCGGTGCGCAGGAAGACACCTTCGGGGCTGACGGCCTTGTTGCGGATGTTCTGGTTGGAAAACCCTTCGCGCAGAAAGCCCACGCCGAACACGGCGCCCACCGCGATATGGGTCGAGGAGACCGGCAGGCCGAGCGCCGAGGCAACCAGCACAGTGGACGCGGCCGAGAGCGCCACGCAATAGCCGCGGATTTCGTTGAGCTTGGTGATCTTTTCGCCCACGGTGCGGATGAGGCGTGGCCCGAACAGTGCCAGCCCCAGGGCCAGACCCAGCGCGCCGATGGCCAGCACCCAGATCGGCAGGGAAACCGAACCGCCAACCTCTCCGCCCTGCTGCACGGCCGAAACGATGGCGGCGAGTGGGCCGACGGCGTTGGCCACATCGTTGGCCCCATGGGCGAAGGACAGCAGAGCGGTCGCAAAGATCAGGGGCAGGCGAAAGAGCGTTCCGACCTGCTTGTTGGAATTGTCCATACCCTCGGTGCGCGCCCGCACCCAGGGCTGGGCGGCGAACCAGCCGATACCCCCGGCCAAGAGCCCGATCAGCAGCACGATATGGCCCTCAGGCTTCCAGACGCGCGAAAGGCCCTTCATGGACATATACATGGCGAAAACGCCGATCATCACCCCCACCAGAACCGGCACCCAGACCCGGGCGGCAACGATTTTTTCCTTTTCGCGCAGGATGGTGAAGTTGACGATGGTGAGCAGGACCGCAGCCAGCAATCCGCCCATGAGCGGGGAAATCACCCAGCTTGCGGCGATCTTGGCGATGGTGGGCCAGACGATGGCGGAAAAGCCGGCGGCAGCGACCCCTGCCCCGACGACGCCGCCAACCACCGCATGGGTGGTGGACACCGGAGCGCCGATGATGGTGGCAAGATTGACCCAGAGCGCCGAGGACAAAAGCGCAGCCATCATGACCATGATGAAAGCGGTGCCGTCGATATGAGCGCCGGGAACGATGATGTCGCGCGAGATGGTACTGACTACGTCGCCACCGGCCAGAAGTGCGCCTGCGGCCTCGCAGATGGCCGCGATGGCCAACGCGCCGGTCATGGTGAGCGCCTTGGACCCGACAGCCGGACCCATGTTGTTGGCCACGTCATTGGCCCCGATATTGAGCGCCATATAGGCGGCGATGACCGTGGCGATGATGACCAGATAGCTCAGGGGACCCGAGGAAACGGCAAAACTGGCCCAGACGAGGGCGGCGAGCAAAAAGACCAGCGCAATGCCCGGCGCGGCCATGGCGCGTGAGCTGTCGTGGGTCGCCTCACGCAACTGCCTGACGCGCTTTAAGTCCTTGTCGATGGCTGGCTTGGCCATGGGGCTCCTGGAAGGCTTGTCGGTCTGTTCTGGCCATATCGAACATGGATCGGCTTGGCCACAGCGATTGTGACGTTTTCGTCACAAAAGGCGCCCGTTGAGGTCTGTTTTACCGCGTCTGCGCAAAACCGCCACACCCCTTAGCAATTGTCTGGTCGTAAGCCCTCAATTGGGTTTACCATTTGGCCCGAAACGGAGGGCGCCGAGCCTTAATGGACACCAGACGCAAGAAGGACTGGCAGACGCGGCTGCGGAATGCGGTCTGGCCCCGCATGGGGATCAGGCGGTATTTGACCTATCTGCAAAAGCGCGTGCTGCGGCTGACGGCGAGCCCGCACGCCATCGCGGCAGGCGTTGCCTCGGGCGCGGCGGTGTCGGTGTTTCCGCTGATCGGGGTGCATTTCTTTCTGGGCTTCATTCTGGCGTTCGTGACGCGCGGCAACATGCTGGCTGCGGCGATCGGCACCGCCTGGGGCAATCCCATCACCTTCCCGCTGTTTTTTTCGCTCAGCTTTCAATTCGGTTCCGCGATCCGGGCAGCGCTGTTTCCCGACGATCCGGCGACCGTGATGCGTCACGCGGACGCCACGGCGCTTTCGGGCGGGCTGTTCTCGCTCGATCTTGGGGCCATTCTGCCGCTGTTCCAGACCATGATGATCGGCGCGCTGCCGATTGCGCTGTTTTGCTGGGTGTTCTTTTACGTGATCGTGCGCGGGCTGGTGAGCGGGTTCCAGCGGGCGCGCAAAGCCCGGCTGGAGCGGCGGCGGGCACGGCAGGGCCAGACCTCGCCGCGCAACGCGGTGCGGGGCTGATTTTCAAGACATGGAGAGAAGATAGAGTGACTCAATCGGTTTTTCACTTCGCCTATCACGTGACCGACCTGGACGCGGCGCGGCGATTTTACGGCGGCGTGCTGGGATGCGCCGAGGGGCGCTCAACCGAAACCTGGGTCGATTTCGATTTTTTCGGGCATCAGATTTCGCTGCATCTGGGCGAGCCGTTCAAAACGACCCGCACCGGCAAGGTGGGCGATCATATGGTGATGATGCCGCATCTGGGCGTGGTCCTTCCGCTCGATGACTGGAAGGCACTGGCCGCTCGCCTGGAGGGCGCGGGGATTGCGTTCGACATTCCCCCGGTTGTGCGGTTCGAGGGTGAACCGGGCGAACAGCGGACCATGTTTTTTACCGACCCGTCGGGCAATCCGATCGAGGTAAAGGGCTTTGCAGACTTTGCCGGGGTGTTTGCCAAATAGTCCTATCGTCGGCTGACCACCTCGCGAACCGCGGCGATGAAGGCGGTTGTGGGCAGGTCGAGATCGGCGCCGGCGCGGGTGGTGATGCCGATGGCGCCGTAGCTGGCGGACATATCGATATCGAGAGCGGCCAGCGCGCCGCTTTGCAGATCGGCGGCGACCACCGATCGGGAGATGAACCAGACCGCATCACCAAGGAGCGCATAGGCGCGGCCGAACGAATTGGACACGGTTTCGATTTCGTGCGGCAGGCGCGCGATGCCGGCGGCGAGGAGTACTGTTTCGACGGTCTGGCGAATGATGGCGCCGCGCGGGGGGACGAGCGCGGGAAAGGGTTCGACCATGCGCAGGGACGGCTCGGGCGCGGCGAGCAGCGGATGGTCGGGACGGACGGCAAGGACCAGGGGTTCTGAATAGAGGTGCTCGAAGGTGAGGCCCGCCATGACGTCCGGCGCGGGCATGCGGCCGACCACCAGATCGATGGCACCGGTGCGCAGCAGACCGAGAAGATGCGGGCTGGGCCCGCTTTCCACATGCAGGCGGGCGGCGAGCGGACCCAGGGCAAAGCGCGCCACGGCGCGCGGCATCACTTCGACCTCGACGGTCGGCAGCGCGCCGAGCCGCACCACGGCATCGGCATGGCTGGCGAGCGATACCGATTCAACGCCCTGGCGCAGGGCAGCGAGGGCAGCATTGGCGTAGCGCAGGAACAGCGCGCCGAACTCGGTGAGTGCCAGCTTGCGGCGGGAGCGGTCGAACAGGGCGACGCCGAGAATATCCTCGAGTTCGGCCAGCGATTTGGAAATGGCGGGCTGGGACAGGCCCAGCGCCTCGGCGGCGGGTACGACGCCGCCATGCCTGTCGGTTTCGACAAAACAGGAGAGATGGCGGAGTTTTATGCGGGGGTCGAGGTTCGGCATACCGATATATTCTATATGGTTATATCTTTCCCCATATTTATCATTTTACCGCGCCTCGTCGCCAGTGTTTATTGCGCTTTCGGTTATAGAACTGTTTTCCGGGGTGGAGACCAATGAGCAAAATCATGCCGCTCGAACAGGCGGTGCGCGAGAACCTTAGCGATGGCGATACGGTCGCGTTTGAAGGGTTTACGCATCTGATCCCGCATGCGGCGGGTCATGAAGCGATCCGGCAGGGGTTCAAGGACCTCACCCTGATCCGCATGACGCCCGATATCGTCTATGACCAGATGATCGGCATGGGCATGGCGAAAAAGGTGATCTTTTCTTATGCTGGCAATCCGGGCGTGGGGCTGTTGCGCCGCATGCGCGATGCCATCGAGAACCAGTATCCACGCGCCATCGAAACCGTCGAGCACTCGCATGCGGCCATGGCCAACGCCTATGCGGCAGGTGCCGCGGGCCTGCCTTGCGCGGTGTTTCGCGGCTACAAGGGCGCCGACCTGCCCAAGGTCAATCCCGACATCAAATCGATCACCTGCCCCTATACCGGGGAAGAGTTGGCGACGGTGCCGGCGCACAACCCGGACGTCGCCTTCATCCATGCCCAGAAGGCCAATGAAAAGGGCGATGTTCTGATCGAGGGCATTGTGGGGGTGCAAAAGGAAGTGGCGCTGGCGGCCAAGAAGGTCGTGGTGACGGTGGAAGAGATCGTGCCCGATTTTGCCGGCATGCACCCCAACCTCACAGTGCTGCCGCACTGGACGGTGACGGCGATTGCCAAGGTCAAGGGCGGCGCACACCCCTCCTATACCCATGGCTATTACGCGCGCGACAATGCGGCCTATCTGGCCTGGAACGAGATTTCGGCCGACCGCGAGCTGTTTGCCAAATGGATGGACGAGAATGTTCTGAACGCGACGCCCGAGGTGTTCGCCGAGCGTGTGAAGGGGCTTTGACGATGAGCGATTTTACCCCAACCGAAATGATGACCATTGCCGCCTCGCGGGCGCTGTCCTCGAAAGACGTGTGTTTCGTCGGTATCGGCGCGCCGTCTGCGGCGTGCAATGTTGCGCGGCTGACCCACGCACCCGATATCACGCTGATCTATGAGAGCGGAACCATCGGCACGGCGCCCGATGTGCTGCCGCTTTCGATTGGCGATGGCGAACTGTGTGAAACCGCCGTCACCACTGTCGCGGTGCCCGAGATGTTTCGCTACTGGCTGCAGGGCGGCAAGATCACCGTGGGGTTTTTGGGCGCGGCGCAGATCGACAAGTTCGGCAATATCAACACCACGGTGATCGGCGATTACGACCATCCCAAGGTGCGGCTGCCGGGCGGCGGCGGGGCGCCTGAAATCGCAACCTCATGCGGCGAGATTTATATTACGCTCAAGCAGGCGACGCGCTCGATGGTGGAAAAGATCGACTTTTTCACATCGTTCGGTCACGGCGAAGGCGGCGTCCACCGCGAGCGGCTGGGGATCAAGACCAAGGGACCGACGCTTTTGATCACCGATCTGGCGGTCTGGAAGCCCGACCCGGTGACCAAGGAATTTACCGTGATTTCGCTCCATGAGGGGGTGACGCGAGAGATGGTGCAGGAGACCTGCGGGTGGACGGTGAAGTTTGCCGACAATCTCGAGGTAACCCCTGCCCCGAGCGCGATTGAGCTTTCGACCCTGCGCGATCTCAACGAACGCACCAAGCGCGCCCATGCGGGCGGAAAGGCAGCGTAAAATGGCCGAAGCTTACATCTGCGACTATATCCGCACACCCATCGGGCGGTTCGGCGGGGCGCTCAGCAAGGTTCGGCCCGACGATCTTGGGGCGCTGGTGCTGAAAACGCTGGTCGAGCGCAATCCGTCAGTCGATTTCGAGGCGGTCGAGGACGTGATCTTCGGCAATGCCAACCAGGCGGGCGAAGACAATCGCAATGTGGCGCGCATGAGCCTGCTGCTGGCCGGACTGCCTGTCACTGTGACGGGGACAACCATCAACCGGCTATGCGGATCGGGGCTCGATGCGGTGCTGACGGCGGCGCGGGCCATCAAGGCGGGCGAAGCGGATTTGATGATTGCCGGCGGCACGGAATCGATGAGCCGGGCGCCGTTCGTGATGCCCAAGGCCGAGACGGCGTTTTCGCGCAATGCGGAGATTTATGACACGACCATCGGCTGGCGCTTCGTCAATCCCGCGATGAAGGCACAATATGGCGTCGATTCCATGCCCGAGACCGGCGAGAACGTTGCCGAGGATTATCATGTTTCCCGCCAAGATCAGGACGCCTTTGCGGTGCGCAGCCAGAACAAGGCGGCTGCCGCTCAGGCGAGTGGACGGCTGGCCCAGGAAATCGTTGCGGTGAGCATCCCCCAGCGCAAGGGCGATCCGGTTGTCGTCGACACCGACGAGCATCCACGCGCCACCACGCTGGAAACGCTGGCCAAGCTGCCAACGCCATTCAAGAAGGAGGGCGGCACGGTGACGGCGGGCAATGCGTCCGGCGTCAATGACGGGGCTGCGGCGCTGATCATCGCATCCGAAGCTGCAGTGAAGAAATACGGGCTGACGCCGATTGCGCGGATCGTGGGCGGTGCGACCGCCGGGGTGCCGCCGCGGGTGATGGGCATCGGGCCCCTGCCCGCTTCGCAAAAGCTGATGGCGCGACTGGGCCTGGGTGCCGAAGATTTCGATCTCGTCGAACTCAACGAGGCCTTTGCTTCGCAGGGAATTGCCGTGCTGCGCGGGCTGGGGATTGCCGAGGACGCGGACTTTGTGAACCCCAATGGCGGGGCTATCGCGCTGGGTCATCCGCTGGGCATGTCAGGCGCGCGCATTGCCGGAACGGCTGCTCTGGAGCTGAGCCTTTCGGGCAAAAAGCGGGCGCTGGTGACGATGTGCATCGGGGTCGGCCAAGGGATCGCGGCGGCGCTGGAGGCGGTTTAAGCCACGGATTTCGAGAGCCGGACAGTTTAACAAGGCCTCTTCACCCTGACCGCAGGGTGAGGGGGCCTTGTCAGTTTTTTGCGGCAAAACGCCGATTTTACCTCCGCCTTGCAATTGGGACGCCAAACGCCTATATGTCTGCAAGGTTCGATGGCGCGCGATTTGGTTTGTCGCGCTTTTGAAGCGCAACAACAGCAGCGCCCTTTTTCGAGCCAGTTTCTCCAACAATCATAAAACCGTAGCAAGGCTGCCCGATAATCGTGGCGCCGCTACAGTTCAGACGAGGCCGTCCAGTGGCGGTCAGAAAGACATATGAAGACCATAGATTTCAACGCCGAAGCGTCCCTCTATCTGGGCCGCGACTGGCGGACTGCGCTCGAGCAGGGATCGCGACGATTCCCGAGCGCTGCAAAGGCCATCCGATTTGCGCTTGAGGAAGTGCCGCCCGTGAGCCTTCACGGTGCGCGCATGATCGTTGAGGGGCGAACCTATTCGCCCCGCGATCTGCAAAAGCTTTACGGCGACCGGGAATACCCGCTGCACCGCAAGGCCGATCTCGAAGCGATCCTTGTCGAACCCTTCAACGATTAGGCTGTCGATTTTGGGGGTGGACGCAAACCCGGCACACGGGATCATCCCGGGTCGGCAGGTTGGCGGTTTAATTAGAGCCGTTCAGGATTTGATTGACTCCAATCCTTGGCTCTAAGCCCTTGTTCTGTCGCGTGTTGCGAACCGCAAAACCGTTTCCACTTTTGCTGGACACGCTCTAGACGCTGAGTGTACTGGACCCCGGCTCAAGGCCGGGGTGACCGGGCGGAACAGAGCTTGAATGATCTCAGGCTGTCGTCGTCTTGCGGCGAACAGCGGGCTTTTTCTTGGGGGCGGGCTTTTTGGCCGCCTTTTCGATGGCGTCGGTGCGCTCTTTTTCCAGCCGTAGGGCCTTGAGGCGCTCGGTCTTGGCGCGTGTGGCGTCCAGCGCGATTTCTTCCTGGCGCAGCGCCTCTTTCTGGCGCGCTTCCATCTCGGCGTATTTGCGCTGCGGGCTCACCTTGGGCGGAGCTTCCATTGAGATATCTCCTGAGATTAAAAAAGGCCGCCTTTGGAGCATACGCTCTAAAGGCGGCCTTTTATGGTATTAGGCAGCCTGGATGTTGATGGCCGACTTGCGTCCGTCGCGACCGCTTTCGAGCTCGTAGCTCACAGCCTGGCCTTCGACCAGCGTCGCCATTCCGGCGCGCTCGACAGCGGAGATGTGCACGAATGCATCTTCGCCGCCCTGATCGGGCTGAATGAAGCCGAAGCCCTTGGTTGCATTGAAGAACTTTACCTTGCCCGAGATCATCATGGATCCTTTCAGTGGCAGTGGACCCCGACGCGACATGCGCCAAGGCCGCCCAAATCCTTTGAGGATTTGCGGCTCAACGTCTAGCAATTGAGGATATCCAAGTATCCGGCGAACCGGGCGATCTGGTAGCCAAGAGCATCCAACGTGATAAAATTACACTATAGCAAATGTGGCACACAGGCAAGTACCGGCCGCATTGGGGGCTCTTCCATTCCCCGCCCATGGCGTTATGGTCCCGCCCCAGACAACAAGGACCGCCCATGACCGAGCAGCTCGTTTCCACTTTCCGTTCCATTGTCGGCCAACGTCATGTGCTGGTTGGCGACCGCTCGACGCGGCGCTACCGCAAGGGCTATCGCTATGGAGACGGGCAGGTGCTGGCCGTTGTGCGGCCGGGCACGCTGGTGGAGAAATGGCGGGCGCTCAAGGCGTGCGTGGAGGCCGGCGTCATCGTCATCATCCAGGCGGCCAATACCGGGCTCACGGGCGGGTCGACACCGTTCGGGGACGGCTATGACCGGCCCATCGTCATCATCAACACGATGCGGATTTCGCGGGTCGACCTTATCTCGGGCGGCAGCCAGGTGATCGCCCTGCCGGGCGCCACGCTCGACAAGCTCGAGAAAACGCTGCGCCCTGTCGGGCGCGAGCCCCATTCGGTGATCGGGTCGAGCTGCATCGGGGCGTCGGTGACCGGCGGGGTGTGCAACAATTCGGGCGGATCGCTGATCCAGCGCGGCCCGGCCTATACCGAGCTGGCGCTGTATGCGCAGGTCGATGAAACCGGCACGCTCAGACTGGTCAACCATCTGGGGGTCGACCTCGGGGACGAGGCGGAAACCGTTCTCTCGCGGCTCGATGCGGGCCAGTATTCCAACGCCGATGTCACGCCCGAAGGCAATCGGCGCGCCTCGGACCACGATTATCATCGCCATGTGCGCGATATCGAGGCGGACACCCCTGCCCGTTTCAACGCCGACCCGCGCAAGCTGTTCGAGGCTTCGGGCAGCGCGGGCAAACTGGCGGTGTTCGCGTTGCGGCTCGACACGTTTGCGGCGGACACCAATACGCAGGTGTTTTACATCGGATCAAACGACCCGCTCGAGCTCAACACGATCCGGCGGCACATGCTGAGCCGGTTTACCCACCTGCCCATCGCCGGGGAATATCTGCATCGGGACGCATACACGCTGACTCAAAGATACGGCAAAGACACGTTTCTGATCATCAAGCGGTTCGGCACCGACCGGATACCCACTGCGTTTGCAGCCAAGAGCTGGGTGGACGGGATCACCGAAAAGCTGGGGCTGGGCGGTACGGTTTCGGATCGCATGGTGCAGGCGATAACCGGGCTGTTGCCCCAACATCTGCCGAAGCGGATGAACGATTATCGCGACCGGTTCGAACATCATCTGATGATCCGCATGGGCGGAGACGGCGTTGCCGAAGCGCGAAGCTATCTCAAGGGCATGTTTCCCTCGGCAAGCGGGGATTATTTCGAATGCACGCCGCAGGAAGGCACCGACGCCTATTTGCACCGGTTTGCGGTCGGGGGGGCGGCGGTGCGCTATCGCAACACCCATCCTCACGATGTCGAGGACATTCTGGCGCTCGACGTGGCGCTGCCGCGTAACGAGATCGACTGGCTGCCCGAACTGCCTGCCGATCTTGACGCCCAGATCGAATACAAAGTGCTGTGCGGACATTTTTTCTGCCACGTCATGCATCAGGACTACATGATCAAAAAGGGCGTCGACGTGTCCGCGCTCAAGGAGCAGCTTTTGGCCCTGCTCGACACGCGGGGCGCCGAATATCCGGCCGAACACAATGTGGGGCATCTTTATGCGGCCAAGCCGGCACTGGCGGACTTCTACAAGACGCTCGACCCCACAAACAGCTTCAACCCCGGCATCGGCAAGACGAGCAAGAAGAAGCAGTGGGCTTAAACAAATAGCCCCGCAGCTTTTGCCGCGGGGCCCCATTCATTCATATCTCAGGCTCCAAGCTCAGATCTAGAGCGCGTTGATGCGCTCGAGCATGCCTTCGGGCCAGGCATCGGAAAGCGGGGACGCGAGGTATTGTTCCTGCGCGTAGGTCTTGAACGCTTCGAGGTCGGGCTCATAGACCTTGAGGCCTTCCTGCTCGAAGAAGGACACAAGTTCGGCTTCCTGATCGATATATTGCTGGTCGGACCAGGCAAAGGCCTCGGATGCGGCATCGCGCATGGTCTGCTGCTGCTCGGGGGTGAGCGAAGCAAACAGGTCGGCGTTGATGATGAGCATGCCAAATCCCATGTTGTGGCCGGTGAGGATGATCTGGTCGGTCACCTCGTGGAACTTCATGAGCTGATTGTTGGGCAGCGGGTTGTCCTGACCATCGATCGCGCCGGTCTGAAGGCCTGTATAGACCTCGGCATAATCCATCGGGGTGGGGTTGGCGCCAATGGCGCTGCCCAGGAACTGCCAGCTCTCGCCGCCCGGCATGCGCAGCCGCACGCCGTTGAGATCCTGAGGGGTCATCACTTCCCTATCGCCACGAAGATTGACGTGGCGGGCGCCGTAATAGGCGATGCCGAGGATTTCGAGACCCATTTCGTCGCGGGCCATCTGGCGGAACTCGTCGCCGATGTCGCTCTCGAACACTGCCTGGAGGTGCTCGGGATCACGAATGACATAAGCGGCGCCCAGAATATCGAAGGCCGGGACCTGCTTGGCGAAATCGGACGGCGGCAACAGCGACATTTCGAGATTGCCGCGCTGGATGGCGACGATTTCGGAGCCCTGGGGCACCAGTGTCGAAGAGAAATAGGGCTGGAACTCAAAATCATCGCCCAGCCGTTCGGCAAAAATGTCGGTCAGCGCCACCGAGCGCGGGGCGTCGGCGGTCGTGGAGTCGGAAAAACGCAGGGCAATCGGCTCCTGCGCCATGGCGGCCGTGGGCACCGTAAGTGCCAGAACGGCCAATGCCGAAAGGGCTTTGGTGTGGATGGTCATTTTGGGAAATCCTCCTCGGGGTTTTTCAGGAAAAGACAAATCTGTGTTCGGCCACGCCCTGCCCGATGCCCTCGACGGCCAGAAGCGAGCCGGCCAGCGGCTCGGCGGCAAGCTGGTTGTCGGAAAGAAATTTTCGGGCGGTCGTGACATAGAGCGTGCGGAAATCCGGGCCGCCAAAGCACAGGCAGGTTGGATTGGTGACGGGCATTTCAACGACCGTGTCGATCCGTCCATCGGGCGCGTAACGCACGATCCTCGAGCCGGCAAAGAACGCCTGCCAGAGGCACCCTTCGGCATCGATAGTTGCGCCGTCGGGGCGGTCGCCGGTTCGCGAGTAATCGGCAAAGACCTCCCTGCCGATTATGGCGCCATCGTCGGGATCGATCGTGAGGCGCCAGGATATGTGGCGTCTGGTGTCGGTGAAATAGCCTGTGCCGCCGTCGGGCGAAAAGGCAATGCCATTGGAGACGATGATGTCATCGATCATCGCATGGGCCGTACCATCGGCGTCTATGCGATAGAGCTTGCCGTTGGGGCGACGGAGCTGGTTGTCCATGGTGCCGACCCAGAACCGGCCACTGGGATCGACGCGGCCGTCGTTGAGACGGTTGTCGAGCCCGGCATCGACCTCGAGCATCGGATCGAGCGTGCCATCGGCCGCGAGACGGTTGAGGGTGAGGTCGGTGGCGATCAGCTTTTCGTCATGGCCCGCCAATGCCAGCGACCCCAGAAACTGCGTTTCAAAGGCACGCGCATCGTGTTGGCCAGTGGCCGGATCGAGCCGATGCAGTGTCGGCTTTTCGATATCGAGCCACCATAATACGCGCTCTTTATCGCACCACAGGGGCGTTTCGCCCAGCTGATCGAGACTGCGATGGGCACTCTCCACCGCGCTTCTGGCAATAGTCCTCATTGTCTCCCCCGGCTGCCGATTTGCTCTGTTCCAGCCGCCCGCACTTTTAACTAACGAGTTAGTTAAGTCAATAATCGTTCCCCGGCTCATCGTCCGTCGAGCGTGCGGGGCGGGCGGCAACCGGTTTTTCGGGGCGCAAACAAATCTGCACCGCGATGTAATGTAATGTCATAACGCTGTTATTTGCCGGCTCTAGCTTTGCCGGACGGGCGCTGGCGAGAGGATGGCTGAAGATGTCATCCCTTGCCAATCCAGCGTCCCGACCGCTCATGGACACTGGCCTCACACCTGCCCCATGGGCCCCGCAACGCAACCAAGCAGGGCTTTACAGATGAACGAGCACACTCCCAAATTTCCGACCCAGGGTCTGGAAAACGCCGAGTTCGAACCGGTTAATCCCACGTCCAACCCCACGATGGGCGAATTGATTTCCCGGCGCTTTTCGCGGCGCGGGTTCCTCAAGGGTTCGCTGGCCACAACGGCCATTGCCGCAACCGTCAGCCCGCTGGCGCTCCTGACCGCCGAAAAAGCACATGCCCAGACCGGCTCTGTCTTCTCGTTCGCCGAAGTCGAGGCCGGCGTCGATGCCGACCACCACGTCGCCGAGGGCTATGACGCCGACGTCCTGATCCGCTGGGGCGATCCGGTGACCAATGACGCGCCCGAATTCGACCCCACTGCCCAGACGCCCCAAGCCCAGGCGGGCCAGTTCGGCTACAACAATGACTATGTCGGCTATGTCCCGCTCGAGGGTTCGTCCGAACATGGTCTGTTGCTGGTCAACCATGAATACACCAACGCCCATCTGATGTTCCCCGGTCTGGTCACGGTGACCGACGGCGAGGCCCAACAGGGTCCGCTCTCTGAAGACCAGGTCAATATCGAGATCATGGCCCATGGCGGCTCGATCATCGAAATCGAAAAGGTCGACGGCAAATGGCAGCGCGTTGCCGGCAGCCCCTACAACCGCCGCATCACCGGCGAAACGGAAATGGAAATCACCGGCCCGGTCGCCGGACATGACCGTCTCAAGACCAGCACCGATGACACCGGCACCATGGTGCGCGGCACGCTCAACAATTGCGCCGGCGGCACGACGCCCTGGGGCACGTACCTGATGGCCGAAGAAAATTTCCACGGCTATTTCGCCGGCGAGTTGCCCGAAGGTCACCGCGAAAGCGAAAATTATGCACGCCTGGCGGCGCCGGGCGGCTGGTATGAGTGGCACAATTTCCACGACCGTTTCGACATTTCAAAAGAACCCAACGAGATGAACCGTTTCGGCTGGATCGTCGAAGTCGATCCCATGGACGCCAGCTTTATGCCAAAAAAGCGCACCGCCCTGGGCCGCTTCAAGCATGAAGGTGCCGAATCGGTTGTCGCTCCTGATGGCCGCGTGGTGTTGTATTCGGGCGACGACGAGCGCTTCGATTATGTCTATAAATTCGTGACCGCCGGCACGTTCAATGCCGACGATCGCGCCGCCAATATGGGCCTGCTCGATGAGGGCACGCTCTATGTCGCCCGGTTCGATGAAGACGGTTCGATGGAATGGCTGCCGCTCACCTTTGGCGAAGGCCCGCTCACGGAAGACAACGGCTTTGAGAGCCAGGCGGACGTTCTGATCGAGACCCGCCGGGCTTCCGATCTCCTGGGCGCGACCCCGATGGATCGTCCCGAAGACATCGAGCCCAATGCCACCAATGGCCGCGTCTATGTTATGCTGACCAACAATACGGCACGCGAAGAGGCCAATGCCGCCAATCCGCGCATCGACAACGCCTTCGGCCACATCGTGGAGATCCACGAAGAGGGTGGCGATTTCGCCGCCACCGCCGGCACCTGGGAAATTCTGCTGCAGTGCGGCGACCCTGAAATCGCCGAAGTGGGTGCAACCTTTTCGACCGAAACCAGCGAGAACGGCTGGTTCGGCATGCCCGACAACTGCGCAGTGGATTCTGACGGCCGCCTGTGGGTGTCCACCGACGGCAATTCGCTCGCAGCCACCGGCCGCACCGATGGTCTTTGGGCCGTCGATACCGATGGCGAAGCCCGCGGCACTTCAAAGCTGTTCTATCGTGTGCCGGTTGGCGCCGAAATGTGCGGTCCGCTGCCGACCCCGGACCTGGCCACAATGTTCGTTGCCGTTCAGCACCCTGCCGACGGCGGCGAGGACTGGGATGGCCATGGACGCCCGTCCTACTACGAAGACCTTTCGACCCGCTGGCCCGATTTCCGCGACGACATGCCGGTGCGCCCGTCCGTCGTTGCCATCACCAAGCAAGGCGGCGGCAAGATCGGTACGGCGTAACCGCAAAGACCAATTCCAATCATGACCGGGCCGGCGCGCGAGGTTTCGCGTGCCGGCTTTTTCATGGCCCTTAGGGCCTTGGGTTGGCCCCATTGAAGGCGTTAGGGTGGCAGGAAACGAAAGGATACAAACATGAGCGAAGTCAACGCCGCCGCCTCGGGTACATTCTCGCTGGGAGATCATACCATCAACCGGCTGGGGTACGGCGCCATGCGCATAACCGGGCGGGGGATCTGGGGCCCACCTTCCGATCGTGACGGAGCGCTCGAAACGCTGAAGCGCCTGCCCGAACTGGGTGTCAATTTCATCGACACCGCCGATTCCTATGGACCGGACGTTTCCGAGGAATTGATCCGCGAAGCGCTCTATCCTTATGAGGGGATGCTGGTCGCCACCAAGGCGGGGCTGACGCGGGCCGGGCCGGATCGCTGGGCGCCCAACGGGATGCCCGACTATCTGATCGAGCAGGCGCAAAGGAGCCTCAAAAAGCTCGGGGTGGAGCAGATCGCCCTTTGGCAGTTGCACCGCATCGATCCGCGCGTGCCGCGCGAAGAACAGTTCGGGGCGGTCAAGGCGCTGCTCGATCAGGGCATCATCGCCCATGCCGGGTTGAGCCAGGTCAGTGTCGAAGACATCGAGGCGGCGCGGAAGGTGTTTCCTGTCGCAACCGTTCAGAACAAATACAATCTCGTCGTTCGCGAGAGCGAGGACGTGCTCGATTACTGCGAAAAGGAAGGGATCGGGTTCATTCCCTGGTTCCCGCTGGCGGCGGGCGATCTGGCCAAGCCCGGATCGGTTCTCGACGGCATCGCGCAAAAGCACGGCGCAGCGCCCAGCCAGATCGCTCTGGCCTGGGTGCTCAAGCGCAGCCCCGTGATGCTGCCCATTCCAGGGACATCAAAAGTCGCCCATCTCGAAGAGAATGTGGCAGCCGCAGGAATCGCGCTTTCCGACGAGGACTTCGCGGCCCTCGATGCGGCCGGGCGCAAATGAGTGCCTATGTCGCGCTGTTGCGGGCGGTCAATGTGGGCGGAACCGGCAAGTTGGAAATGAGCGAACTTACCGCGATGTGCGAGGCGGCGGGGTTTGAGACGGTCAAAACCTATATCGCCAGCGGAAATGTGGTGTTTTCCGCCGACCTTGGTGAAGCGCAGGTGCGCAAGGCACTCGAGGAGCGGCTGGAAGCCTATGCGGGCAAGCCAGTGGGCGTTGTTGTGAGAACGGCACGGGAAATGGCCGAGGTCTTGAAGGCCAACCCGTTTCCCGATGCCAAGCCCAATCATACGGTGGCGATCTTTCTCAACGGGCAGCCGGCAGACGATACCCTCGACACCCTGCGCAACCTTGCCGAGAACGAAGAGGTGCGGCTGGGCAGGCGGGAAATCTACGTGTCCTACGGCTCGGGGATGGGACGATCCAAGCTGGTCATCCCTGCGGCCAAACAGGGCACGGCGCGCAACATGAACACCATTGCCAAACTGGCGGAGATGGGCGCAGCGCTCACGTAAAAAGGCCGCCTTGCGGCGGCCTTTTCAAAACCCTGGATTTCGAGGCAAACGCCCGAAATCAGTCAGCCGGCTGCAGGTTGACTGCAGAGGCGCGGCCGTCGCGGCCCTTTTCCAGCTCGTAGGAAACGGCCTGGCCTTCGACCAGAGTGGTCATGCCCGAGCGCTCTACAGCGGAAATGTGGACGAAAGCGTCCTGGCCGCCCTGGTCAGGCTGAATGAAGCCGAAGCCCTTGGTGGTGTTGAAGAATTTTACTTTGCCAGTGATCATCGAGAGATCCTTTCGAATGGCGAATAGTTCAGGCGCGACATGCGCCGAACCCAACGTCTTGCAATAAAGGATATCCAAGTGACCGGAAAAACCGGCAGATCAGGTAGCCAAGCGCATCGAACGTATGAGAATAATCATTACAGCGCTACTGCGGTCAAAACAAGGCCGTTGACGCACCCGGCGCACGATTTGAGTCGCGCGCGCCGGGCAGTGCCTTCCGGCAACGATCAGCCGAGCACCGATTTCACCGCGGAAGCGGTCTTTTCCACAACGATGTCGGCCTCGGCTTCGCTCAGGCAAAGGGGCGGTGAAAAGCCGATGATATCGCCCTGCGGCATGGCGCGGGCGATGACGCCCAGCCTTGCCATTTCGCCAACGACGCGGGGCGCGACTTTCTCTGAAGCGTCAAAGAAGGTGGCGGTGTCGCGGTCCTTGACCAGTTCGACGGCGCACAGCATGCCCTCCCCGCGCACCTCGCCCACATTGGCGTGTTCGCCCAGCGCGGCGCTCATCTGGGCGTTGAGATATGCACCGGTTTTCCCCGCGTTTTCCACAAGCCCCAGCTTGTCGATGAGGTTGAGGTTGGCAATGCCGGCGGCGGCGCCGATTGGGTGGGCCGAATACGTCCAGCCGTGCCCGATGGGGCCGTTTTCGTCGGTGCCGTCCATCAAGACCTGCCACATCCTGTCGCCCACGATCGAACCCGAGAGCGGGGCATAGGCCGAGGTCAGGCCCTTGGCGATGGTGATGAGATCGGGGCGCATGCCGTAGTGATCGGACCCCATCATGGTGCCCAGACGGCCAAAGCCGGTGACCACTTCATCGGCGATGAGCAGGATATCGTGCTTGTCGAGCACCTGCTGGATGGCCTCCCAATATCCGGCCGGGGGCGGCACGATGCCGCCGGTGCCCAGAATGGGCTCGCCGATGAAGGCGGCAATGGTATCGGCGCCTTCACGCGCGATCAGCGCTTCGAGTTCGGCGGCGCAATGGAGGACGAATTCGGCCTCGCTCATGTTGCGGCGCGGGCGGCGGTAATAGTACGGCGCCTCGGTGTGGATGACCTGGGAAAGCGGCAGGTCGAACTTGTTGTGGAAGGTGGCCAGCCCGGTCATTGACCCGGTCATCAGGCCCGAGCCGTGATAACCGCGCCAGCGCGAGATGATCTTCTTTTTTTCCGGCCGGCCCAGGATGTTGTTGTAGTACCAGATCAGCTTGATGTTGGTCTCGTTGGCGTCGGAACCCCCGAGCCCGAAATAGACCTTGCTCATATTTGCGGGTGCGCGGTCGAGCACCATCTTGGCCAGCGTGATCGAGGCTTCGGTGCCGTGGCCGACATAGGCGTGATAATAGGCGAGCTCTTTTGCCTGCTCGGCAATGGCTTCTGAAATTTCGGTGCGGCCATAGCCGACATTGACGCAATAGAGCCCGGCAAAGGCGTCGAGCAATTTGTTGCCGTCACGATCCTCGATATAGACGCCCGATGCTGTCTTGACGATGCGATTGGGGCTTTCGCCGCGCGCATGCTGGGCGAGGTGGGTCGAGGGGTGGAAGAAATTTTCCCGATCCCACTGGTCGAGCTGATCGTTGGTGAGCATTTTTTTGGTCCTTATTGATCTTCTAATTTTCAGTGGATGTGCGCGATGTCGGGAGCGCACGCCCTTTGCAGCCGCTCCGCACCGGACAGGCAGTGCACCTAGGCCCAGTCGCGGCAGACATATTTGACTTCGGTGAATTCCTCCATGCCCAGCCGGGCGCCTTCGCGGCCCATGCCGGACTGCTTGTAGCCGCCAAACGGGATCGGCGCGCCGGTGACCTTGGTGCGGTTGACGGCGACCATGCCGAACTGGAGCTGTCGGGAGGCCCTGTAGATGCGGCGCGGATCCATTGTGTGGAGGTATGCGATCAGCCCGTATTCGGTGGCGTTGGCGCGGGCGATGGCTTCCTCTTCGCTGTCGAAGGGGCAAAGCGCGGCGACCGGGCCGAAGGTTTCCTCGTTCATGATCAGGGCATCGGCGGGCACGTCGGTGAGGATCGTGGGCTGGAAGAACAGCGGGCCGTTTTCGTCCACCCTGCCCCCGGTCAGACATTTGGCGCCCTTGGCCAGAGCGTCCTCGACATGGGAGACCTGCTTGGCGACCGCCTTTTCGTTCATCAGCGGGCCGATATCGGGATCGGTGGAACCGGGACCGACCGAAAGGGCGGCGGCGGCTTCGGCGAAACGTTCGGCAAAGCTTTCGTAGATGCGGCGGTCTATGAAGAACCGGTTGGCGCCCAGGCAATCCTGGCCGGAGGTGGCGAACTTGGCCTTTACGGCTTCTTCGACGGCCTGATCGAGATCGGCATCGGCAAAGACGATGAAGGGAGCGTGGCCACCCAGTTCCATGACCAGCCGTTTTACGGTGCCCGCCGACTGGCGGTAGAGCAGCTTTCCGATTTCGGTCGAGCCGGTGAAGGACAAAACGCGGACGCGGGCGTCCGCCGTCCAGGGCTCAACGATTGTCGGTGCCTTGCCGGTCACCACGTTAAAGGCTCCGGCCGGGATGCCGGCGCGGGTGGCGAGGACGGCAAGAGCTGTTGCCGAAAACGGGGTTTCCGACGAAGGATGGACAAGGCAGGTGCAACCGGCAGCCAAGGCGGCCGCGGCCTTGCGGGTGATCATGGCCGCGGGAAAGTTCCAGGGGGTGATAAGCGCGGCAACGCCGGCCGGTTCGCGCCAAATTTCCACTTCCGCGTCGGGCAGGTGGGAGGTGACGGATTCGATATTGGGGCGCTTGGCTTCCTCGGCGAAGAACTCGACGAAAGAGGCCGCATAGGCGATTTCGCCGCGCGATTCGGAGATTGGCTTGCCCTGTTCGGCGGTCATGATCTGGGCGAGGTCTTCGCGCGCATCCATGATGAGATCGTACCAACGGCGCAGGATCGTGGAGCGCTCCTGGGGCAACAGCCCCGACCACTGGGCAAAGGCCGCATCGGCCTGATCGATGGCGGCAGAGGATTCTTCTGCGCTCAATGCCGGAATGGTGCCGACCACATCGCCGGTGGCGGGATCGGTGACGGTGAGGTCTTCGCCCGACGCAGCGGCCAGCGGACGGCCGGCGACATGGGCCAGTTGGCAGAACAGCTCGGGATCGGTCAGCGTCGTGGCAAGGCCGGACGGGGCATATTTGGCGGACAGGCTCGACATGGGCACGAGTCTTTCGTTTAGCGGGGAACCAGACTGACCATAGCGGGGAAGCGGGAGAGGTGGGCGCCAAACTGACCGGGGGTAAGGCGATGGTTCTGATGGTTTGATGGTCGAAGCGAAGAGGGTTATTCTGCCGGACCCGACTCGCCCCATTCCAGCCCGTCTCTTTCCCATATTCCACAAGGTCCGATCCGAAATGAAAACCTATACACTCCCAGCGTTCGGCCGGGATGTTTCCAGTGTCGTTCTGGGCATGATGCGCATTGCGAAAATGGACAATGGTGAGATCGACGCGCTGGTGCGCGGCGCGCTCGATCATGGGGTCAACGTGCTCGATCATGCCGATATCTATGGCGGAGAGCGCCACAAATGCGAGGCAAGGTTCGGCGAGGCCGTGGCGCTTTCACCACTCGAGCGCGAGCAGATCGCCATTCAATCGAAGGTCGGTATCCGCAAAGGGTATTTCGATTTTTCGGCCAGTCATATCGTTTCGACCGTCGATGAATCGCTTGCGGCGCTAGGGACCGATTATCTCGACGTGTTGCTGCTCCATCGCCCCGATACGCTGGTCGAACCCGAGGAAGTGGCCGCGGCATTCGATGCCTTGCACGCGGCGGGCAAGGTGCGCCATTTCGGGGTATCCAACCATACGCCCGGGCAGATCGAATTGCTCAAGACGGCGGTGCGTCAGCCCCTGATCTTCAATCAGGTGCAGCTTTCGCTCGCGCACGCGCCGATGTTTGCGCAAGGGGTGGCGGCCAATATGGCCGGGCTGGAGCAATCTGTCAGCCGCGACAATGGGCTGCTGGAATATTCGCGCATCAACGCAATGACGCTGCAGGCATGGTCGCCGTTTCAGGCGGGGTTTTTCGATGGGGTTTTCGTGGGCGATCGCGAGCGGTTTCCCGCGCTCAACACGGTGCTTGATGAATTGGCCGGAACCCATGGTGTGACGCCATCGGGCATTGCGGTGGCCTGGATCATCCGGCATCCGGCCAATATCCAGGTGGTGCTGGGCACCACCAAACCGAGCCGGGTTGCCGAAGCGGCGGCGGGGTCGGATGTGGAGCTGAGCCGGGAGGAATGGTATCGGCTGTTTACGGCAGCGGGGCATACGCTGCCCTGACGATGTGCCGTTATCCCGGTGACGGGTGGCTGCACATCGCGGCTTTACCGATAGGCTGTAAGCCCCTCTACCCCGCGTCGGCCACCGCGCTCACCGGCAGGGGCGTATCTTTTACCGGGGCCGTGACGACGTAGGAATAGTAGCGCCGCACGCCGATCTTGGCGGCCAGAAGGTCCTCGATGAGTTTTTGATAGTCTTCGAGGTCGCGGGTGATGATCTTGAGCATGTAGTCGATGCCCCCGCCCACGGCCCAGCATTCGACGATCCGCTCGATCTTGCCGATGGCGGCCTCGAAGCGGGAAAAATCCTCGGCCTGATGGCTTTCGAGTTCGATCTGGACGAAAACGATGGTCAGCGGGCCAAAGGCGCGCAGCGAGATGCGGGCGCCGTAGCTTTCGATGATCCCGGCGTCTTCGAGGCGTTTGAGGCGCTCCCAGCAGGGGGTGGGGGTGAGGTTGACCCGTTCGGCGAGCGTAGCCTTGGGTATGCGGCCCTCGCGCTGGAGGATCGCCAGAATTTTCAGGTCCCGGTCATCGAGCTTGAGTTGAACCTGGCGAATGGCAGCGCCCCTTTTTGCCAAATGCTTTTGCATCGGCGCAAGCTACTCTCTCGGGGGGGCTAACGTCCAGATTTATGACAAGAAAAAGTTTCACAGGCCAATACCCCACCGGAAGCAGGTCCGATGGGTCGCCCGTTGCCGAGTGCCGTTCAGAAGCGCTAGTTGTCTTCCAGAACGGCCTTGAGAAATTCGCGCGTGCGCTCTTCCTTGGGATCGGTGAACAGAACCTCGGGCTTGTCCTGTTCGAGCACCCTGCCCTGGTCGAAAAAGCAGACTCTATCGGAAATCTGCCGCGCGAAATTCATTTCATGGGTGACCAGCAGCATGGTCAGATCGTGTTCTTCAGCCAGGCGCCGGATGACGCCGAGCACTTCGCCCACCAGTTCGGGATCGAGCGCGGAGGTCGGCTCGTCAAACAGCATGATCTTGGGCCGCATGGCCAGCGCCCGGGCGATGCCCACGCGCTGCTGCTGGCCACCGGACAACTGGTGGGGGTATTTGTCGGCCTGGTCGGTCAAACCCACCATCTCGAGCAAATCGTCGGCGCGCTCTTTCGCCTCGGCTTTCGAGACGCCCAGAACCTGGGTCGGCGCTTCGGTCAGATTGCGCCGCACGGTCATGTGCGGGAACAGATTGAACTGCTGGAACACCATGCCCATCTTTTCGCGCATCCTGCGCAGATGGGACTCGCCGGCCGGCTTGAGGCTGCCATCGCCGGACTTTTCGTGCCAGAGCGTATCGCCATCGACATAGACCACGCCCCCCGAAATCGGCTCGAGGGTCATAAGGATGCGCAGCACCGTGGATTTGCCCGATCCAGAGGGCCCGATGATGGTGACCTTCTCGCCCGGTTGAACCTCGAAATCGAGTTCGTTGATGACCGTGAAGGTGTCGAAACGTTTGACGACCTTGTCGAACTTGATGATGGGGTCGGTCATTTAAGCGGAATCCCTCTTTTGGGCAGGGCGCGGTCAACGAAGCGGACGCCCGTTGAAGCCACCAGAGTCATGATGAGATAAAGCCCGCCCACCATCGAGAGCGGAATGATGTAATTGAACGTGCGGTCGCCGATGATGCGGGCCACGTTGAGCATTTCGAGCACGGTCACGACCGAAAGCAGCGGCACGTCCTTCATGATCGAGACGAGGTAATTGCCCATGGCGGGGATGATGCGCGGCACCGCCTGGGGCAGGATGATGTGAGTGAAGGTACGGCCGCCCGAAAGATTGAGGGCGCGGGCCGCCTCGTGCTGGCCCTTGGCCACGGCCTCGATGCCGGCGCGATAGACTTCAGATGTATAGGCCGAATATTGCAGGCCCAGAGCCAGCGCGCCGGTCATGAAAGCGGGGAGCGTAATGCCGAATTCGGGCAGCACGTAATAGAGAAAGAACAATTGGATCAAAAGCGGGGTATCGCGCAGAAACTCGGTGACCACCGCAGCGGGCCAGGAAATGATCTTGAGCGGCGCGGCCTTGAGCGCGGCCCAGACGAGCCCCACGACCAGCGCGATGAAAAAGCCCAGCACGGTGGCCTGAATGGTCACCCACATGCCGATCAAGAGGATGGGCAGGATCGAGGTGGCAAAAGCCCAGTTGGACGAGGCGTCCCATGCAATTCCGAACAGCATCTCGTCACCTCGCTCCGGCGCGCCAGCGGCCCACGAACCGCTCGAGCAGTTTCATCATGGCGGTCAAGACCAGCGCCAGCCCGAAATACATCAGCAGCGCCAATGAATAGATCGTCGTCGAATCCTGGGTGAAATTGCGCAATTGCTCGGCGCGGAAGGCCAGATCGGAGAGCGAAATGAGCGAGACCAGTGCCGTGTCTTTCAGGTTCTGGACCGCCAGATTGCCGAACGAGGGCATCATTTCGGGGATGGCCTGAGGCAGCGCTATGCGCCAGAGCGTCCGACGCGGCGTGAAATTGAGCGCCTTGGCGGCCTCGTACTGGTCCTTGGAAACCGACTGGATGGCTCCGCGCACCACCTCGGCGCCGTATGCGCCGATGTTGAGCGAGAGCGCCAGCACACCGGCAACGACAGGGGGCAATCGCAGATCGATGCCGATGGCCTGCCCTGCGACCGGCAGCGCGAAATAGAGCCAGAAGAGCTGCACCAGCAGCGATGTGCCGCGGAAGATCTCGATATAGCCGACCGAAATCGCCTTGATGAGAGGGTTATGGGCGAGCTTGCCGATACCTGCGGCGAAGGCGAGAATCGCCCCGAACACCGTTGAATAGATCGTCAGCTCGACGGTCACCCAAGCCCCTAGCATCAGGGGGTTGAGATATTGGGTCCAATCCATGAAGGCGTTCTCGAAACAGCTTTTCTGGAAAACGGGTGAAGCCTAACCAAGTTGCCGGCGGGCGCCTTTTCTGGTCGCGCCCACCGGCAGATCGGTATCAGAGCAATGCGCCTTATTCGGTGCAGAGCTCCTCAGTGCTCATGTCGAACGAACGCGAGGTGTCGGCATCGGTAAAGCCGTAGCCGGACACGGTTTCGAGCCATTCGTCGCTCTGCTTGTACTCGGCGAGCACTTCGTTGACCGCGTCGCGGAGCTCTTCATTGCCTTCGGCAAAGACGAACCCGCCCCAGGAGCGCTGTTCGGTCCCGTCGATGACCGGATCGGTGAAGCCTTCGGCCACTTCCACAGCATCGCTCTGGCCGGCCAGCTCGCTGGCGGTCAGACCGGTCGCTGCATAGGCATCGGCGCGGCCGGTCGAAACCGTCGAAATCGCGTCGGCGTTGGACGAGATCGTCACGAGCTGATCTTCAGACACTCCGAGCGCCTGCATCATGTCGAGCTGGTTGGCGCCAGCCATGATGGCAACCGTCATATCGGAATTTTCGGCGAAATCGGCGTAGCCGCTCAGCCCCTCGGGGTTGCCGGCGGGCACCAGAAGACCTTCACCGTAGGAGGTGTTGGGCTCGGAATAGATGACCGTTTCGCAACGGGTGGGGATGATGGCCATTTCGGCGGCGACCATATCGAAACGATCAGCCTGAAGGCCGGGAATCAGCGAGGAGAAATCGGTGGTGATCCACTCGATATCGGTCACGCCGAGTTCCTCGACAATGTGCTTGGCCACATCGGGGCCGGCACCCATGGCTTCGCCGGAAACCGGATCGATATAGCCATAGGGGATTTCGTTGGCGACGGCGATGCGGATCGAACCGCTTTCCTGAATTTCTTCAAGGCTGGCGGCCTGTGCGGCGCCTGCGACGGTGAGCGCGGCGGCGCTGGCGAGCAGGGTTGTCTTGAGGGCCTTGGAAATTGTTGCGTGCATAATGTTCCTGTCCTTTGATATTATCGCTGACATTGTGCGCAGTGCCGAAATTGAGGGCAAATATGCCCCCAATTCATTCAAAGTCGGGCGGCACCGTTCCCGAAGTCACTCCGGGGACAAAGCCACCTCATCACTGCCGAACTTGAGCGTTCTCTGCACATAATGCTTTAACACGGGATAGGGTTGCCAACTTCTGGCCACAAGTCGAGGGACGATACGTCTATATAGGGCGGGGTTTGGCAGCAAGATCGACTGCACGGGTCGTTCAAAATGGAAGGACCGCCCACGCGCCGGGGCTGCATAGTCGGTCGATTATCAATTGCCGGCCAAGCCCTTAGGTGGCGCATAGGGTCGGCGTGTCGGCTGACTCTTAGACAGAATTAAGGGGTGGTGCATGGCCGAAATGGTGACGATGGCAGACGTTCTGGCAGCCCGCCGGCGCATTGGTCCGCTCGTGCATCGCACCGCGCTGACACCGAGCCTGTCGCTGTCCGAAGCGAGCGGGCAGACGATCCTGCTCAAAAACGAGCAGCAGCAATTGACTGGCAGCTTCAAGCTGCGGGGTGCGACCAACGCAGTGCTTTCGCTTTCCGATGAGGAGCGCAGGCGGGGCGTTACCGCAGCCTCGACCGGAAATCATGGCCGTGCGCTTTCCCATGCCGCCAAGGCTGCGGGGACGCGCGCAGTGATCTGCATGTCGGCTCTGGTGCCCGCCAACAAGGTCGAGGCGATCAGGGCGCTGGGGGCTGAAGCGCGAATCGTGGGCAGGAGCCAGGACGATGCGCAGGTCGAGGTGGACCGGCTGGTCGCCGAGGAAGGCCTTATCGACGTCCCGCCGTTCGATCGGGTCGAAGTGATCGCCGGGCAGGGCACACTGGGGCTGGAAATTTTAGAGGATGCGCCCGAACTCGACGCGGTGCTGGTGCCGCTTTCGGGCGGCGGGTTGATCGCGGGCGTGGCGCTGGCGATCAAGACGCTTTCGCCCAGGACGCGGGTGGTCGGGGTGTGCATGGAGCGCGGAGCGGCCATGGTTGCCTGCCTTGCAGCAGGCCAGCCGGTCGAGGTGGAAGAACTCGAAACGCTTGCGGATTCGCTGGGGGGCGGGATCGGGCTGTCCAATCGCTACACCTTTTCGATGGTGCGCGATCTGGTCGATGAAACCATCGTCCTGACCGAAAAGGAAATCGCCGAGGCGATTGCGCATGGGTATTTCAAGGAGCGCGAGGTGCTCGAAGGCGCGGCAGCCGTGGGGATCGGGGCGATCCTTTCGGGCAAGTTCGTGCCCAAAGGCCCGACCGCGCTGGTGCTGTCGGGCAAAAATATCGACATGGGCGTTCACGGCCAGATCATAGCGGGCACGCACACGGCGTTGAGTGAGGCTGCGTGATGGCTGACGTTCAGATTCTCACCGAAACCGATCTGAAAAAGCTCGTGCCGCTCGATCTCGGGGCCGTCCAATGTGTCGAGGATGCGTTTGCGGCGCTGGCGGGCGGCAAGGTGGTGATGCCGCCTATCCTCAGGCTCGATATCGCCGAAGCCAATGGCGAGGTGGATGTGAAAACCGCCTATGTGCCGGGGCTCGAGAGCTTTGCCATCAAGATGAGCCCGGGCTTTTTCGACAATCCCAAAATCGGGCTGGCTTCGACAAATGGACTGATGGTGGTTTTGTCGGCAAAGACGGGGCTGCTCGAAGCGCTGCTGCTCGACAACGGGTATCTGACCGATGTGCGCACGGCAGCGGCGGGGGCCGTGGCGGCCAGACATCTTTCGCGTGAGGATTCGGAAAGCGCCGCGATCATCGGGGCCGGCATGCAGGCCAAACTGCAGCTCGAAGCGCTGGCTCTGGTGCGGCCGATCAAGAAGGCCGTGATCTGGGCGCGCGACCGGGGCAAGGCCGAGGACCTGGCGCGGCACGCTTCGCAGAAACTGAAGATCGCCGCCATTGTGGCCAGCAGCCCGGAGGCTGCGGTGCACGGTGCCGATATCGTGGTCACGACGACCCCGGCCACCGAACCGCTGATCATGGCCGACTGGATCAAAGCCGGTCAGCATGTGACCGCCATGGGATCGGACGCCGAGCACAAGAACGAAATCGATCCCGCTCTGGTGACAAAAGCCGACCTCTATGTCGCCGACCGGTTGAGCCAGACGCGGCTTTTGGGGGAATTGCACCACGCCATAAAGACCGGGCTGGTGGATGAGCAGGACAGCTTTGCCGAACTGGGCGCTGTGATCGCCGGGACGGCAACGGGCCGGACATCTCAAGCGCAGATCACCTTCGCCGATCTCACCGGCACCGGGGTTCAGGATACGGCGATTGCCACCCTGGCCCGAACCCGCGCGCTGACCAGCGGCGCGGGCACACTCTTTCAGACCTGATTGTCGGGTCTTTTTCTGGAGCGCCAAGGCAAAATGCCCAATACCCGCCTGCCTTTTACCCTGCCCGAATATTACGAGCGCCTGGAGGCCGTCCGCCGGTCGATGCAGACGCAGGGCATCGACGTTCTGATCGTCACCAATCCCTCCAACATGCACTGGCTGACCGGCTATGACGGGTGGAGCTTTTACGTGCATCAGGCGGTGATCGTTTCGCTCACCGACGAGCCATTGTGGTGGGGGCGGCCCATGGATGCGGTGGGGGCCGAAAAAACCACCTGGCTGGCAACGGACTCGATCTATTTCTATCCCGACGATTTCGTCCAGAACCCCGAAAAGCACGCCTATGTGCATCTGTGCGGCGTGCTCAAGGACAAGGGCTGGGACCAGCGCCGGATTGGCGTGGAAATGGACAATTATTATTTCACCGCCTCCTGCCTTGAGACGCTGCGGGCCGAAATCCCCGATGTCGCAATTGTCGATGCCACTTCGGTGGTCACCTGGCAGCGTTCGGTCAAATCGGAAGCCGAGATCGAATATATGCGCCGCGCGGCACGAATCGTTGAAGCGATGCATGCGCGTATTCGCGAGGTGACGCGGCCCGGTCTGCGCAAGAACGAGCTGGTCGCGGAAATCTATCACGCCTCGCTGGTTGGCGCGGATGGCTATGGGGGGGACTATTCGGCGATCGTTCCGCTCACGCCCTCGGGGCGCGATGCGGCGGCGGCACATCTGACCTGGGACGATCGCGAGATGGTCAAGGGCGAAGGCACGTTTTTCGAGATTGCCGGGTGTTACAAGCGCTATCACTGCCCGATTTCGCGCACCGGCTATCTGGGCAAGCCGCCCAAGGACATGCTCAAGGCGCAGGAAGCGGTGCTCGAAGGCATGGAAGCGGGCATGGCGGTGGCAAAACCCGGCTATACGTGCGGGGAAATCGCCGATGCGTTTTTCGGTGTGCTCAAGAAATACGGCGTCGAGAAAACCTCGCGCACCGGCTATTCGGTGGGGCTGTCCTATCCGCCCGATTGGGGCGAGCACACGATGAGCATCCGTCCGGGCGACCCCTCGATCCTGCGCGCCAACATGGTGTTCCATTTCATGCCGGCCATCTGGACCCCCGACTGGGGGCTGGAGATCACCGAAACCATGCGGATTACTGACGAGGGCGGGCCGGAGTGCCTAGCCAATGTGCCGCGCGAGATGTTTGTGAAGAACTAGAAAGGGCAAGGCCCCTCGCCCCGACCCTCTCCCCAGAGGGGAATGGCCCTAACCAGATATTGTGGAGTTTGATTCTTGGCCCATAGACTGCTCGGTGAAACGCTCGAAATCCTCGCGGACCTGATCGGCTTTGAGTCGGTGTCGGCGGACAGCAATCTCGAGATGATCGCCTATATCAACCACCGGCTCGACCAGATCGGCACGCGCACCTATCTGACGCTGAACGAGACGGGCAACAAGGCCAACCTTTTTGCAACGCTGGGCCCGCCCGAGGCCGATGGCGGGATCGTTCTGTCGGGGCACACCGATGTGGTGCCGGTGGAAGGGCAGGACTGGAGTTCGGACCCGTTCACCGCAACGCTGCGCAACCGAAAGATCTACGGGCGCGGGGCGTGCGACATGAAGGGGTTCATCGCCTGCACGCTGGCTTTTGCCCCCTATTTCCAGGAAATCGGATTAAAGCGCCCCATCCATCTGGCCTTTACCTATGACGAGGAGGTGGGGTGCCTTGGCGCACATGTGATGCTCAAGGAACTCAAGGCGACCGGCCGCAAGCCTTCGCTGTGCATCGTGGGCGAACCGACCATGATGAAGATCGTCGAGGGCAACAAGGGGTGCTGCGAATACACCACCCATTTTACCGGGCTCGAGGGCCATGGCTCGATGCCCGACCGGGGGGTCAATGCCGTCGAATATGCCGTGCAGTATGTAACCAAGCTGCTCGAAATCGGCGGCGCGCTGAAATCGCGCGCGCCGGAGGGCAGCCGGTTCGAACCGCCCTGGTCGACAATTCAGATCGGTAAAATGGCCGGCGGCATCGCGCGCAACATCATCCCCGGGCAGTGTTCGGTGGAGTGGGAGTTGCGGCACGTCAATTCGGGCGATTTTGCCTTCACCCATGAGCAGATCACCGGCTTTGTCGAGGATGTTCTGCTGCCCAAAATGGTCGATATCCATCCCGACGCGGCGGTCATCACCGAAACCATCGGGGAAGTGGCCGGGCTCGAACCAATGACCAAATCGGAGGCCGTGGCACTGGTGCGGGCGCTGACCGGCAATGAGGATCCTGCCGAATGCGTGGCGTTTTCGACCGAGGCGGGCCTGTTTCAGGAGATGGGCATCGATACGGTGATCTGCGGGCCAGGCTCGATCGAACAGGCGCACAAGCCCGACGAATTCGTCGAGCTCGACCAGCTTTCAGCGTGTCTGGAGATGATCGAGGGGCTGGAAAAGCACCAGTAGGCCGGGAAGCCCCCTCAACCCGGACCTTCGATCCGGCCTCCCGCAGGGAGAGGTGAGAAAGCGGCTGACGGTGGGGGAGATAGCGAGGGGTGGTGCATTTGCGCTCTGCCGTCATCCCGGGCCGAGACCCGGGATCCAGTAAGCGGCAGCTTGGCGGCTCCATCGCACGCGTTGGGGTACTGGCCCCCGGGTCAAGCCCGGGGTGACGGTGGCGGGGTTATAGAGCTAGAGCATACCGCTGGCGCTCAGGAGCGCTACCGGAACGCCGGAATGACCTCGCGGCCATAGCGGGCGATGATGTCTTCTTCCTCGCCACTGTCGAGATAGATGTTGAACTGGGTAACGCCCGCCGCTTCGAGATCGCGGATCTTTGCGATGTGGTCTTCGGGCTCGCCGAGCACGCAGAAGCTTTCAACGATGTCGTCGGTGATGAAATCGAGATAGGGGTTATCGGACTGGCCGTGCTTGGAATAGTCATAGCCACGCCGCGCTTCGATATATGAGGTGAGGCTGGCGGGGACCTTGTCGCTGTCGGCGCCGTATTTCTCGACGATATCGGCCACGTGATTGCCCACCATGGCGGGGAACCATTTGGTGGCTTCGATGGCTTTTGTCTTGTCCCCGAAATAGGCGGGCGCAGCGGCCATTGAGCGATAGCTGCTCATATCCCGTCCCGCGGCCTTGCCTGCGGCGATGCACTGGTCGGTGAACCATTTGCACAGGCCCGGTTCTGCGATCTGGAGCACGACGCCATCGGCGCTTTCCCCAGCGGTTTTGAGCGCCAAAGGCCCATAGGCAGCGATCCAGGAGGGTATATCGTGGCCCACGGCCCAGGGAAACTGGACGGGGTTGGGCACATCGCCATACATTACCTCTTCGCCGCGCACCATGGCGCGGGTCTTGGCGATGAATTCGGCTACGCGTTTGAGCGTTGCGGGCTTGTGGCCCATCACCCGGCGCGAGGAATCCCCTCGGCCGACGGCCAGATCGAAGCGCCCGCCGCTCTGTTTGGCCAATGAGCCGAACAGCGAAGCGGCGACGGACCAGTCACGCACGTCGGGATTGGTGACCAGCGGCCCGAACCGCATGGATTTGGTCCATTCCATTCCCATGGCCATGGCCGGATACGGATCGCGCCAGAGGATGTGGGAGTCGTAGAACCAGCAATAGGTGAAACCGGCATATTCGGCGGCTTGAATCAGATAGCGCGCCCTGTCGTGATCGACGAAACCCTTGAAGGTGATCCCGAATTCCATTGTCCCTACCCTTTCAGAACCGGCACCCCGCATTTGCCGTGCGGGAATATTTTGACCAGACGATCAAATTTTTAGACGGGGCGCAAGAGGAATTCGTCACGGCCCATAGGCGATCATCGGGCGGCCAGAGGCCGGGTTGGGCACTATGGTGGCGGCGACGCCATAGACGCGGGCGAGAAACGCGGAATCGATGACCGTTTCGGGCGTGCCCTGTGCCACCACCCTGCCCCGATCGAGCGCCACGACGTGATCGAACCAGGCGGCGGTCAGGTTGAGATCGTGCATGGTGACGAGGATGGTGAGCCCTTCACGGGCAAGGGCGCGCAGGATTTCCATGACGGCGATCTGGGCCGAAAGGTCGAGATGGTTGGTGGGTTCGTCGAGCAGTAGCAGGCGCGGGGATTGGGCGAGGGCGCGGGCAATGTGCACACGCTGCTGTTCACCACCGGACAGGGTGGAAAAGCGCCGCGTTGCGAACTCGGCGACCCCGGCCCGGGCCATGGCGCGGGCGGCGATCTCCTCGTCGCCGCTCTGGCTGTCGGCGGCCCACAGGCCCTGATGGGGCAGGCGGCCGAGCATCACCACGTCATGAACGTCAATGGGCTGGTCGGTGCCGGCGGTCTGTTCGACCAGGGCGGCGACGCGGGCGCGCTCCCGGCGCCGCAGGGCGTGAAAATCGGCACCCGCGAATTCGATATGGGCGCGCGCGCCCGGCTCGAAACCGAGGATCACCCGTAGCAGCGAGGATTTGCCGGCGCCATTGGGGCCGATCAGCGCGTTGAGACGGCCTGGCTGGAGGGCAAAGGATACATCATCGAGGATGGTCTTGCCCTCGAGGGTGAGACTGGCGCTTTGAATGGCAAGGCTCATGTGGCCCGCCTGTTGCGCAAGAGGATAAGGAAGAAGGCCGGGGCGCCGATCATGGCGGTGACGATGCCGACAGGCAGCTCGCGCGGGTCGAAGAGGGTGCGGGACGCCGTATCGGTCCACACCATGAAAACGGCCCCGGCCAAAGCCGCGAGCGGGAGCAGATGGTGGTGGCGTCCGCCGGCGACGAGCCGCACCGCGTGGGGCAGGATCAAGCCGACAAAGCCGATGGCGCCCGAAATCGCAACGAGAACGCCGGTCAGAAGCGCGGTACCGCCCAGCATGACCCAGCGGGTTCTTTCGACATCGATGCCCAGCGCGCGGGCGGCGGTATCGCCGAAGACGAATCCGTCGAGGATACGGCCCGAGGCGATCAATGGCGCGCCCACGGCGGCCAGCGCCACAAGCGCCAAACCTGTATCGGACCAGCGGGCGCCGGCCAGCGAGCCCATCAGCCAGGACAGAATTTCGCGGTAGGAATCCCCGGTCGCCGTCCAGAAGATCAGAAACGAGGTGAGCGCGGAGGCGAGCGCGGAAACAGCCAGCCCGGCGAGGATGGCGCGCGACGCGGTGATGGCGCCGAGCGAGCGGGCCAGCCCCAGCGTCAGTCCCATGGCGACCAGGGCACCGATGAAGGCGCCGACCGGCAGGAGCAGCGTCGCGCCGATCAGCATCATGGAAACGGCACCCACCGAGGCACCGGACGAAAGGCCGAGGAGGTAGGGATCGGCCAATGGGTTGCGCGTCAGAGCCTGCATGACGGCACCGCAAATGGCCAGCCCGGCACCCACGGCAGCGGCAGCGAGGACGCGCGGCAGGCGCAATTCCCAGACGATCCCCTCGCGCAGGCGCGAGACCGGGTTTTCGGCAATAAGACCGAGTTTGTGGGCGATCACCGCCCAGACTTCACCGGGGGAAATATCGGCAGGGCCGATGGTGACGGCGATGACGAGGGAAGCACAAAGCAGTAGTGCCAGCCCCGCCAGCCCGGCCTGAAACTTCAGCCGCCGCAGGGCGGCGGGCGTGAGGGCGGACAGGCCGAGCGGGGCGGCGACCATTAGAGAGCTTTCCTTCGACTGTTCCCAACCCGCCGCGCTGCCCCGGACCTGATCCGGGGTCCAGCAGCGCCAATCGAAACTCCAGCGCCCGAGGCTGGCTCACATGGGCCCCGGCTTTCGCCGGGGAAGCGAAGGAGGGGAGTCATGGGTTCAGATCCAGCCCCTGAAGTTGCCGGGCCAGATCGGCGGTGGCGGGGATGGAGCGTATGCCCGGTTCGGCGGCGGGGAACGGGATGATGATGTAGCGCTCGTTCTGGACGGCGCTCAGGTTCGCGGTCGCCGGATTGTCGTTGAGGAGGGTGATCTTCTGGGTGACCGAATTCCATGCGGCGTCGACAAGGATCATCACGTCGGGGTCCTCGTCGACAATGGCTTCCCAACTGGCAGAGGTCCAGGTGTCTTCCACATCGGCAAAGATGTTGGCGATGCCCAGCGCCTCCATGGTCATTTGCGGGCCGCCCAGGCCGGCGCCGACATAGGGGGTGGAGGTGGCCGAGGAATACCAGACGCCGGTCAGGTTTGAGGTTGGCTTGATCTCTTCGAGCATTGTGCGCTGCTCGGCGACAAGTTGGGCGGCGCGGTCCTCGACATCGAAAATGGCGCCCATTTCAACGATCTGGTCGAACACATCCTCGAACGAGAGCTTTTCGGGGGTACCTTCCGAGCGACAGGCGGTGGGGGCGACATAGGTGGCAACGCCGAGCGCGTGCAGGCTGTCGCGCGTCCCTGCCGCATCGGCGGCAAAGCTCGATTCCCAGCCGCCATAGACAAAATCGGGCTCGGCTTCGAGCACCACTTCCTGGGAGGGAACGCGATCGGCAAGGACGGTCAATTGGGTGTCCGGCGCCCATTGGTCGGGGACCGGGCCGTCCTGAAAGCCGACGCCGAAGATTTTGTCGCCAAGTCCCAAAGCCAGAAGCAGTTCGGTGGCGGTGGACTTGATGGTGACGACCCGTTCGGGCGGGGCATCGAAGGTTACCGTGGTGCCGCAGTTTTCGATGGTCAGGGGGTAGTCGGTGGCGAGGGCGGGGGTTGAGAGGGCCGCGGCGAACAAGAGACCGGAAAGTGCCGCAATGGCCATGGCCCCTCGTTCCTGCCAGAGAAGCGAAGGACGAAAAGTCGTGCCACGCCCCCAGCTTGTCACCCCGGCCTTGAGCCGGGGTCCAGACAACGGCAGCGTTTGCGATTTTGCCGGGGCGCTGCCGTTTACTGGACCCCGGGTCGAGCCCGGGATGACGGTGGTGTTTGGGGCAAAGGACGTGACACCGCTCATTTTACCTTTTCCTTTTTGCCCGCCATCTCGTGGATGGCCGCGTCGTAGCCCTGCTTGTAAGCCTCGGTCGACCCGAAGCGGAACATGTCGTCTTCGCCCAGCCGGGCCAGGGTCTTGGCGCCGGGGCTGTCGAGATCGATGACCAGCTTTGCCAGGCCCCGCGCTACCGCGACGGGCATGCGCGAGGCCTTGCCCTTGACCAGATCGGCCGCGGCGGCGAGCTCGTCGGCAAGCACGGTGACCGTTACGTTCAATGGCCGGCCATTGGCATCGACGCCACCGCGCAGATCATCGACCAGTTGCACGCCGGCTGCGCCTATGGCGGCGTCGGTCTGGCCGACGCGCCAGGGGCGACCGAGGGTATCGGTAATGATGAGGCCGAGCCTCTTGCCGGTCTTTTCGCGCAGGGCGCCGCAGAGCGCCCGGGCAGAAGCGTCGGGGTCGCGCGGCAGGCGCAGAGCGAGGCCATCGGGGACGTTTGAGGTGTCGAGCCCGGCGGCGGCCATCACCAGGCCTTGCCGGGTTTCGACAATTCTGGTGATCCCACCGGGATGGGCGCGCTCGGCGACGATGCGGACCGTATCTTCCTCGATGGCCATATCGCGCGCCGCGATAGGCACCTGCATGCCTTCGGCCTTGGAGACGATTTTGGAGGTGACGATCAGGATATCGCCATCGGCCAGCGCAGCGTCCGGATCGGAGGTGGCCATTGTGTCGATGGCGTTCGAAATCAGCGCCACCAGATCGTCACCTGGCCCGATTTCGGGGATGCCCTCGATGCCCCAGAGTGTCAGACGATCGGCCATCAGCGCTTCTTGAGTTTGGGCAGCACTTTTTCGGCGAAGACGTCGATCCATTCGCGCTGGTTGCGGCCCACATTGTGGAGATAAATGCGGTCGAAGCCGAAATCGGCAAACTTCTGGATGTGTTCGAGGTGCTCTTCGGGATCGGGCGAAATCACCATTCTTCCCTTGAAATCCTCGGGCCGGACCAGCTTGGCCATCTGCTCGAAATCGAAAGGAGAACGGATATCGGCCTTGGGGAATTTCATGCCGCCATTGGGCCATTCGGTCATGGCGTTGGCCAGTGCTTCTTCGTAGGTCTCGGCCCAGCTCAAATGGAGCTGGAGCACCTTGGGCATGGCGTCGGGGTCCTTGCCGGCCTCACGGGCGCCCTCGGAAAATTTTTCAAACAGCATCTCGATCTTGCCGAGTGGAGCGCCGACCGTGATGATGCCATCGGCAAATTTTCCGGTCTTTTTGGCGTTGAGCGGTCCGGCGGTTGCCACGAGAATTTCGGGCGCGGTTTCAGGCATGGTCCACAGCCTTGTGGATTCCATACGATAATAATCGCCCTTGTGTTTGGTGTCCTTGCCGGCAGCCGAGTTCTCGAACAGCTTCTTGATGATCTGGACGGCCTCGAACATGCGGGCGGAACGTTCGCCCACATCGGGCCAATACTGGGCGAGGAAACTTTCGTTGAGGGCCTCGCCTGCCCCTACCCCGAGCCAGTGGCGATTGGGATACATGGCGGCAAGGGTCGCCGAAGCCTGCGCCACCATGGCAGGGTGCCAGCGGAACGTGGGGGTGGTGACGCCGGGGCCCATATCGCCCCTGGTGCGCTCGCCGATGGCGGTCAGAACATTCCAGACGAAGGCCGACTGGCCCTGCTGGGGCACCCAGGGCTGGAAATGGTCGGCAGCCATGGCGCCGTTAAAGCCCCTTTGCTCGGCATATTCGGTCAGTTCCACGCAATCGCGCGGATGGAACTGCTCGAGCATCACCGCATAGCCGATCAACCCTTCGGGTCCGGATTTGAAAACGGACATCGACGCGACTCCCCTTGGCTTTGCGATCAGTCAATCACAAAGGATAAAGGAGCAACAGAGGGGATTTTGACCTTTTGGTAAAATTTTCTCCGTGGCATACGGCCTTATTCGTGGAAGGCTCCGACCTTGCGCATCTCGCCGAGCATACAGGCATCGGCCACCAGTTGCAGCGGGGCAATATCGACGTCGCTTTTGCCCTGCGCCAGAAGTGCGGCGAAATGGGCGTAGATGCCGTCATATTCGGTATCGTCGGCGGCCAGTTGGGTATCACCATCGATGCGCAGCACAGCGCCGCCGCTGGAGAGTTCGAGCAGCCCGGCATCGGTTCGGACGGTGATATCCCAGGTTTGCGGGCCTTCCTGGCGCCAGTCGAAATCTGCGGTGACCAGATGGCCGGTGACCGCAATAAAATCGATCTTCGCAGCGATGGGGGTCTGGCGGTTTTCCGGGACTTCAAGCACCGCGCCGGTCACCAGAACGGGTGCGGGGAGCATGTGGCTGAGGATCGAGAGCGCATTGATGCCGGGATCGAAGACACCCATGCCGCCGGGCTCCCAGATCCAGTCCTGACCGGGATGCCAGCGGCGCACATCCTCGCGCCAGACGATATCGACGCTTTTTATGGTCTTGTCGGCCAGCCAGGTGCGGGCCGGTTCAACGCCCTGTGCGTAGCGCGAGTGCCAGGTGGCAAACAGGGTAACCCCGTGCTTTGCTGCCAGATTTTTGAGCCATTCGACTTCGGCCACCGTGGCACCGGGCGGTTTTTCCAGCAGAACATGCCGGCCGGCGCGGATGGCGGCCTCAGCGTATTGACGGCGCACCTGTGGCGGCGTGCACAGAGCGACGGTGCCGATATCGGGGCGGGCCGCGAGCATGTCATCGAGCGCTTGGAAATGGTCGACGCTTTCAAGCTCCGCATTGCGCGAGACAATGGCGGCCAGTTCGAAATCGGGATTTTTGGCAATCGAGGGCAAATGCTGGTCGCGGGCGATCTTGCCCAGACCGACAATGGCAATCTTGTGGGTCATCAATGGGAATCCTTGCCCACCGCACTGCCGCGCGCGCCTTTGAGAAAATCGAAATCGGCGCCGGTATGGGCCTGATCGACGTGATCGAGGAACATCTTTGCGTAACCCGATTGCGGCTGATCGGGCAGCGGGCTCCAATCGGCCAGCCGGGCGGCGATCTCGGTCTCGGGGACATCGAGATGGATGGTGCGATTGGGCACGTCGATGGAAATCATGTCGCCATTGCGGACGGCTGCCAGCGGACCGCCCACCGCTGCCTCGGGGGAGGTGTGCAGGATCACCGTGCCATAGGCGGTGCCCGACATGCGGGCGTCGGAAATGCGCACCATATCCTTTATGCCCTTGCGCAACACCTTTGGCGGCAGGCCCATGTTGCCCACTTCGGCCATGCCGGGATAGCCCTTGGGGCCGCAATTTTTGAGCACCATGACGCAGGTCTCGTCGATATCGAGCGCCTCGTCGTTGATCTTTGCCTTGTAGTCGTCGATGTCCTCGAACACCACGGCGCGGCCGGTATGAACCATCAGGTGCGGGCTGGCGGCCGAAGGTTTGAGCACACAGCCATTGGGCGCAAGATTGCCCTTCAAAACCGCGATGCCACCATGGCTGGTGAGAGCCTTGTCGACCGGCCGGATCACGTCCTCGTTCCAGTTGCGGGCGCCGGCGACTTCCTCGCCCATGGTGCGCCCGGAAACGGTCAGCGCATCGCCATGGAGCTTTTTTCCGTCGAGCAGGGATTTGAGCACTACGGGCAGGCCACCGGCGTAGAAGAATTCTTCCATCAAATATTTGCCCGAGGGCATCAGATTGACGATTGTTGGGATATCGCGGCCCAGCCGGTCCCAATCGTCGAGCCCGATATCGATCCCGACACGCCCGGCCAGGGCCAGCAGATGGACCACGGCGTTGGTCGAACCGCCAATGGCGCCATTGGTCATCATCGCATTTTCGAACGCTTCGCGGGTGAGGATATCGGAAGGTTTGAGGTCGTCTTTCACCATATCGACGATACGGCGGCCGGTGAGTTGCGCCATAACCCGGCGGCGGCTGTCGACGGCGGGGATTGCCGCATTGCCCGAAAGCGCCATGCCCAGTGCCTCGGCCATAGAAGCCATGGTGGAGGCAGTGCCCATGGTGTTGCACGAGCCCGAGGACCGGCTCATGGCCTGTTCGGCTTCGAGGAAATCCTCCTGGCTCATTTCGCCGGCCTTGATCGCTTCGCTCATCTGCCACAGCGCGGTGCCCGAGCCGACCCGCTCGCCCCGGAACCAGCCATTGAGCATGGGGCCGCCGGTGACAACGATCGAGGGAATGTCGGTGGAGGCCGCGCCCATCAGAAGCGATGGGGTGGTCTTGTCGCAACCGACCAGCAGGACGGCGCCATCGATGGGCTGGCCGCGCATCACCTCTTCCACCGCCATGGCGGCGAGGTTGCGATACATCATGGCCGTGGGGCGGAAGGTGTTTTCCGAGGCCGAGAACACCGGCACCTCCAGAGGAAAGCCGCCAGCTTCCCAGACGCCGGCCTTTACCTTTTCGGCCAGTTCACGCAGATGCCCGTTGCAGGGGGTGAGATCGGACCAGGTGTTTAAGATCCCGATGACCGGGCGGCCGTCGAACAGATCGTGGGGATAGCCCTGATTTTTGAGCCACCCGCGGTGGTAGATCGTATCGCGCGAGGTGCCGCCATACCATTCCTGCGAGCGCAGCTTGCGCGGCCATTGGGCCTTTTCAAATGCCATTCCCTGCCCTTTCTACAATGATTTGACCGCGACAGGCGCGTCGGCAGGGCGTGTCTTGTCGATGGTCAGGGGGTTCTTGAGCGGCAGTCCGAAGGGGGCGGCTTCGATCTCAAAGATGTCGCCTTCCTGCGTGCGGATGTCGTCGGCAAAGCTCAACGTCGCGGTGCCGAACATATGGACGTGCACGTCGCCGGGCTTGCGGAAGATTTCGTATTTGAAGTGATGGTGCTCGAGATTGGCGAGGGTGTGGCTCATATTGTCCTCGCCCGAAACGAAGGGCTTTTCCCACAGCACAGTGCCATCGCGGACGACGCGGGAGGTGCCCTCGACATGGGCGGGGAGTTCACCGACAAGAATTTCGGGACCGATGGAGGCCGGGCGCAATTTCGAGTGCGCGAGATAGAGATAGTTCTGGCGCTCGGTGACGTGATCGGAAAACTCGTTTGCCAGCGCAAAACCGATCCGGTGCGGAACGCCCTCGTAGGAGACGATATAGATGCCGGCGATTTCAGGCTCTTCGCCTGCATCGAGCGCAAAGCCGGGCGAGGTGATGGGCTTGCCCGGCGCAACTAGGGCGTGGCCATTGCCCTTGTAGAACCATTCGGGCTGCACGCCCGTCTTGCCGCCCACAGGCTTGCCGCCTTCGACGCCCAGCCGGAACATCTTCATGGAATCGGTGACGTTTTCTTCGGCGCCGGCTTTGAGGTGCATGGCGTTGCGGGTCGAGGCCGAACCGAGATGGGTGAGCCCGGTGCCGGTGAGATGCAGGCGCGCGGGATCATCGGGGGTTATGGGCGCCAGAACCCTGCCCTCGGCATAGGCGGCGTCGAGATCGACGCTGTCGCCCAGCCCCTGTTCGGCGATCAGTTCGGCCAGCGCCATATCCCTTGCGATGGCGCGTTTGGCCAGCGCCAGAATGGAATCTGCGCCATTGACGATCCTGGCATTGTCGCCTTCACGCGCCACGACGCACTGGGAACCGCTGGTATGGGTAATCTGGGAGAGCAGCACTTTGATAATTACTCCGGGGATTGGGGAATCCGGCGCACCCTGGGCGCGCCGGAAAGATCAGGCGGCCTTGTTCTTGTTGTAGACGTCGAAGATCACGGCGGCGAGGAGGACAAGTCCCTTGATCATCTGCTGCCAGTCGATGCCGATGCCCATGATCGACATGCCGTTGTTCATCACCCCCATGATGAACGCGCCGATCACTGCGCCGACAATGGTGCCGACACCGCCGGCCATCGAGGCGCCACCGATGAAGACGGCGGCGATGACGTCGAGTTCGAAGGTTTCGCCGGCCTTGGGCGTGGCCATGTTGAGACGGGCCGCGAACACGAGGCCCGCCAGCGCAGCGAGCATACCCATATTGGCAAAAACCAGGAAGGTCAGGCGTTCGGAATTGATGCCCGAGAGTTTTGCGGCCTTTTGATTACCGCCCACGGCATAGACGCGGCGTCCGATGGTGGTCTGCTTGGCAACGAAACTGTAGCCGGCGATAAGCACAGCCATGATGATAAAGACGTTGGGCAGACCGCGCGATGTGGCCAGAAGGTACACCAGGTAGACCACGGCCCCGGCGGCGAGAATGTTGCGGCCGGTGAAGAATGCGAAGGGTTCGTCGGGCGTGCCGTGTTTTGCCTCCTTGGCGCGGGCCCGCACCGAGAGCAGGATGAGGATCGCCGCAGCGGCAACGCCGAGCAGCATCGAAAGCATATGGATGCCCTCGACGGCAAACAGATCGGGGATGAAGCCGGAGGCGATCATACGAAACGAGTCTGGGAACGGGCCGATGGACTGGCCCTTCAAGAGCACCATCATCAGGCCCTTGAACACCAGCATGCCGGCGAGCGTCACGATGAAGCTGGGGATTTTCCAATACGCGATCCAGTAACCCTGAACGGCACCGATGGCCGCGCCGACAGCCAGGCAGATGATGGCCGCGGGCACGAAATGGAGATCGAACTGCACCATCAGGACGGCAGCGAGTGCGCCGACAAAGCCCATGACCGAGCCGACGGAGAGATCGATATGGCCGCACACGATGACCAGCAGCATGCCCACCGCCATGATGACGATATAGGAGTTCTGGAGCACCAGATTGGTGACGTTGGCAGGGCGCAAAAGGATGCCGTCGGTGGCGATCTGGAAGAACACCACGATGGCAATCAGCGCAAACAGGATGCCGTATTCACGCAGATGGGTCTTGAGATAGCCCACAAACACCGACGGGCCGCCGGTTGCGGACGAGGGTTGGGTGAGATCAGTCATTGCGGTGTTCCGTTGATGAGCAGTTGAGGGCGATCATGCGGCTTTTCCGGTCTTTAAAATCATCGACATGATCTTTTCCTGGCTGGCTTCGGCGATGGGCAATTCGCCCACGAAGCGGCCTGCGTTCATGACGTAGATGCGGTCGCAGGTGCCCAGCAGTTCGGGCATTTCCGAGGAGATCAGGACGATGGCTTTGCCCTGGCTCGCCAGGTCGTTGATGATTGAATAAATCTCGTATTTCGCGCCCACATCGATGCCGCGGGTGGGTTCGTCGAGGATCAGAACGTCGGGTCCGGCATAGAGCCATTTGGACAACACGACCTTTTGCTGGTTGCCGCCCGAGAGATTGACCGTTTTCTGGCCGATGCCCGAGCTTTTAATCGCCATGAGCTTGCGATAGCGCTCGGCGACCTCGCGCTCCTTGTGATTGTCCACCACGAGACCGTTGGCGATGCCGTTGAGATTGGCGAGGGGGACGTTGTCACGGATCGGCTGGTCGAGGACGAGGCCATAGGTCTTTCTGTCCTCGGTGGCGTAACAGATGCCGTTCGCTATGGCTTTGGGGACCGAGGAGGTATCGACGGACTGGCCGCGCAGAAACACTTCGCCGGAAATTTTGTCGCCATAGGATTTTCCGAACAGGCTCATGGCCAGTTCGGTGCGGCCGGCGCCCATCAGCCCGGCAATGCCCACCACTTCGCCGGCGCGCACCGAAAAGCTGACATCGTCGACCACCTTGCGCTCGGAATGGATGGGGTGGTGCGCGGTCCAGTTTTTGACTTCGAACAGCACCTCGCCGATCTTTGGTGCGCGGGGCGGGAAGCGGTCGGTCAGGGAGCGCCCCACCATGTCACGCACGATATCGGCTTCGGAAATCTCGGAGGTGTGGCAATCAAGGGTGGAGACCGTATGCCCGTCGCGCAGCACCGTGATACGGTCGGCGACCTGGGAAATCTCGTTGAGCTTGTGGGAGATCAGGATCGAGGAAATGCCTCTTTCCTTGAGTTCGACCAGCAGCTTGAGAAGGGCCTGGCTGTCGGTCTCGTTGAGCGAGGATGTGGGCTCATCGAGGATGAGAAGTTTGACCTGTTTCGAGAGCGCCTTGGCGATTTCGACAAGCTGCTGTTTGCCCAGCCCCAGATGGGTGATCCTGGTGCGCGGCGATTCCTTTAGGGATACGCGCTTGAGCAGATCTTCGGTGCGACGGTAGGTTTCGGTCCAGTCGATCACTCCGTTTTGGGCGCGCTCATTGCCCAGAAAGATGTTTTCGGCGATCGAGAGCAGCGGGACCAGCGCCAGTTCCTGATGGATGATGACGATGCCGCATTTCTCGCTGTCGGAAATGGAATGGAAATGGCGTTCCTCGCCCTCGAAAAAGATCTGGCCCTCGTAGTCGCCGGACGGATAGACGCCCGAGAGCACCTTCATGAGGGTGGACTTGCCTGCCCCGTTCTCGCCAACCAGAGCGTGGATCTCGCCCTGCTCGACAACGAGGTTGACGTTTTCGAGCGCATTGACGCCCGGAAAGCTCTTGGTGATGCCGCGCATTTCGAGAATGGACGTCATGGCGTTCCCGCTCTCTTTTGTTAAGTGTGTGCGGCGGGGCGAAATACTGCCCCACCGCACGGCCTCTGGAGGAGGATTGGTCGATTAATTGGCGATCTGGTCTTCGGTATAATAGCCCGAACCCACAAGAACCTCTTCGAGATTGCCGGCGGTGACCAGCACCGGCTCGAGCAGGTAGGAAGGGACAACCTTGACGCCGTTTTCGTAGGTCTCGGTGTCGTTGATCTCGGGCTCGGCGCCGTTGATCAGCGCTTCGACCATGCCGACCGTCACACGCGCCAATTCGCGGGTATCCTTAAAGATTGTCGAATACTGGTCGCCGGCCATGATTGCAGCAACCGAGGGGAGCTCGGCATCCTGGCCTGAAATGATCGGCATGGGCATGTCGCCCGAACCGTAACCAACCCCGCGCAGCGAGGAGATGATGCCGATGGAAAGCCCGTCATAGGGCGAAAGCACGGCATCGACCTGATCGTCGGTGTAGTGGGCCGACAGAAGGTTATCCATTCGGGCCTGGGCAACCGAGCCGTCCCAGCGCAGCGTTCCGACCGTATCCATGCCCATCTGGCCCGATTTGACGACCAGCGTGCCGTCATCGATCAGCGGCTGGAGAACGCTCATGGCGCCGTCATAGAAGAAATAGGCATTGTTGTCGTCGGGCGAACCACCGAACAATTCGATATTGTAGGGCGCTTCGCGATCGGAGTCTTCGAGCCCGTCGACCAGCGACTGGGCCTGCTGCACACCGACCTTGAAATTGTCGAAGGTGGCGTAATAGTCGACGTTTTCCGAACCGCGGATCAGCCGGTCATAGGCAATCACATGGATGCCGGAGGCGGCGGCGTTTTCAAGTGCCGTGGTCAGCGTCGTCCCGTCGATCGACGCGATAACCAGCACATCGACGCCGCGCACGATCATGTTTTCGATCTGGGCGAGCTGGTTGGGAATATCATCTTCAGCGTATTGCAGATCGGTCTGGTAGCCGGCGGCCTCGAACAGCTCCACCATGGAATTGCCGTCCGAGATCCAGCGGGCGGAGGATTGGGTCGGCATGGAAATGCCCACCGATCCGGCGTCCTGCGCGATTGCGGGCATCGCCGCAAGGGCAGACGTCATCACCAGGGCGCCCAGCCCTGCCAAAATCGATTTCATGAGGTTTCTCCCTGTCAGTTTCGCCCCGGCGCCTCTCGCCACAGCGACCTCCCATGCCGCACGTCAAGCGCAACAATCGCCAGCACATTTGCATATAGTATGATTATTTGTAAAGCGGGTGTTTGAACCCCTCACGCGCTTTTTCAACACAGCTCCGCTGCGTGTCGCACGCCGGTGCAATGTGGGGACATGGAGCCCCACCATGCTGGAGTGGTGTGGCCAATGGGCCGGACCGGAAACCGGCGGCGATTTCTGCGGCTTAGCTTTGGGCCACACCCAAAGTGGTCGTGGCCCGATCGACACCGGACTGGATGGCCTGGCGCATGGCGACGCGGGCCATTTCGGGGTCCTTGGCCATGATGGCCTCGGCGATGTTGCGGTGTAGACGCACCGCCTTGTCGAACGCCGCCCCGCCTTCCATCGGCGAGGAAATGGTGAAGGACGCCATCAGCGCAATCTCGACAACATTGGAGAGCGAGACCATGAACGGATTGCCCGACGCCTGGGCCACCACACGGTGGAACCCTACGTCGTTGCGGGCGAAATCCTCGGCGCTCTGGCCCTTGGTCGCCATGCCGGCAAGCCAGGCCATCAGTTCATCGGCCTGCTCGTCGGATCGCCGCTCGGCAGCGAGCGCTGCGGCATCGGGCTCGACGGCCATGCGGATTTCGGCCAGCGAGGCAATGAAATCAAAGGAAATTCCCGATTCCAGATGCCATAGCAGCACATCGGAATCGAACATGTTCCAGCGCGACCGCGGCAGGACGCGCGTGCCGACGCGGGCCCGCGCTTCGACAAGGCCCTTGGCCGACAATGTCTTGAGCGCTTCGCGCAGCACCGTGCGCGACACGCCGAACTGGTCGATCAGATCGCTGTCGCCGGGCAGGATCCGGCCCTCTTCATAGGTTCCGCTCACGATGGCGGTCCCCAAGGTATACATGACATGGGCGTGGAAATTGTGGGGCTTGCGGCGCGCGGGCGCGACCGCTGGTCCGGCAGCAACCCCCGTCCCCTCCTGATCGTCCATCGTTCCCGCCATGCCGGTTCGCCCAAATCCCTGTTCTGTCGCGCCGGGCAAAACACGGCGCCAACAGAACATGACAAAGGGCGCGATGGATTGTCAAAATAAAAATATAATAAGATAATTGGCGGCTTGCGGGGGAATCGGGTGGCCGTCCAGCATGATGTGCCGCCAAATCGAGGAAAGAATCAATCCATGACGCAATCGGTCTTTGAGCACACCGCGCGCGTGACATGTCCTTGAGCGCCGACTGGATCGCGGTCGACTGGGGCACCTCCAACATGCGTGCCTGGGCGATGCGGGCAGACGGCACCGTTCTGGCGCGGGGCGAAAGCGCCAAGGGCATGGGCCAACTCACGCCGTCTCAATTCGAGCCGGCGCTGCTTGAAGCTGTTGAACAATGGCTCAATTCAGAACGCGTCACCCCAATCATCGCCTGCGGCATGGTGGGTGCGCGACAGGGCTGGATCGAGGCTGAATACGCAAATACCCCTACCCCGCCCATCGCCGCGCAAGCGACCCGTGCCCCGGTTTCCGACAGCCGCATCGCCGTTTTCATCCTGCCCGGCGTCAGCCAAATGGCGCCACCCGACGTGATGCGCGGCGAGGAAACCCAGATTGCAGGGTATGTCTCGGCGGTCGGGGCTTCCGGCACTATCTGTCTTCCGGGCACGCACAGCAAATGGGTCGAGATCGCCGACGGGCGCATCACACGGTTTCGTACGGCAATGACCGGGGAAATCTTTTCCCTGCTCGCCGAGAAATCCGTTCTGCGCCATAGTGTCGGGACGGACATTTGGAGCGAGGACGGGTTTGCCGCAGGCGTTCGCGAGGCGCTGGACGATGCGGAAATCATAACGAAGCTGTTTTCGATCCGGGCCGGGAGCCTGCTCGACGGGATAGTGCCACAGGTTTCCAGATCGCGCCTGTCGGGGCTGTTGATCGGCGCTGAACTTGCCGGAACCGGCGATTACTGGCAGGGCGGTGACATCGCCCTGATTGGCGCATCGCGGTTGAGCGCGCTATACCAGACCGCACTGGGCCTGGCAGGGGTTTCCGCCCGGGTGCTGGACGCCGGGGATATGACACTGGCCGGGCTTTGCGCCGCCCGCGCAGCGCTGGAGGAGACGCAATGAGCCGCAATCTGATCGCTATCCTGCGCGGCATCAAGCCCGATGAGGCGCTGAGCATAAGCCAAGCCCTGCTCGAGGCGGGGATTACCGCCATCGAAGTGCCCCTCAATTCGCCGCAACCGTTTGATTCCATCGCGGCAATGGTGCGTGAATTTGGCAGCGACGCTCTGATCGGCGCGGGGACGGTGTTGAGTGAAAAGGACGTGGCCGACGTCGCACGGGCGGGCGGAAAACTGATCGTTTCGCCCAATTGCGACGCGGCGGTGATCGGGGCGACCAAGGCGGCGAGCCTTCAATCCTTCCCCGGGGTGTTCACCGCCACCGAATGTTTCGCGGCGCTCAAGGCGGGGGCGGACGGGCTCAAGATTTTTCCCGCCGCAATCATGGGACCAGCCGGTGTTTCGGCGCTGAAGGCCGTGCTGCCGTCCTCGGTTCCGGTTTATGCGGTTGGGGGTGCCGGGCCAGATAATTTCGCCCAGTGGCGAGCCGCCGGAGCCGACGGGTTCGGCATCGGCACGGCGCTTTATACGCCCGGCCTGACAGCAAAAGAGGTGGGTGAGCGAGCCCGCAAACTTGTATTGGCCTATGACGAGGTTATGGCATGAGCGACGCGCACGTTTTCGACGACCGGTCCTGTTTTCTGGGCGAAGGTCCGCTGTGGCATCCCGAGCGCCAGCAGCTTTTCTGGTTCGACATCATCGGCCGCACGCTGCTGACGCGCAAGAACGGCGAGACCGGGGCGTGGACATTTGACGACATGGTTTCGGCGGCAGGCTGGATCGACCGGGACAATCTCTTGATTGCCGGCGAAACGGCGTTGCTCAAACTCAATATCGAAACCCGGACCCGCGACGTCGTCGCCAGGATCGACATCGGCGAGGGGCTGCGGACCAATGACGGTCGCGCCGATCCGTGGGGTGGGTTCTGGTTCTCCTCGATGGGCAAGAAGGCCGAGAACGACGCCGGAGCGATCTATCGGTATTATCGCGGTGAGGTCAAAAAGCTGTTTTCTTCCATCACCATACCCAATGCCATCTGCTTTTCACCCGACCGGGCGTTCGGCCATTTCGCCGATACGGACCGAGGTATCGTCAAGCGCGTCGGGCTCGATCCGGAAAGCGGCGCGCCGGTCGGCGAACCGGAAATCTATCTGGACCTGACTGGCGAAGGACTGAACCCCGACGGGGCGGTGATCGATGCCGAGGGCAATATGTGGCTTGCTCAATGGGGTGCGGGGCGGGTTGCCGTCTATGATCCATCGGGACAGTTTCTCAAGGCCGTTTCGGTCGAGGCGCCCCACACGTCATGTCCGGCCTTTGGCGGGACCGGTTTTTCAACGCTCTATTGCACCACCGCCCGCGAAGGGCTCGATGCCGAGGCGCTGGCCGACCACCCGGAATCGGGAAAAGTCTTTTTTGCCGAGGGCGTTGGGCGGGGACGGCCCGAACCTGCAGTTATCGTTTGAGCCGGCATGAAAAAAGGGGCGCCGAAGCGCCCCTTTGCATAAGAGATAAAGCCCCTTACTGGCGCTCGGCAGCCATGGCTTCCTGAGCGGCAGCATAGAGCGCTTCGCCGTCGATGCCGATGGCTTCCATATCGGCGAACCACTGCTCGATTGTGGGCTGGGCGGCTTCCTTCCAGCGGGCGGTTTCGGCTTCGTCCAGCGTCACGATGTTGTTGCCGGCGTCCTCGGCGATCTGCAGGCCGACATCGTCGCCGGCATCCATGGCGCGACCGAACATTTTCGAGGTTTCGAGGCCGGAATTGGCATCGATGACGGCCTTGAGGTCGTCAGGCAGGCCTTCATAGGTGCCCCGGTTCATGACGAACCCGAAGGTCTGGGTGTAAAGACCGTTTTCGCCGGAAAAGCCGGTGTGGTTGGAGACCAGTTCGGCGACGCGGATGGAGGGTGTGACTTCCCAGGGAACCGTAGTGCCGTTGATCACGCCGCGCGACAGCGCTTCGGTGGTCTGGGGCACGGGCATGCCGACGGGCTCAGCGCCGAGCTGGGCGAGCATGTTGGAGATGATGCGCGAACCGCCACGGATCTTCATGCCCTGGATGTCTTCAAGAGCGTTGATGGGCTCCTGGGTGTGGAACAGGCCGGGACCGTGTGTGTGCAGCGCAATGACCTGGACACTTTCGAACTCGTCAGCGGAATTTTCCATGACGTAGTTGTAAAAGGCGGCCGAGGTTTCTTCGGCGCTGTTGGACATCAGGAAGGGCAACTCGAACACTTCCGATTTCGGGAAGCGGCCCGGCGTATAGCCAAGCACCGTCCAGATGACGTCGACCACGCCGTCCTGAGCCTGGGCGAACAGGCTGTCGGGCGCGCCGCCGAGCTGCATGGCCGGGTAGAGTTCCACGGCGATACGGCCGTCGGACTGGTCCTGAATGGCCTCGGCCCAAGGTGCGATGGCGGTGGCAGGAATGGTGGCCTGCGCGGGCAGGAACTGGTGGACGCGCAGCGTTACCTCCTGGGCCATGGCGCCGGCGGCAAACGAGACGCTGGCAACCGCCCCGAGCAATATCGATTTCAGTTTCATTTGATCTTCTCCCTTTGTTGCACGCTTGTTCGCGTGTGAACTCCCATATGTCCCGGGCCGCTCAATAGAGCAGCCACACCAGCCCCAGCGTTATCGGTGGGAAGGCGACAAGAATGATGGTGCGAATGATGTCGCTGGCCACGAAGGGCAGCGCCCCCCGGAACGTTTCGGAAAGGCGTGTGCCCTTGGCCATCGAATTGATAATGAACAGATTCATCCCCACCGGTGGCGTTATCAGCCCGACTTCGACGACGATCAGGACCAGAATGCCGAACCAGATGGCAAATTCGTCCGGGGTCAGTCCGAAATCGAGGGCAGACATCATCGGAAAGATGATCGGCACGGTCAGAAGGATCATCGAAAGCGAGTCCATGACGCAGCCGAGCACGAGATAGAGCAGCAGGACGATAGCCATCACCACCCAGGGGTTGAAGCCCTGCTCGGTGACCCATCCTGCGGCGAACTGGGGCAATTGCGAAAGCGCCAGGAATCCATTGAGCGAAGCGGCGCCAAGCACGATGAGAAAAATCATCGCGGTGGAGGACGCGGTTCCCAGAATGGCCTCTCTGATCCCGTTGCGCGACAGACTGCGCGAAACCAGCGCGACAAGCCCCGTGCCGGCGGCACCGACCGCGGCGGCTTCGGTGGGTGTGAAGATGCCGGTGTAGATGCCGCCGATCACCAGGACAAAGATCGCCACGACCGGCCAGATATGGGCCAGTTCGCGGAAGCGCTCGCCATAGGGCACGCGGTCACGGACGCCGGCGGATTCAGGACTGACCCGCACATAAATGGCGATGACGAGCAGATAGCCGATGGCGGCGAGAATGCCCGGCACGAAGGCCGCCATGAACAGTTTGGCGATGTTCTGTTCTGTCAAAACGGCAAAGATGACAAGGATGACCGAGGGCGGAATGAGGATGCCAAGCGTACCGCCGGCAGCGACCGCACCGGTTGAAAGCGCGCCCGAATAGCCGTGCTTTTTCAACTCTGGCAGAGCGACGTGGCCCATGGTGGCGGCGGTTGCAAGCGAAGACCCGCAGATGGCGCCGAACCCGGCGCTGGCGCCCACGGCAGCCATGGCCACACCACCCCTTCGGTGACCCAGCCAGGACGCGGCGGCATTAAACAGTGCGGCCGACATGCCCGAAAGGGTGGCGAACTGCCCCATCAGGATGAACAGCGGCACGACCGAGAGCGAATAGGACGCAAAGGTCGAATAGGTGAGGCTCTTGAACTGGGCCATGACCGGATTGAACGTGCCGGTGAGCACCCAGGAGCCGAAAATGCCGACGCCGAGCATGGCAAGCCCGATGGGTACGCGCAGGAAAATCAGAAGCAGGATAACTGGAAACGAGAGCAGTCCGATAAGTACATTGCTCACAGGTCGGCTCCCGACGACTGCAGTTCTGAACGGCCGGCCAGCGCGTTGGAGACCGAGCGGCCCAGCACGTAAAGCGCGACGGCAAAAAAGACGACCGCGCCAACCAAGCCGGCCGCATAAGTCCAGCCCAGCGGCATGCGCAGCAACAGCGTGGTCTCGTTGTAGCGGAACTTGTCGAGCATGCCGTCATAAAGCCGCCAGGCAATAAATCCGGCGGCGGCGAGCATCATGACATCGGTGATGACGAGGATCCACCGGTTGACGAGGGGGCCGAAGCGGTCGGTCACTATGGTGACAATGGCGTGTCCGCGCTCAAGGTGCGCCCATGGCAGGAAGGCGAAGACTGCAAAGCCGATACCAGCCTCTACGAGTTCATAATCACCCCTGATCGGACGCAGACCCGCCCAAAGCAGAGCGCGGCCGGTGACGCTGACGACGACCATGACAACCAGGCCGACAAGGACTATGCCTCCGGCCAGCGCCATCAGCTTGGCCAAGCCGTAAATGGTGCGCCCAAGCGGCGACTGATCCTGGAACAAACCCATCCTCCCCTGCACGCTCCGATGATACCTCTCTATCACCCGATAATGCCAAGCGCACCCTTGTCTCTCGCCGTCTGATCGAACAATGGACAATGCACACAAACGATAGGATCATCCGAACATCGATCGGCCATCCCATCGCATATTGTTTATATAACATAACTAGTTTTGGCAAGCGCCCGGTGGAGGTGCACCGCTCCGGCGTTGCGTTTTTCGCCGATCGCTTTAAATTCTAAAGCATAACAATAAGGGGAGCGTTCATGTCCGCTGGTCCGGGGTCCGTCATCGACGAAGCCATGCTCGAAACCGGGTCGACCACCGACATTGTCGGATACCGGTTGCGCCGGGCGCAGTTGAGCGTCTTTCAGCGCTTCCTTTCGGCCTTCGCGGCGCTCGATCTGCGCCCGGCCGAATATTCCGCCTTGACGCTGATCGGCGACAATCCCGGCCGCAAACAGACCGAGATCGCCGAAATCCTGGGTATCAAGCGCGCCAATTTCGTGGCGCTCATCAACGGCCTGGAGGGCCGAGGGCTGACCGAGCGCCGGGCCGCGCATGGCGACCGGCGCGCCAATGCGCTGTTTCTTACCAAAGAGGGCGAGGATTTTCTGGAAACGGCGCGCGCCGTACAGGATGATTTCGAGGCCGATTGCATCGCCCGTCTGGGTGGGCCCAAGGCGCGAGACACGCTGCTCGACCTGCTGGGCCGGTTGTGCTGATCGCGCCATCGCGGGTTGCGCCAAAGAACCGATAAGAGTCAAATGGGCCAGCGAATCAACTTTCCCTGACCGCCGGATTTTCCTGTCTTCCATGTCGCTTTTTTCCAACGCTACGGCCCTTGATGCTGCGCCGGCCGGCGGACTGGATATCTTGCGATCCGTGTTCGGGCTCGATGCGTTTCGCGGCCAGCAGCAAGACGTAGTCGATCACGTCATGGGTGGCGGTGACGCTGTGGTGCTTTTTCCCACCGGGGCGGGGAAATCGCTGTGCTACCAGATTCCGGCGATCGGCCGGCCCGGGGTCGGCGTTGTCATCTCTCCTCTGATCGCCCTGATGCGCGACCAGGTCGAAGCGCTCAAGCAGGCCGGCGTGCGGGCCGCAGCGCTCAATTCCTCGCTTTCGCCCGAGGAGAACCGCAGCGTGCGCCAGGCCCTGCGCGATGGGGAACTCGATCTTCTCTATGTGGCACCGGAGCGCTTGGCGGCGGCGGGGTTTCTCGACCTTCTGGCCAGCGTCGACATCGGGCTTTTTGCCATCGACGAAGCCCATTGCGTGAGCCAGTGGGGCCATGATTTCCGGCCCGAATATCGCGAACTGGCCAAATTGCGCGAATTGTTTCCGCACGTCCCGCGCGTTGCGCTGACGGCGACGGCCGACCCCACAACCCGCGCCGATCTGATTGAGCGGCTGGGGCTGGAGGATGCGCAGCTTTTCATCTCGAGTTTCGATCGGCCCAATATCGGCTATTCGATTGTCGAGCGCGCCAATGCGCGAGCGCAATTGCTCGATTTTCTGGCCCGCCACAAGGGCGAAAGCGGCATCGTTTATTGCCTCTCGCGCGCCAAGGTGGAGGCGATTGCCGAGTTCCTGACCGAAAAGGGTATCCCTGCCCTGCCCTATCACGCCGGTCTAGATGCGGGCGTAAGGGCGCGCAACCAGGACGCGTTTTTGAAGGAAGACGCCGTGTGTCTGGTGGCAACCGTTGCGTTCGGGATGGGGATCGACAAGCCAGATGTTCGCTATGTGGCGCATATGGATTTGCCCTCCTCGATAGAGGCTTACTATCAGGAAACGGGCCGGGCCGGTCGCGACGGGCAGCCCTCGGAAGCCTGGATGTGTTATGGGCTGTCCGATGTGAGCCAGAGGCGGCGGATGATCGCCGAAGGCAACGCGCCCGACGAGATCAAGCGGCTGGAAAACACCAAGCTGAGCGCCCTGCTCGGTGTGTGCGAGACGGCGGGCTGCCGTCGACAAGCGGTTCTTGCTCATTTCGGCGAGCAGCATCAGGGCAATTGCGGGAATTGCGACACCTGCATCACCCCGGTCGACACCTGGGACGGCACGGAGGCGGCGAACAAGGTTATGTCGTCGATCTATCGCACGGGCCAGAGGTTCGGCGCGGCGCATGTGATCGATGTCGTGATGGGCAAGGCCACCGAAAAGGTGGAAAAATTCAGGCACCAGCATTTGCCGGTTTTCGGGGTCGGGCAGGATATTTCGGTCAAGACCTGGCGGTCGGTTGTGCGGCAGTTGACGGCCATGGGGCTGGTCCATGTGAACCACGAAGCCCATGGCGCCCTCTATCTCGATGAAGGCGCGCGGGCGGTGTTTCGGGGCGAACGGACGGTGACGCTGCGGCGCGATCCCGAGCGCAAGAAATCGGACACCAATCGGGCCCTGGCGGGCGGAGAAGCGCTTTCTGGCGAAGCCGAGGCCGTATTCGAGCGGTTGCGGCGCAAGCGGCGTGAAATCGCTTCGGCGCAGGGCGTGCCGCCCTATGTGGTTTTTCAGGATACGACATTGCGGGCCATGGCGCAGAGGCTGCCGGCGACGCTCGATGATCTGCGCGCCCTGCCGGGGGTGGGCGATGCCAAGCTCGAGCGGTACGGCACGGCATTCCTCACGGCGATTGCCAGCGCAGACTAGATTTTCCGGTGCGCCGGCTCGAATATGGTTCGAGCGCTGAGCCCTATTTGGATGGATATCCATCATGAGTGAAATCGACAGGATCGATCGCAGAATTCTCATCGAGCTCCAGAACGATGGGCGGATCACCAATTCCGAACTGGCGCAGCGCGTGGGGCTGGCTCCCACATCGATGAGCGACAGGGTACGGCGGCTGCAGAACCACGGCTACATCAAGGGCTTCCGCGCCATTCTCGACGCCGACCAGATGGGGCTGGGCCTTCTGGTTCTGGTGGAAGTGTCACTCGACAAGACCACTCCCGATATTTTCGAAAAATTCGCGACGGCGGTGCGCAAGCAACCGGAAATCCTCGAATGCCATATGGTGGCCGGGGGGTTCGACTATCTGGTCAAGGCGCGGCTGCCCGACATGGGACGCTACAGAGCCTTTCTTGGGGAGATTCTGCTCTCGCTGCCCGGCGTGCGCGAGACCCGCTCCTATCCAGTGATCGAAGAGGTCAAGGACGACGGCGTTCTGCCGCTCTGAAGACCTCAGTCGGGCAATTCGGCTTCCGGCTCATGTTCGCCGGCGTGCACGATCATGTCGGAAATGACATGGCGGATGTGGTGGTCGTCCGCTTCATAGTGAACGTGCTTGGCGTGTCGCGTGCCGCGGACCAGCCGCGCGGCGCGCAGCAGGCGCAGATGGTGGCTGACGAGGGACTGAGACGCATCGATCTTGCGGGCGATATCGCCCACCGCCATGGGCTGATCGAGGCAGGCGAGCAGGATCTTGAGACGGGTGGGATCGCCGAGCAGCTTGAAGGTCTCGGCAACGACGAGGATTTCGGTTTCCGTTGGGCTGCGGCTGTCTCTCAAAAGGGGGCCTCGTGCGGGCGGTATGAACTATGGGATCGTCATACTACCCGGATTCTGCCGCGCATGCACAATGGGTTCGTTCTCGCGGATGGTCAGGGCGTCTCGGTCTCGACCGCATCGATCGCCTGATCGATCATGGTACGCAGCATCTGATCCTGCGTGCGCATGAGGACCGCAACAGCGCGGGTGTCGCGCTCAAGGGGCGCAACCGTGCCCTGATGGGAATAGAAATCGCCCGACTGCAGGGCGGGCCGGTCGAGATGGGGTTGCCAGACGATGGCTGCATCGAGTTCGCCGGCCTCCATCAAGGACACCATGAGCTCGGGGCGGTCGTAGGGCAGCCGGCGGACCCCATCGAAAGTTCCGGCCGCGATGGCGAGCATGATATCGGCGTCGATCGGCGAATAAAGGGGCACGCCCAGACGCGTTCCGGGCGCCAGATCGGTCAGATCTTCGATCTCATCGTCGCGCGTCAAGAGGACATAGGGCGCTTCGAAATAGGGCCGCGACAAGGTCATCCAATCGGGCGTGATTTCGCCGGGGACGATCTGGACGCCCATGACGCCGACGCATTTTTCCGCGAGGTGGACAAGAATGGAGGGCCAGAGGCCCTCATTGTCGAGGAGCTCGATATTGACGTCCATTTCGACGATTTCGGGCTCGAGCAGCAGGACATGGGCCAACTCGGTGGCAACCTCGCGGTCACGGACGAGCGTGGGGCTGTTGGGAATGACACAGAGCGGCAGCCGGTTTTCAAAGTCGGGGCGGGTGCGGTTATAGGATTCCACGGGCACGAAGGGTTGGGCCAGCGCCGACGATGCAGCCGGAAGCGCGACAACCAGCAGGCTCGCACAGCAGATAATCTGTTTTAGCACGCCAAGACCCATGCGCCCCTCAAATCAATTTCCCGGTTTCGCTCTTAAACAGGAGATGGGCCGGCGTGTGCCGACCCATCAATTTGCTGCCTTCTGACCGTCAGCCCCGATCGGGCAGAGCGAAAACGAGGACGGCGTTGCCCGAGCTCGGACGCTTGATTTCAGGCGTCAGCTGGCTCGGGACGCTCGACGACCAGGAATAGCCCCCGACGCCGACCGGAACCGCAACATACTGCTTTCCATCGACGGCATAGGCGATGGGATAACCCTGGGCAGCCTGAGGCAGGCGGGTTTCCCAAAGCACTTCGCCGGTTTCTTCGTCCCATGCATACATGTGACGATCCCAATCGCCGCCGAACACCAGGCCGCCCGCGGTGGTGAGCATGGCCGTATTGGCCGGAGAGCGCGAGGGGTTCTCCCAGAGCACTTCGCCGGTATCGATGTTCATGGCAACGAAGCGGCCGATATTGTCCGGGCTGTCGGGATGGATGGCACGGGTGCTGCCGACCTGGCCGTTGCCGCCGCCGCCCTCGACCATCTCGACTTCGCCATAGGTCATGGCCGTGTCGCAGTTGATGCTCATGGGGATATAGACGGCGCGAGTCTGCGGGCTGTAGGCAAGCGAACGCCAGCTGCGGAACCCGGTCGTGCTCGGGCACATGGTAATGGGCTCACCCAGTTCGGCAATCTTGCCTTCGCGATAGTTGGCAAAAGTGCCTTCATCGGTGATGTCGATCTGGTCCTGCCAGCCGAGGTCGAAGGCGAGATAGGGCTCACCCGTCTCGCGGTTGCCGCGCCAGAGAATGGCCAGCTTGCCCATGTTGACGTAGGAGGGCTCCCCGTCGATATCGACAAGGATGTGCTCGAAAGCTTCGTCCATGTCGTTTGTTTCGCCCGGAATGTACTGGCGGAACCATTCGATTTCGCCTGTATCGGGGTCGAGCGCCAGGGTGGAGCTGGTATAGAGGGAGGCATCGTCCTGGCCGCGGCTGACGCGGGCCCAGGGCTTGGCCTGGGAGGAGCCGATATAGACCAGATCGGCTTCGGGATCGTAGGACGCCGAGGTCCAGATATCACCACCGCCGCGCAGGACGTAAGGCATACCGCCCCAGCTGTCTTCGCCTTCGGGGGCATCGGAAACGGTGATGGTGCGCCAGACTTCGTCACCGGTTTCGGTATCGAACGCGGCAACACCGCACTTGTCCTCAACAAAACCAAAGCAACCCATATAGCCGACGATGACCTTGCCGTCGGCGATTACGGGAGCGGCGGTCACGGTCTTGCCCTCTCCGGCGACGTCCGTTTCCCAGACAACCTGCCCCGAGACCGCGTCAAGCGCGACAAGTCCCGCGTCGGGCGTGGCAAAAAAGACCTTGTCGCCGTAAATGGCCAAACCACGGCTCATCATGCCCGGGCGGAACCCTTCGGGCATTTCGCGCCGATACTCCCACAAAAGATCGCCGGTCACCGCATCGAGCGCCTGGGCGATACCATCAGGATTGGCGAGGTACATGACGCCATCATAGACGATGGGCGCCGTTTCCTGCCAGCCTGGTTCCATGGACCAGCCCCAGGCAAGGGTCAGATCGCTTACGTTTTCGCGGTCAATCTCATCGAGCGGGGAATAGCCCCAGCTGTCGAGGGCGCGGCGCCAAAGCAGCCAGTCGCCATCGGCGGGGGCGCTCAGCATCGCATCGGTGACCGGGGTGAACGCATCGTCCTGGGCCCATGCAGGGGCCGAGACGCCAAGGGCAGCGATCAACGCTGCCGCGCTGACAATAGATTTGAGTTTCATTGTATCTCCTCCAGAAATTTCCAGAATTGGTATCGGGCCCCGCGCTCGGGTCCCGCAGGTATCAGGGAGCGGTTATGGTGATGGCCTGAAGGGCCTCGGGATCGGCCGGCAGTTCACCATCTTGTGTCGCCGACACGCCGTTGGCGGACAGAATGTAGGCGACGATATCGACATAGGTCTGGTCCGAGAGCGACCCGCCCATGCCGGCGGGCATGGTTGTCGAAATGACGTTGTATTTGGCGCCGACCGTCTGCCCGACCCAGCCATATTTGAACACGGACCCTGTAAGATCGGGTGCCGTCGAAAGGACCGAATGGAGGTCCTCGCCATGGCAACTCGAACAGTTTGCCATGTACTCCTCCTGACCGCGCTCGACCTGCTCGACGCCGATGGAGCCGCCCTCAAGCGCATGGTCCTGCGCGATCGCCGGAAGCCCGGTGAAGGCCGCCATTGCGAGCGCGCACCCAAGGACCTGGATGTGCGGGTGCGTGAAGAGAGTTTGCACGGGAGAACTCCATTGATGCAGAGAGGGAAAGCGAGGCGCGGATGCCCTGCCGGAGCGCCAAAAGGCGCATCCGGCAGGCACACCCGGGAGGATCAGTCCTGACAGAAGGGCTCTTTGCCCATCACGCTGTCGATGCCGCCAAGCACGTGCTGGCGCCAGTTCTCGTCCTCGAGAATTTCGAAGCTGTGGCCGAGTGTGGTGAGCCATGCCCGGCCGCCATCGTAGTAGTGACACCAGGACACGGGGTTGGTGTCGCCCATGCCGGGATTGCCGTAATAGCCGGCCAGTCCCTGCTCGCGCGTCGCATTGTCGACGCTGAGCAGAATGCGGACATCGCTGAGCCAACGCGGATCGGGGTTGAGGTTGTAGAACTCTTCATCGCTGAATTGAGTGCCCTCGGCCAGATGCGCGACCGAGACGTCGTTCTCGCTCTCGACGATGACGGCGCCTGCCTGACGCGGGCCGTGGTCATAGAGCTGGGCGCCAAGAAGACCTTCGAACCATGTCGAGTTGAAATTGGTGCCGAATGCGTTGTGGATACCCACAAAGCCGCCACCGCCCTCGACATAGATGCGCAGAGCCATCATGCCCAGGCTGGTCACGGCATCGCGGCCGGTGTTGAAGAATACGATGGCATCATAGGGGCGAAGACCGAATCCGCTTTCGAGATCGGCGGGGTCCTGGCTGGTGGTGACCTCGTAGCCCTGTCCCTCGAGCAGTTCAGTGAGCGCCTCGACGCCCGCATCGCGGTTGTCATGCGGGTTCACGCCCGTAGCGACGTGAGAGAAGATAAAGACCTTCCAGGGCTCTTCGTCACCCGAAGTACGGTCATACCAGGCGTTGTAGCAGCTATCGTCGATGCTGCCGCAAAAGCCGTATTTCTCGAACGTCGTGTACTGCTCGGGCTGTTGCGCCAGAACGGGCATGGCGGTCAGGGCAGTCAACACCGTGGCGGCGCCGGCAAGGCGCGCGATTAGCTTGGTCATCTAAGTCTCCTCCAAAAATCTCGGTCGGGCTGCAGCGCCGCTGAGCGGTGATGGCCAGCGGCTGCGCCGGTTGGACAATCTGATCTCCAGCCCCCGCGATTGATGGCACGATAAAATCCGTCATGCAAGATTTAATATGAGACTTTGTATTTCATATGTTGATTTCGCTTTTCGTCGTCAAAACGACAAACGTCAACACCCGGACGTACAGAATACGACCGGCTGGAGCCTGATTTGCGCTGTCGGTTGCCGGGCTCGGGCGCGCTGTCGATGGAGCCGCCGGCAGGCTCCTAGAGCCGTTCAGGATTTGATTGAGTCAAATCCTTGGCTCCAAGTCCTTGTTTTTTCGCGTGTCCGAGCCGCAAAAATCGTTTCACTTTTGCTGGACACGCTCTAGGTCTGAACTATGCGGCCCGCCGCGAATTCGGCGGCGATGCGTTCAGCCAGCTCGGTCTCAGTATCCTCACGGGCACCGCTCAGCCCCATAGCGCCGAAGAAGACACCGTCACGCTCGAGCAGAACGCCGCCGCCGAGCGGTGTCACATGGGGAAGATGAGCCAGGGGCATGCCCTCCTTGACCCGCCGCGAAAAGTCCGAGGTCGGCCTGCGAAACAGGGCAGCGCTACGGGCCTTGGCCAGGGCGGCATCGACCGCTGCGGGAAACGCGCCATCCATGCGCATTTGAACGTTGGACCAGCCGCCATCATCAACTATGGCGATGGCCAGCTCGAACCCTTTCTCGCGCGCACCGGCCATTGCCGCTTTGGCGATGGCCTCAGCTTGAGCACATGTGAGCGCACGCCGTTCCATGGTCAGTTCAGAAGGTCCTTGCGGGCACACATGGCCCGAACGGCCATGCCATAGCCATCCGCACCCATTCCCGCCATGACCGCGGTTGCGACCTTGGACACATAGGAATGGTGATAGATGGCCTCACGCCGGTGCACATTTGTGATGTGGAACTCAAAGATCGGGCCTGGGAACATCTTGAGCGCGTCGAGCAGGGCAAGCGAGGTGAAGGTGAAGGCCGCCGGATTGATGATGATGCCGGCCGCGGTGTCGATCGCTTCGTGCACCCAATCGATCAGGCGTTCTTCGGAATTGGTCTGCCGGAACTCGATCGGACGGGTTCCCGCGCTTGCCCGGCACAGGTCTTCGACCTGGGCCAGCGTGGTTGCGCCATACAGCTCGGGTTCACGAAGACCAAGCCGGTTGAGATTGGGGCCGTTGAGCACGAAAATGGGTTTGGTCATTACGCGAACTTTCGAAAACTAACCCTGATAGCCGAACATACGCGGCAGCCACAGGACGGTATCGGGAACGAAGGTGAAAAGAAGCAACGCCGCCAGGAGGACGCCCAGGAAAGGAAGCGTATCGCCCACGATGTGGCGCAGCTTGGCCCGTGAGATCGACTGCATGACAAAGAGCAGCATGCCGTAAGGCGGGGTAATCAGCCCGATCATCACGTTGATGACGACGACCACGCCGAAATGGACAAGATCGATGCCCAACGCCGCTGCCGAGGGCACGAGCACCGGCACGATGATCAGGATGATCGCCGTCCCCTCCAGCATGCACCCCAAAAGCAAAAGTACGACATTGACGAAGATCAGGAAGGTGATCGGATCGAGATTCCAAGCGGTCAGTATGGAGCTGAGGGTGGCGGGAATGTTTTCGACGGTGACGACGTAATTGAGAACCAGTGCCCCGGCGATCAGCATGCCGATTGAGACCGTCGTCTTCGAAGAGGTTACCAGCGACCGGTAGAAACTCCTGAGGCTGATCGAGCGATAAAGAACAATCGAGATGATGAGTGCGTAAGCGGCGGCGACCGCTGCGGCTTCGGTGGGCGTTGTGATGCCGCTGTAAATGCAGAATAGCAGAACGACGGGCATCATCAGCGCGGGAAGCGAAGTCCAGGTGATGCGCGGCAACTCGCGCAGCGGCACCGGGTCTTCCACCGGGAAGTTGTTGGTGCGGGCCTTGAAATAGACAATGATTGCCAGCGAAATGCCCATGATGGCGCCGGGGACGATGCCGCCCAAAAACAGGTATCCGATCGAGGCGTCGGAAACGAGGGCGTAAAGCACCATGGGGATCGAGGGCGGAATGATCGGCCCGATCACCGCGGACGATGCGGTGAGCGCCGCGGCAAAGGAAGCGGGGTATTTGCCGTCGCGGGTCATGAGCGAATAGATCATCTTGCCAGTGCCGGCAGCGTCGGCAATGGCGGATCCGGACATGCCGGCAAACACCATCGATTGGAGCACGTTGACCTGGGCCAGCCCGCCCCGGAAACGGCCGACGACCGCGTTGCACCATGCCAGCAGCCTGTCGGACAGCGAGCCGGTGTTCATGAACTCGGCAGCGAGGATGAAGAGCGGAACGGCCAGGATGATGTAGTTGGAATACATGCGGTTGAGGAACTGCTCGGCCGCGATGCCCATGTCGAGGCCCGACATGAACAGATAGAGAATGGACCCGGCGATCATGGAAAGGCCGATCGGCAGGCCGAGCACGGCAAGCACCAAAATCGAGACGATGCAGAGAAAGAAGGGATCGAGAAAAATCATTTGGCCGGGCCTTCCAACTCGTCATCGGCATCCTTGCCCCACACCGCAACGCCCGCCCGCCAGATGTAGCGGGCCATGGTCACCACGGTAAAAACAATGAAGATCGAATAGACATAGTCGTAACGGAATTTGAGATAGGCGGTCTTTTCCACCTTCATGAACAGCACGTAATCGACGATGGCGGGCAGGGCCAGCCCGAACAGGGCGACGAGCGCAATGGCCGTGATCACGGTCATTATCCTGCGAGACCGCGAACTTACCGAGCTGTAGATGATGTCGAGCCGCACATCGTCGCGCGAGCGCAAGACGAAAGTTGTCCCGAAAAGGACGATCCAGACCCACAAGATTGCGCTGAGTTCATAGGCCCAGCCACTCTGCATGCGCAGCCCGTAGCGGAACACGATCTGCAGAATGAACAGCGTAAACATGGCGCCGAGCATCAAGGCCAGGATGTTCTCGGCCCGCGCGACAAGCCAGCGCCCAACACGCAATAGTCCGGACATGAAAATCTCCTCTTCCCTAAACACTCCGGGCAAAACCCGGGGCAGACGTCAGGGAAATACAGAAAGGGCGCCGCGGCAATAAGCACGGCGCCCGATATGCGCCCTAAAGGGCGTTGATGGCTTCAAGCGCGCCTTCGGGCCAGCTGTCCGAAATCTCGGAGTTCAGGTACTGCTCCTGCGCATAGGCGCGGAAGGCGTCCTGATCGGGCTCGTAGATGTTGAGACCGGCAGCTTCGAACTCGCCGATCAACTGCTCTTCCATGGCGATGTGTTCGGCCTGGCTCCAGTTGATGGCCTCGCTGGCAGCGGCCTGGAAGGCTTCCTGGTCTTCTGCCGACATGGCGTTCCATGCGTCGGACGAGATCACCAGAAGATCATACCCGATCAGGTGCGACGTCAGAACGATCTGGTCCATCACCTCGTAGAACTTCATGTTCTGAACGTTGGGAAGCGGGTTGTCCTGGCCGTCGATGGCGCCGGTCTGAAGGCCGGTATAGACCTCGGCATAATCCATCGGTGTGGGGTTAGCGCCAATGGAGCTACCCAGGAACTGCCAGGCATCGCCGCCCGGCATGCGCAGGCGCACGCCTTCCATATCGGCCGGGGTCTGAATTTCCTTATCGATGCGCAGACCAACCTGGCGGGCGCCAAAATAGGTGGGGCCCAGAATGTGAACGCCGAGCTGATCTTCGGCCATCTGCTTGAATTCTTCGCCCACTTCGCTCTCAAAGAACGTACGCAGGTGCTCGGCATCACGGAACAGATAGGCCGAGGTCAAAAGCGACCATTCGGGAATCTGGTTGGAGATATCCTGAGGGGCGATATTGCCCATCTCGAGGTTTCCACGCTGCAGTGCGACGAGCTCGGTGCCTTGACGGAACAGGGTTCCGCCGTAATAGGGCTCGATGGTGGCGATGTCGCGCACTGCATCGGCGAACTGGCCCATCATGGCGGCGCGGATGTCCTGATCGGAAAACACAGCCGAAAAGCGGAGCGTGGGCGCGTCCTGCGCCATGACCGGCATCGATACTGCAGCCGCAACTGCAACCGAGCCGAGCATGAGAGCCCGGCGGGTGAGATTCAAAAGCATAATTATCTTCCTCCTTGTTGCATCCGGCGACGATTGGCGCAGCGTCACGACGCGCGACATCTCCCCTCTCTCGCCGATCTCAAATGTACGAACTAGTTCGTTTATGTCAAGCAGCTTTCCACCTGCTGTCAATGCATCTATCTTTACCAATAACGTCTGTCAATTTTGAAAATCTCATATGAAACAATTTTACACCGTGATAACGTGAAGGTGACAAGTGCGCAGAGACGTGGCAGGAACAGGCGACGGGGAAGAAAACGATCATGGCAAACGCAAAACCGCTGCACGACACAATGGACGAAATCTCCGACACCGTAGGCGAGCAGGCCTTCCGAAAGATTCGCGGCGACATCGTATCGGGCGATCTCAAGCCGGGGCAAAAGCTCAAGCTCGAACAGCTCAAGAGCAAATATGGCGTCAGCGTTTCCACGCTTCGCGAAATCCTCAACCGGCTCACGACCGAGGATCTGGTGGTGGCGGAGGGACAGCGCGGGTTCGAAGTCAGCCCCGCCTCGGTGGACAATCTGCGTGAAGTGGGCGACCTGCGGCTGGTTCTCGAAAACCACGCGCTCGCGCTTTCCTTTGCGGCGGGCGACCTCGACTGGGAAGCGGATGTGGTTGCGGCCCATCACAAGCTGTCATCGATCGAACGGGCGCTGCTGGGGGGCGATGCGAATCGGACATTTGAGTGGATCAAATACGATTTTGCGTTTCACCATGCGCTGATTTCGGCCTGCGGATCAAAGTCGCTGCTGGCGATCCATCAGTCGATTTTCGACCGCTTCATGCGCTACCACCTTCTGGCTGCGAGCTTTCGCGGCGACGGGGTTTCCGAGGACCACAAGGAGTTGTTCCGGCTGGCGCTTGAACGGGACGTTGCCGGAGCCCAGGCCAAGCTGGCCCAGCACATTCATTCGGGCATCGACCATATCCTGAGCACCGGCCGGCTCTAGCGTCGGACGATCAGGCCGCCGCTTCAAAGCTGCGGGTCATTTCCTCACGCGATGGCACGCGACCGGTGAACAGCTCAAATGCCTTGACGGCCTGAAATATGGCCATGCCGGTGCCCGGGAGCGTGGCGCATCCCGCTGCAGCCGCGCGCTTTACCAGCGCGGTTTCGCGCGGGAAATAGACGATATCGGCAACCCATTGGCCAGCGCTCAAAAGCTCGGCATCGACCGGCAGGCCGGGATATTTATCCATTCCGACCGGGGTGGCATTGACGATGCCATCGAAACTGGAAACCGACGAGATGTCGGTGGTTGCAGTCACTTGATAGGCCATCTCGCGCATGCGCGCCGCAAGGCCCTGGCTGCGGGCGGCGTCCATGTCGAAGACGACCAACTCCTCTACCCCGACCTCGATCAGGGCGCGGGCAACGGCGGCACCGGCACCCCCTGCCCCGATCTGGAGCACGCGCTTGCGCTGCGCGTTGGGCAGGCCGAGCCGAAAACTTTCGGCAAATCCCCAACAATCGGTGTTGTGGCCGATCCGCTGTCCGGCATCGAATATCACGGTGTTGACCGCCCCGATCTCCTTTGCATCGGGCGCGAGACCATTGAGGTGCTCAATCACGGCCTGCTTGAACGGATGGGTAACATTGACACCGCGGAACCCGACCTTTTCCAGCAGATCGACAACGTCACCCAAATGCTCGTTGCCCAGGGCGAGCGCGTCAAAATCGATCAGGTGGTAATGATAGTCGAGCCCCTGGCGCTCGCCTTCCTGCCTGTGCATGGTGGGAGAGAGCGATGCGCCGATTCCACGGCCAAGCAATCCGATATGAATGGCCCCCTTGGCGCCGATATCGAGCAATTCCGCAAGATTGCCGCCCAGATTCGCCATGCCTGAAGATCCCGCTTGTGCTGACAGTGCAGTCAAATCCATTCCCCTTCGGGCCATTGCCTTGCCCTTGTGTTTTTTGACCGTCTCGACCTAAATGCAGGCGCGACAGTAGGTGAATGATGTACGAACTAGTTAGTTTAGTCAATCCACGATGCATGGTGACAGGGGCGGGATATTGAGCACTACCGAGGATACGAAACGGCCCGGCCGACGTCAGCAGGACCCCGAGGGCACCCGGCGCAACATCATAGAGGTCGCCTCGAACGAATTTGCTCTCAATGGGTTGGCCGGGGCACGTATTGACGAGATTGCCGAAAAGACCCGCGCCAGCAAGCGCATGATCTATTATTATTTCGGCGACAAGGAGGGCCTTTACGTCAGCGCTCTCGAAAACGCCTATCGCGTGGTGCGCGAAGGGGAGGCCGAGCTTGATATCGAAAGCCTGCCGCCGCTCGAGGGATTGCGCCGTCTCGTGGGCTTTACATTCGATCATCATTCCGAGCATGAGGATTTCATCCGCATGGTGATGATCGAAAACATTCATTCGGGGCGTTATATGGAACGCTCACCGGCGCTGCGCGCCGTCAACGAGGCCGCTATCGCGCGGATCGGATCGATCTACACCAAGGGCGTCGCGGATGGCGTTTTCCGGGACGGGCTGGACCCTCTGGAAATCCACTGGCAGATCAGCGCGCTGTGCTTTTTCAACGTATCGAACCGGGCGACCTTTTCCCACCTGTTCGGCCGCGACATGGGTTCGGCGCAAAATCAGGCAACGCTGCGCCAGAACGCCATCGACATGGTTTTTCGGTATCTGGCCAAGCCCGAATATATCTAGGTATCGATCGGGCGGGAGCCCTCGGAACTCAGGCTCGCGCGCACCACATTGACCGGCAGGGCAAGCGGCCTGTAGAATGTACGAAACAGTTCGTATGTTGTGGAGCCATCATGAAGACCTCAATCGCGACGGTATCGATCAGCGGCGATCTGCGCGAAAAGCTTGCCGCGATTGCCGGGGCCGGGTTTGACGGGATCGAGATTTTCGAAAACGACTTTCTGGCGTTTGACGGTGGCCCGCGCGAAGTTGGGCGCATGGTGCGCGATCATGGGCTCGAAATATCGCTGTTCCAGCCATTCCGCGATTTCGAGGGCCTGCCCGAGCCCGAACGCAGCCGGGCGTTCGATCGGGCTGAACGCAAGTTCGATGTGATGGAAGAGCTGGGCACGGATCTGGTGCTGATCTGCTCGAACGTCTCGCCTGCCGCGCTGGGCGGCATCGATCGCGCCGCAGCCGACCTGCGCGAATTGGGCGAGCGTGCGAAAAGGCGCGGCTTGCGGATTGGCTATGAGGCGCTGGCCTGGGGGCGGCATGTCAACGACCACCGCGATGCATGGGAGATCGTACGGCGTGCCGATCACGCCAATGTCGGCCTGATTGTCGACAGCTTTCACACCATTGTGCGCAAGATCGACCCGCAAACCATACGCTCGATACCGGGCGACAAGATATTCTTCGTGCAACTGGCCGATGCGCCATTGATCGATATGGACCTGCTCTATTGGAGCCGGCATTTCCGCACCATGCCCGGACAGGGCGATCTCGATGTCACCGGCTTTGCCGCAGCCGTCGCGGCCAGCGGCTATGACGGGATGTGGTCGCTGGAGATTTTCAACGACCAGTTCCGTGGCGGCACGCCCGGCACCATCGCGGCTGACGGGCATCGCTCGCTGATCGCGCTGATGGATGCAGTGCGGCGCGCCGAGCCGGCCGTCAAGACCGATCTGGCACCCATGCCCGCACCGATTGCCGTCGAGGGGGTCGAATTCATCGAATTTGCCGCCAACGAGACCGAGGCGGAAGATCTGAAGACGATGCTGGCGTCGATGGGGTTTGCCCATGCGGGACGCCACATCGCCAAGCATGTCGATCTCTACCGCAATGGCGGGGTCAATATCGTCATCAACACCGAGCGCGAGGGCTTTGCCCATTCCGCCTATCTGATGCACGGTACCTGCGTGTGCGATATCGGGCTCAAGGTCGAGGATGCGCAGGCGACGGTGGCGCGCGCCAGAGCGCTTGGGGCCGAACCGTTCGAGCAGCCGGTTGGGCCGGGCGAGCTCAAGATTCCGGCCATTCGCGGTGTGGGCGGCGGGCTGATGCATTTCGTGGACGACAAGACCGAACTGGCCAAAGTCTGGGAGACAGAATTCACCCCGGTGACCGACCAGGGCACACCCGATATGGGCGTTACCCATGTCGACCATGTCGGCCAGACCATGAATTACGAGGAACTTCTGACCTGGCTGTTGTTCTACACGACCCTGTTTGACACGCGCAAAACCCCAATGCTCGACGTGGTCGATCCGGCGGGGCTGGTGCGGTCGCAGGTGATCGAGAACGAGAAAGGCACCATAAGGTTTACCCTGAACGGCGCCGATCAGCGCTCGACGCTGGCGGGACATTTCATTTCGGAAAGTTTCGGATCGTCGGTCCAGCACATCGCCTTTGCGTCGTCGGACATTTTCAGGACCGCCGAGGCGCTCAGGGCCACCGGGTTCAAGTTCCTTGGGATTTCTGCCAACTACTTTGCCGATCTGCAGGCCCGGTTCGGGCTGGCGGATGAATTCGTCGCTCGACTCAAGGCCGGCAACATCCTTTACGACCGCGACGGAGACGGGGAGTATTTCCAGCTCTACTCCTCGCTATACGGCGATGGGTTCTTCTTTGAAATCGTCGAGCGCCGCGGCGGATACAACGGCTATGGCGCGCCCAATGCCCAGTTCAGAATTGCCGCCCAGAAGCGGAGCCTGAGGGACAGAAAAATTCCCGCACGCTAGATCGGCCCGCCTCCCATCCATCGCAATAAACACTTTGTCTGCTCGGCCCTGGCAGCCGGAGAGGGCCTGTGTTCCTCGGCCCGAGCCAGGGACAACGCGCGCCAACGTCAATAAGGTAACTCACTTGTGTTATTGTTTTTCACGGCGCATACTCGTGGTCGAATTGGACGGAAAGATCCGATGCCAGGCGCCGCTGAACGGGCCATAGGAGTGTAATTTCAAAGGTAGGACAAACCCGATGACCAAGATCACACGACGCATGTTCATGGCGTCCTTGCCGGTGATGTATGCAGCCTCGCACATCCCCGCCTGGGCGGCTCCGCTCAGCGATCTCGACCTGATCGCCCAGCAAAAACTCGAGCCGGCCATCGTTACTCTCTATCGCCGTCTCGAGCGCCTGACTTCCACCGCCACAATCATGACCACAGGGGCGCACCCCGATGACGAACCGTCGGCGATGCTGGCGGCGTTGCGCCATGTCTATGGCATCCATCCGGTAGTCTATGCCATCACGCGCGGCGAAGGCGGTCAGAACTCGATCGGGCCGGAACTGGGCTCGGTGCTGGGCGTGCTGCGCACCCGCGAAATGGAAGAAGCCTCGCGCTCGCTCGATGCCTCGCTGGCATTCGGCAGTTTCGGGCACACCGATTCCGTTCACGATTTCGGCTTTTCCAAAGACCCCAACGAGACCATCGACCAGTGGGGCCGCGACAAGATCGTCGAGCGCATGACGGCGGCGTTCCGCAAGTACAAGCCCGACATCATCATGAACTGCTTCCTCGATGTCCCTGGCCAGCATGGCCACCACAGGGCGGCCAACGTCGCGACATTCATTGCCGCCGAGCTGTCGGGCAACCCGCAGGAATTCCCCGACCAGATCGCCGGCGGCCTCGACACCTGGGAGGTGCCGAAAATCTATCAGCCAGCCTATGGCGGCGGCGGCGGGGTCTATGACGACGAGGTGCCGCCTCCCCCCGTGACGCTGGTGGTGACTGCACCCGAACGCGACAAGATTTCCGGTGCGACTTTCCCCCAGATGGGCGAATGGTCCCGCTCCTGCCACCGCACACAGGGCATGGGCCGCTGGCGGCCCGAGCCGACGACCGAATGGGAGCTCAATCTCTCCCGCATTACCGGTGGTGGCGAAGGCGCCCAGGAAAGCGATATTCGCGAAGGGCTCATCGCCACAGTCGGGGACATCGCCGAACTCGACGGCATGCCGTCCGACACCGCAGATGCACTGCGTGAGGCCCAGGGGCTGATCGAGGAAGCCATTGCCGATTATGGCGACCCGGTCGTCGTTCTGGCGAAAGTGGGACGGGTTGGTGAAATCATCGACATGGCCCGCGAGAGCCTGCCCGAAGCGCTGCATGCCAATGTCGCACACCGGCTGGATCGCAAGGTCAAGGAGATCGACCTCGCCCTTGCCGCCGCGGCCGGTGTTCAGATCCGGTCCTATACCGAGGGCGGCGATGTGACGCCGGGCGACGAAGTGGTCATCAAGACCATCGTCGATGGTCCCGAGGACGTAACAATCGAGGGTGTCGAGATCGTCGCGCGCGAGGGTCTCACGGCTTCGGGTGAAACGGTTTCTGTTGCCGAAGACGCCAGCTACACCAACCCGCTCAGCGAAGAGTTCGATCCGCTGGGTGGCAATGGCGATGCTTATACAAAGGTGTCGCTCAATATCGGCGGACGCACGGTTGTGCTCGACGTCGATCTGGAAGACCAGCTGCGCGTCATTCCCACGGCTTCGATGACAATCGAACCGAGCGCAATCGTCTTCAATACCACCGCCGAGCTGGGTCCGGTGCCGCTGACGGCGACACTGACCAACGCGACGCTGGGTGACCTCTCGATGCCGGTTCCCCAGGGTTGGGCGCTCGATGAAACCGAGCGCGCCTCGGACATGAGCGGCACGTTCGCGCTGGTGCCACCTGACGGGCTCGAGCAGTTGCGCTTCGATATCGAACCCGAACTTCTCGGTGAGCAGGCCTATCAGATCGACACCTTCACCTACCCCCATATCGGCCGGTCGGTGGTTCCCACCACGGTATCGGTTCCCGTGCAGGCAGTCGGCGCCGAGCTGCCATCGGTCAAGCGCATCGGGTACGTATCGGGCGGCAACGACAATGTCGGGCTGTGGATGGAACGGCTCGGGCTCGAGGTCGTGGAATTGTCTCCCGAGGACATTTCGAGCGGTACCTATGGCGATCTCGGCACGATCGTTGTCGGTATTTTCGCGTTCGGGCGGCGCCCCGATCTGGCAGAGAACATTGATGGCATCCACGAATGGGTGCGCAATGGCGGGCATCTGGTGACCCTTTATCACCGCCCGTCCGACGGCTGGGATCCCGAGACCATTCCGGTCGCCTATCTCAAGATCGGCTCACCCTCGATCCGTTTCCGCGTGACCGACCCCAATGCGGAAGTCGATGTTCTCGAGCCTGACCATCCGCTGCTCAACTACCCCAACACCATCGGAGCGGACGACTGGGCGAACTGGGACAAGGAACGCGGGCTGTATTTCGCCGAGGAGTGGGACGAGGTCTACAAGCCGCTTCTGGCCATGCACGATAGCGGGGAAGATCCGCTGGCAGGCTCGCTGCTTTCGGCCCAGATCGGGGCCGGACGGCATACGCACACCAGTCTGATCCTGCACCACCAGCTCGACAATCTGGTGCCCGGCGCTTTCCGGCTGCTCGCCAACCTCGTCCAGCCGGCTGAATAGTTGCCCAAGGCATGGTTGTGACGATGAGCGCCCCGGTTTGCCGGGGCGCTTTTTTTGTCGTATCGCGCGGTCGAACCGAAAAAGTCGGCACCTTTTTCAGACAGCACCCCGGCTATCGCTCTGTCTCGGAATTGGCCTTGCGCCGGATGGCGGCGGCTTCGAGCATGTTGGTCGATTGCAGCGCGATAAGGATGATCGCCACGCCGATGACCGTCGCCCAGGATGGGACTTCGTTGAAAAAGACAAACCCGGCAAGCGCGGCAAAGCCGATGGAAAGATATCCCAGAGGCGCCAGTATGCGGGCCGGGGTCGTCTGGTAGGCGCGCAGGAAGCAGTACTGTCCGATCTGGGCCAGGATGCCGATGGCAAGGAGCGTCGGCCAATCGGCCGATGCCACGGGCTGCCAGACAACCATCGCGGGAATGGCGGTCAGCACGGAGAGCCCGACGGTATAAAAGACCATGAGGACGGCGGTATCCTCGTTTTCCATGGCGCGGATCTGGATGACGGCAAGCGAGCCAAACAGCACCGAGCCGAACGCCGCGGCAAGGCCCCATGAGAACGTCACTTCGCCCGGCGCGAGGATGACAAGAATGCCGACAAAGCCGATGGCGGTGCCGATCCAGCGCACGGGGGCGATTCTTTCGGCCAGCAGCCACGCAGCAAAAACCATGACGACCAGCGGCCGCATGAAGCCAATCGCATTGACCAGCGCAAGTGGCAGAGCCGCAAGCGCTGTGAAATTGCAGGTCAGGGCCAGCGTGTTGCATCCCACCCGCACCAGATGCCGCAGGGGCTGTTTGGTACCGATGACCGCATGGCGCTTGCGCCAAGCCAGCGGCAGGATGGAGACCAACCCGATCAGCGAGCGGATGAACACCAGCTGGATCGCCGGATAGGTGGCGCCCTCGAACTTGACGAGAACGGTCATGACCGTAATCAACGTCATGTCGGCCAAAAGCCAGGCGATGCCGCTGCGATAGGAAGGCGCCGGGTCGGCCATCTACATGCGGCCGCCCGCCACGAGGTTTGCCAGGATGCGGAAGGCGCCGGGCACGAGATGATCGAGCTGGTGGTGGAGGACGAGGCTGGTGTGGGTGTGACGGCCCTTGCCGATTTCGGCCGTCAGGAGCGAGCCTTTCAGCGGGCTTTCGCCCTTGTCGCTCATGGCAAGGAGCGGGGTATAGGCATCGTCCCATTCTGATGCAAAATAGAGGCCCCGCTCCTTGTTCCAACCCTGGAAGTCGCCCACCGAGATCGGGTTGGGGCCGGCAAAAATCGGATTGTCCGCCGCCAGTATCTCCACCGGCGCATCGGGATTGGTCACCCGCCAGCGCAGTGACGGCTGGCCAATCTTGAGAAAGCGCGGCGGAACGGCGTCCGGCGTCCAGCCATCCCAGGGGCGATGGTAGAGGGTGACAAGATTGCCGCCTGCCTCGACATAAGCGCGGAGCGCTTGAGTGCTGGCAGCCAGATCGGGGCGCAGCCCGAAGGCGAAGATGCCAACGACAATGGCGGGAAATCCCGAAAGATCTTCGGAAAGCGCCCGCGCGTCGAGTTCGGTCACCTTGAACCCCATGCGCGCCAGCCAGAGGCCGACATTGTCGGCACCGCCCCCGATATAGGCAACGCGGCGGTCCTCGGGGAGAGCGAGGGTGAGCGCAAGAATATCGAGACGCGCGGGGGTCAGGTAAAGGCTTTTACCGATATGGGCGTAGTCAATGGGCTGGACGGTGAAGGCCGGCGCATCGTCGAGAAGCGCGTCGAGGGTATAGCGGCCCTCGACCAGCCCGCTTCCCGAGAGCGTAACGCCGTCCCTGCCTGGCACGATTTCGATGCCTTGAGCGCTGGAAAGACTTAGATTGCCGGTATCGCCTTCGATCCTGGCTTCCACCGACAGACCTGAAAATTCGGCATCTGCCGCCACCAGCAGGGCGCTGGGCGTCAGGCTGACCGAGGCTGCCGGGACGATGGTGAGTGGGCGTTCCAGACCGAAGGCGCGCGCTATGGTGCGTCCGGAAACGGTCAGAGTCAGGACGATGCACGCATCGCCATTGGCACCCGAGGCCGTGAACGACTGGGTAAATGGCCCGGTGACGGGGGCGTCGGGCGCCACCTCCAGTGTATATCTGCCCGGCGGCTGCGCAATGATCGAGACACCGTCGGGCAGGATCAGATCGATCGAAACGTCTTGGGGTACACCACGAAGCGTAAGGCTGAGATCGACCGTCTGGCCCTGCGCCACCACCGGCCGGTCGAGCGCGGCGACACAATCGATGCCGGCTGCGACGAGCATTGCAGATTCGAGATCGGCAATCATGGTTTCGATGCGATGGACGTGTTCGGCCGGGACCGTTTCGGCATGAGCCTCGATGATCTCAAGGGCCACCGCCAAGGGGGCAATGATCTCATCGGCCTTGGGGAAGGCCGCGATGGCTGTGGCAATGGCCGAATCGGCAGAGGCGAGCCCGGGAACAATGTCGGCGAGGCGGCCGGGAAGATTGTCGGTGATCTCGCCGATATCATCTGGCCCGACCCGGAGATGGAGCGGCCATTCGGTCCTGGGATTTTCCGGCCAGCGCCCCATGCCCTGGCTGGCATGATAGAGCCGGGACCACTCCCCGATCTCATCAAACGGCACGCCGGTTGCAAAATCGGGGTTGGTCGCAACCAACTTTACCGTTTGGGGCGGCGGTGGCACCTCGTCATCATAAGTCGATCCCCCGCCAGACCAGGCGGGCAGATAATATTTGGTGACCTGCCAGGGCGCCAGGCCCTGAGCGAAATGCTCGGGATAGGCGTTGGGGTCTGCAGCCAGCGCAATCGCCTCCTCGGCGGCCATGGTCATGGCGCGATGATGACCGTGCTGGCCGGGCACATCGAGAAATGTGGGGATGACGATATCGGGCTTTTCACTGCGATAGGCGCGAACCATACGCTCAACGATCAGGTCGTGCTGCCAGCGTTCGAGGGTGTCGTGACCGTTTTTCGAGAACCCGAAATCGTGGACGGGATCGCTCGGGCCGAACCCGAACCATACGATATCGGCATCGATAACCTTTGCCGATTCTTCAAGCTCGCGGGTGCGAACCACTCCAAGCGCGCCGCCGCGCTCGGGACCGAGCGTATTCTGGCCGCCCTCCCCGCGCGTCGAACAGCCGATGATGGTACGCATGCCGAGCCCGAAGCGCATGAAGGCAAGCATGGCGTTCTGCTCGTCGTCAGGATGGGCGCCGGTGTGAAGCACCGTGACGCACGATTTCAACCGAGCCAGGGCCCGGTGGAGTGCAACCAGTCGTGAATTGGCGCGACGCTGGGTGAAGCGATGGGAAAGCTCAAGGCGCGATAGGGGCATGGACAGTCCTATGGCCGGGCAGCTGCGACCGCCGGCGAATATTCGAGTGAGAGTTGAGGCGACAAGATATCGTGCAGGGCGAGAGCAGCCGCACCCAGTGCCGCGGTAAAGCGCCCCGTTTGCCCGCGAACGACTCGCGGCTGGGCACGTCCGGTACGGGTGGAGACAGAAACCGGCAGCGGTTCGAGCGCCGCGATCAGCGCATCGAGGATAACATCGGGAAGATTGCCGCCGAACACCACGGTTTCGGGATCGAAGATGTTTTCGATCATGGCAACTGTGGGCGCCAGATAGTCGGCCGCTTGCTTGATCCAATCGGCAAGGACCGGATCGTTCTGGGTGAAAAGCGGTTCGAGAGCGCCGCTGTCGATGTTGGGACGGCCACTGGCCGCCAGTTTTTCGCGCAAGGCATACAACGAAGCAAAGCGCTCCAGCGCACCGTCGGGACCGTAACTTGGTAAGCCATGGCGCGGCACCAGCGCCACATGGCCGATTTCGCCAGCATTGCCGAAGGCACCGCGCAGTGGAACGCCGTCCTTGAGAACGCCAAGACCCAGGCCGACGCCGAAATAGAGAAAGCAGAAATTGGAAATCTGGCGCCCGGCCCCGTAGAGCCGTTCGCCAACGGCGGCGGCGGTGGCGTCATTTTCGATCGACACGGGCTGGCCAATGGCCCGGGAGAGTGTCGCCTTGGCGTCGATGCCCTTCCAGCCGGGCAGCGTCGCGGGTCCGACCGAACTCATCCCTTCGACCTCGAACGGCCCCGGCATCACGGCGCCAAACCCGATCAGCCGGTCTCGCGAAGCGCCGATCTGGGCGCAGAGCTTGTCGATTTCCTCCGATACCCTGCCGGGCACCTGATCGGGCGTTGCCGATTGAAGGGGAGCGATCGCCTGAGCGCGGACGGCACCAGAGAGATCGAGCAGGGTGGTCGCTATATGATCGGCGGCGATTTCCACGCCCCCGGTCAAGGGGCCGTCGGGATTGATGGCAAACTGGATCGGCGGCTGGCCGCGGCCCGAACGCAGCCGGCCCAGTTGCACCAGCATGCCCTCGCTCAAAAGGTCATCGACGATATTGGCGACGGCCTGAGGCGTAATGCGGGCGCGGCGGGCAATTTCGGTGCGTCCCATATGACCATGGGTGCGAATGACTTCGAGCACCACGCGCCTGTTATGGGCCCGGTTGCGCTCTGGATTGGAACCGATGACGAGGCGTGGGCCACGACCGTGCTTTTCCGAACTGGTCAAGGTTTCCCCTCTTGCCGATTGGGCGCGCGCTATCGGACCAGCAGATTATGCACGCCATCCGAATAACACAAGTAGATTAATTTAATCGCGCGTAATCCGCGGCCGCAGCGGCACCGGACGCGGAGTGGATTGGTCATTGTTTCGATTTTTCGCGGCTGCGCCAAGCGTTAATCTCGATCCGGCGTGACTCGTCGCTCCAATAACGAAAGTAAATTATTTTATTGACAAGGCATCGCACATCATTTGACGATGACCGGATGGTGGACGGAGGGGTCCGAGCCGCCAAGCAATCACGCAGGGAAGATGTTTCCCTGCTCCCAAAGGAGGGATTAGCATGCGTAGAGCACTTGCATTGACCGCACTTTCAGCCGGCGTCAGCCTGGCTGCCCTGGGTTCGGCCCAGGCGGTGGAAATCGAATACTGGCAGTATGTATTTGACACCCGCGTCCAGGCAATGGACCAGTTGATCGCCAATTTCGAGGAAGCCAATCCCGATATCACGGTCAATCACCAGACATTCCCCTATGCCGATTACCAGACCCGCGTCGTGGCCGCCAATGTTGCCGGTCAGGGTCCGGATGTAGCCCAGCTGTTTTATGGCTGGCTCGACAATTTCATCGCTGGCGGATTGATCCAGCCGCTCGATCCCGAGGTTTTCCCGACCGAGGAAATCGAAGCCGATTTCTTCCCCATCGTTTCCGCCATGGAGCGTGACGGACAGTATTGGGGACTGCCCACCGCCGTGCGTTCGCTGGCCCTGTTCTACAACAAGGACATTCTCGAAGCTGCCGGGCTCGATCCGGAAAGCCCTCCGCAGACGCTCGACGAGCTCGTCGAAGCTGCGGAAGCGACAGTTGAGCGTGACGGCGGCGGCAACATCACGACGGTCGGCATTGCGATGGGCATGGCCGGTCAGGACCACCAGTGGTGGCGCGAGGGCCTCGTCCGCCAGTTCGGCGGCCAGCCTTATTCCGACGATGGTCGCACCGTGACCTACAATGACGAGGCGGGCCTTGCCGCAACAACATGGCAGGCCGACCTCTATCTGGGCGATGATGCCGTGACCCAGGTCGGGTTCATGGATGAGCCGCAGGCCGCCTTCCGCGCCGGCCGCGCCGCAATGACCATCGATGGCACTTTCCGTCTTGGTGCGTTCGGCTCCATCGAGGAATTCGAGTGGGGTGTGACCGAGTTGCCTGCCAATGAAGACGGCATGCGTTCGAACTATGCGAGCTATTTTGCCAATGCGATCGGCGCGCGCGCCGAAGGCGAAGAGCTCGAAGCGGCCCAGAAGTTCCTCGCCTATATCAGCTCGCCCGAAGCCATGGAAATCTGGCTCGACGTGGTGGGCGAACTTCCCGCGCGCAAGGATGTTGCGCTGACCGAGGAAAATCTTTCAGACCCCATCTATGGTCCGTTCCTTGCAGGACTTGAATACGCCCACACCACGATCTTTGTGGACGAGGCCGCCCAGCGGCAGGTGGCGATCGACATGGAAAGCCGTATGTCGCTGCAGGGTCAGTCGCCCGCAGACTCGCTGGCTGCGGCCGCCGAGGAAGAACAGGCCATCCTCGACGACTTCTACGCCGACCAGTAACAATGGGAGCGGACCGGTTGACTGACCGGTCCGCTCTTTTGGCATTCGATCCAATCGGGCCGGACAACAGCCCGGCCGTACCGGTTATGCAAATCAGCAGGAGTGGCAGGCGATGACTGCGGCAGCATCGGCAAGTGGCACCGTGGAGCGACCCGGAGCCTGGAATCGTCTCAGCATTGGACAGAAGCGCCTGGTCTGGGTGTGGACGTTTTTGGCCCTGCCCGTGGTCTTTTACGTGGTGATCCGTTTCTATCCCACTGTGCAGGCGTTCTGGCTGTCGTTCACCGATTGGGATCTTCTGCGACCGGCCGAGTTCATCGGGGCCGAAAATTATATCGAGCTCTACAACGATCCGCTGTTCTGGCAGGTGTTCCGCAATACGTTCGCGTATCTGATTGTCGGCACGCCGATCAGCCTCGTCATCTCGTTCGCCGTGGCCTATTATCTCGACCGCGTGCGGTTCATGCACAGTTTCATACGTGCCCTTTATTTCCTGCCGTTCCTGACGACGGCCGCCGCCATGGCGTGGGTTTGGCGCTGGTTCTATCAGCCGCCACCGATCGGCATCATCAACGGCTTTCTGGGCACTGTGGGCCTTCCGGCCCAGCCCTTCCTGCGCTCGACAGAGCAAGCTCTGCCCGCCATCATGGTGACGGCGATCTGGGCGGGGCTGGGGTTCCAGATCATCATTTTCATGGCCGGACTGCGGGCCATTCCCCAGACCTATTATGAAGCGGCGCGCATTGACGGGCTTGGCGAGTGGGCCATCCTGCGCAAGATCACCCTGCCGCTTCTCAAGCCCACGACCGTATTCCTCGTCGTCTTTTCCTCGATCGGATTCCTGCGGATTTTCGATCAGGTCTACAACATGACCAGCAACGATCCGGGCGGGCCGCTCAACACGACAAAGCCGCTGGTGCTGATGATTTACCAGACGGCCTTTTCTTCCTTCAACATGGGCTATGCGGCAGCGCAGACGGTGGTGCTCTTTACCATCCTTCTGATCGTTTCGCTGCTGCAACTCTGGGTTCTGAGGACACGCTGATGACCGCCACAGCTGCCACGAGCTCCGAGCTCAAACACAACGCCGCCTCCATCCGCCCGGACCGTATCCTGATCTGGACACTGTTGCTCATTGGCGGAGTGCTGATGATCACACCACTGCTGTTCATGTTTTCGACCTCGCTGAAAACGGCGAGCCAGGTTTATGATTTGCGGCTCATCCCAGCGGCGCCCACCTTCGACAATTATATCAAGGTGCTATCGGACGGGCGTTTCGTGCGGTGGTTCTTCAATTCGACGCTGGTCGCGGTAAGCGTGACGCTTTCGAACGTCTTTTTCGACTCCCTGGTTGGTTACACGCTGGCGAAATTCCAGTTTCGTGGCCGGTACCTGATTTTCATTGCCATTCTGTCGACCCTGATGATCCCCACCGAAATGCTGGTGATCCCGTGGTATCTGATGAGCGCGCAACTGGGCTGGATCGACAGCTATTGGGGCATCATGTTCCCGGGCATGATGACGGCGTTCGGTACGTTCCTGATGAAGCAGTTCTTTGAAACCGTGCCCGACGATTTCCTCGAAGCGGCGCGCGTGGATGGGCTGAACGAATTCACGATCTGGTGGAAAATTGCCATGCCCATGGTGGCCCCGGCCATCTCGGCTCTGGCGATCTTTACCTTCCTGGGCAACTGGACGGCGTTTTTCTGGCCGCTCATCGTCACCAACAGCCGCGAGCTTTATACGCTGCCGGTGGGGCTTTCGAGCTTTGCGGTCGAGCAATCGATCCAGTGGGAAATGATCATGACCGGCGCAGCGCTTGCGACCATCCCCACCCTGCTCGTTTTCCTCGTCCTCCAGCGCTACATCGTACGCGGTGTGATGCTGGCCGGCTTGAAGGGCTGATCGATGACCGCGATGAAAGATACGAGCGTTTTTCCCGATCCTGTCTACAAGGAGGCCGTGCTTCGCCCGCTTTTCGACGGCGCCAAGGATCATCATGCCGACGGGTTCAGGGCCATCGATCGGGCGCATCTGGTCATGCTGGCCGAAACCGGTATCCTCAAACGCGAGCAGGCCGCGTCCATTGCCAGGGCTCTTGTCGCCATCGATGCCGAAATCGATCTCGACAGCCTGGTTTATACCGGCGAGGTCGAGGATTTCTTCTTCCTGATCGAAAAGCACCTCAAGGGCCGGCTCGGACCCGACCTGGCGGGGCGGCTTCATACCTCGCGGTCGCGCAATGATATCGATCACACCTTGTTCAAGCTCGGGCTCAAGCCGCGCACCGAAATCCTGCTCGAAAAGATGCGGGCGCTGCTCGACGCGGTGCTGACAACAGCCGAGCGGGAAGCGGAAACGCTGATCGTTGCCTATACGCATGGGCAGCCGGCGCAGCCGACGACCTTCGGGCACTATCTTGGCGCCATGGCCGAGGTGCTGATCCGCGACATCGAGAAAGTGGAAGCGGCCCTCGAGGTGATCGATCTCTCGCCCATGGGCGCCGCGGCGATCACCACATCGGGTTTCCCAATCGAGCGGGAGCGGGTGGCCGAGTTGCTCGGGTTTTCCCGTCCGCTGGAAAATTCCTATGGCTGCATTGCGTCGGTCGATTACATCACCGGCATTTATGGCGCGATGGCGCTGAGCTTTCTCCATCTCGGCCGGCCCATCCAGGACTTTCAGGTCTGGTCGAGCTTCGAGGTGGCGCAGCTCTACGTGCCCAACTCGCTGGTTCAGATTTCATCGATCATGCCGCAAAAGCGCAATCCGGTGCCCATAGAGCACCTTCGCCATCTGGCGAGCCAAACCTATGGCCGGGCCAAGGCGATGCTCGACATCATGCACAACACGCCCTTCACCGACATGAACGATAGCGAGGGTGAAAGCCAGGCCATGGGCTATCAGGCGTTCGATGCCGCCTATCGCGTGCTCGACCTTTTCACCGCACTGACCGCGCAGGTGTCGATCAACGCCGAACGGGTTGAGATCAACACCAAGCGCTCATGCATCACCATTACCGAATTGGCCGACAGTCTCGTCCGGCTCGAGGATCTCTCGTTCCGGCAGGCGCACGAGGTTTCGGCGGCGGTTGCACGAGCCGTGGTTGCGGCCGAGGGCTCGCTGGCCGAGGACGGATACGGGCCCTTTACATCGGCATTCGAAGACGCAACGGGGCGGGCTTCAAACCTTTCGCCCGAGCGATTTGCCGAACTGGTTTCGGCAAGGCATTTCGTTTCGGTTCGCGACCGGCTCGGGGGTCCTGCACCTGCAGCACTTCGAGCCTCGCTCGGACGCTATCGCGAAAAGCTCGCGACATTTTCCGCCGGCGCGGCCCGACGCGCGGAACGGCAAAAAAACGCACACAGCGAACTCAATGACAAATTCAATGCACTTTTAGGAGCGGCGTGATGGCAGAAATCCAGTTGGAAGGCCTCGTTAAGCGCTATGGCAAGGTGACCGCCGTTCACGGCATCGACCTCGAAATTGCCGATGGCGAGTTCGTGGTTTTCGTCGGGCCATCGGGCTGTGGAAAATCGACAACCCTGCGTATGATCGCCGGGCTCGAGGAAATTTCGGGCGGCGTGCTCAAGATCGGCGATACAATCGTCAATCAGTACGAACCCAAGCAGCGCAACATCGCCATGGTGTTCCAGAACTACGCCATTTATCCCCACATGACGGTGGGGCAGAATATCGGGTTCGGGCTTTACACCTCCAAACTTTCCAAGTCCGAAAAGCAGCGGCGCATTGCCGAGGCCGGCAAGATTCTGGGCCTTGAAGATCTGCTCGAGCGCCGTCCGGCTGCACTTTCGGGCGGCCAGCGCCAGCGTGTCGCCATCGGGCGCGCCATGGTGCGCGATCCGGCAGCGTTCCTGTTCGATGAACCGCTCTCCAACCTCGACGCACAATTGCGCTCGCAGATGCGCATCGAAATCAAGCGCCTGCATCAGCGCCTTGGAACCACCATCGTCTATGTCACCCACGACCAGATCGAGGCGATGACCATGGCCGACCGTATCGTTGTGATGCGCGACGGGCTCATCTTGCAGGTGGGCACGCCGACCGAGCTCTACGACAGCCCCGTCGATGTTTTTACCGCACGGTTTATCGGCAGCCCGTCCATGAACCTGATCGATGGCAGCGCGGCAGACGGCGCGCTGACAGCTGGAGGCGTCAAGGTCAAGGGCACCCTGCCCCAGGCCCGATCGGGCAAAATCCTTGTCGGAGTCCGACCGCATGACCTCCTCGTGGGCGAAGCCCCGGCCGATGCCGCGCTGGCCTTTGACGGCAAGGTCACCGCGGTCGAGCCGCTCGGTTCGGAAACTCTGGTGCATCTCGATATCGCCGGATCATCGGCCATTGCCACGGCACCGGGCAAGCTTTTGCCCGCAGTCGACAGTATCGTTACAGCCTGGGCGGCTCCGGGGAATCTCTATCTCTTCGACGCGCAGAGCGAAAAAGCCTTGGGGCGTCTATGAATCTGAAATCGCCGCGCGACGCTGTGATCAGCGTCGGCCGCATCTATTGCGACCTTGTTTTCTCCGGACTCTCGGGCATGCCGCAAATGGGCCATGAGGTTTTTGCGCGTTCCATGCAGCCTGTGCTTGGCGGCGGGGCGTTCATCGCCGCGGCCCATCTGTCCCATCTTGACCGCCCGGCTGCCCTGCTGGCCGCTTATGGCACCGACCCGCTGTCGCAAACGCTGGCGCCCCAACTTGAAGAGAGTGGCATCGATCTGCGTTTTCTCGAGCGTCGGGCCGATGCGGGGCCGCAGGTCACCGTCGTGATGACCAATGCGGAGGACAGGGCCTTTCTTTCATGTCGAGCCGGACGCGCCGTACCGACTCGCTTTGCGAACGCGCTGGCCTGGGAGCGGGCAGCTCTCTTACACATCGCCGAATATGCAACGCTCGATGAACAGCCAGATCTTGTTTCGCGTGCCAAGGCGGCCGGGCTGGTCGTCGCGCTCGATCCAAGCTGGGATGAAACACTCATCGGCCAACCGGGGCTGCTCAAGGCCTGCGCGGGTGTGGACATCTTTCTTCCCAATGCCGAGGAAGCGGCCGCCATCACCGGCAAGTCCGATCTCGCACAGGCGCTCGATGTGCTGGCCGATCATTTTCCCATCGTCGCGATCAAATGCGGCGGCCGGGGCGGATTGCTCGGCGCAGGCAAGACGCGGCTCTCGACTACGGCGCCCAAGGTTCATGTCGTCGATACGACGGGAGCGGGCGATGCCTTCAACGCGGGCCTGATCGATGCGTATCTTTCCGGGCGCGCTCTGGGCGAGTGCCTCGATGCGGGCGTTACGGCCGGATCTTTGTCGGTGCAGTCGATCGGCGGCGCGCCACGCCCCGCTACGTCGGTCGCCGTGTGATCGGCCGCTTGGGCGGTGCCGGCCAGTCTTACCGAGATCGACCGGAGGCCGCAGCCTCGCCCAGACGAACCAGATAACTGACGCCGGCCGGGATGATCTCGTCGTTGAAATCGTAGGTGTCGGTGTGAAGCCCGCTTGTCTGGCCGTTGCCAATGAAGACATAGGCTCCCGGGCGGCGTTCGAGCATGAACGCGAAATCTTCTCCGCCCATCATCGGCACGAGATCGGGATTGACGTTTTCGGTGCCGACGATTTCCTGGGCGATTGCACAGGCAAACCGGGTGTGCTCGGGATCGTTGACGGTTACAGGGTATCCACGGCGGAAATCGAGCTTTGCGGCGGCACCAAAGGCACTGGCGATGTGCGAAACAACCGCGTTCATTTTCGCTTCGACCGTATCGCGCGTCTCGGGGGCAAGCGTGCGAACGGTTCCCGATAGTTGTGCTGTACCGGGGATAACGTTGTAGGCACTGCCCGCTTCCATGCGGGTTGTCGAAATCACCGCCGAGGCAAGCGGATCGACATTGCGCGCAACGATCGACTGGAGCGCGGTAATCATGTGACCGGCAACGAGTACGGGATCGATGGCCTCATGAGGCCAGGCGGCATGCCCGCCTTGGGCCGTGATCTCTATATCGAATTCATCGGCCGATGCCATGATGGCGCCCGAACAGGTGGCAAAGCTGCCTTCGGGCAAGCCGGGCAGATTGTGCATGCCATAGACCGCTTCGATGCCGAACCGCTCGAACAAACCGTCTTCGGCCATGGCCAATCCGCCCGCTCCGCCCTCTTCGGCGGGTTGGAAGATCACCATGATCGTGCCATCGAAATTTCGGGTCTGGGCCAGATGTCGAGCCGCCCCGAGGAGCATGGCGCTGTGTCCGTCATGGCCGCAGGCGTGCATCAGCCCTTGTGTGGTGCTCGCATGAGGCAGGCCCGTTGCCTCCTTGATCGGCAGCGCATCCATATCGGCCCGCAGTCCTATGGACTTGCCTGGTGCGCGCCCGCGGATCACGCCAACGACGCCGGTCCTGCCGATACCGGTCACGACTTCGTCGACGCCAAAGCTTTCAAGACGCTCGGCGATCTTTGCCGCCGTTCGGTCCACATCGTAAAGCAGTTCGGGATGGGCATGAAAATCGCGCCGCCAGGCGACGATGTCATCGAGCATTTCATTGATGGAATTGATAATCGGCATGGTGGACCTTCAGAGAATGTCGTCGCGGATGCAGGCCTTGAGGTGGCCGGGCGCGACCTCACGCAATTCCGGGCGAATTTGGGCGCATTCGGGAAGCGCGTAGCGGCACCGCGTTCTCAACACGCACCCCGACGGCGGATCGATGGGGCTTGGGATATCCCCCTCGAGAACGATACGGTGGCCTTGTCTGTCGGGGTCGGGAGCAGGCGCGGCCGACAGCAGCGCTTCGGTATAGGGATGCTTGGGAGATGCGTAGAGCCGGTCGCGAGGGGCGATCTCCATGATGCGACCCAGATACATAACGATCACCCGATCGCAAAAATGTTCAACCACGGCAAGATCGTGGGCGATGAACAAGATCGTGAGTCCAAGCTGATCCTTAAGGTCCTGCAAGAGGTTGAGAACCTGGGCCTGAACGGACACGTCGAGCGCGGAAACCGGCTCGTCGGCGACGATAAAGCCCGGGGAAACCGCGAGTGCGCGTGCAATGCCAATGCGCTGGCGCTGGCCGCCGGAAAATTCATGCGGAAACCGTTGGGCGGCATCAGCGGGTAGCCCGACAAGCTCGAGCAGTCGCGCCACTTCGGCCTCACGCTCCTTGCGCGTGCCAATGCCATGGATTTCCATGCCTTCGGCGATCAGTTCGCCCACCTTCCTGCGCGGATTGAGGCTCGCAAAAGGGTCCTGAAACACCATCTGAATCTTGCGCCGGAAGGCCATCATTTCGCGTTCAGGCAAGCTGGCGATGTCAGTGCCTTCATAGACGATTTCGCCTTCGGTCGGGTCGGTCAGCCGCATTATGGTGCGCCCGATCGTGGTCTTGCCCGACCCCGATTCCCCAACGAGCCCGACGACCTCGCCGCGGGCGATCTCAAAACTCACATCGTCGACCGCGTGCACCTGGCGCTTTTCGCGCGAAAAGGGCTGGCCCTTGACCGGAAAGCGCTTGGACAGATTATTGACGGACAAAAGAGCTTTTGAAGCACTCATTGGCTCACCTCCTGCCAGCGGATGCAGCGTGCGCCATGGTCGGCACCGACATCAAACAAGGGTGGCGGCGCCTCGCGGCAGGCGTCGATGGCCAGCGGGCAGCGTGGCGCGAAACGGCAACCTTTCGGCAGGTCCAGAGGGTTTGGAGGCGCGCCGCCAATGGTTTCGAGCTTGCTTGACGCAGACCTGACGGCGGGGTTGGGAATGGATTTGAGCAGACCCACGGTATAGGGGTGGCGCGGGGCGGAAAAGATTGTCCGAACGGGCCCTTCCTCGACCACCTGGCCCGCATACATCACCGCCACACGATCGGCGATTTCCGCAACGACACCGAGATTGTGGGTGATGAACAGCACCGACATGCCGATCTCTTTCTGGAGGCGGCGGATGAGATCGAGAATCTGGGCCTGAATGGTCACATCGAGCGCGGTTGTCGGCTCGTCGGCGATCAACAGGGAGGGCCGGCACGATAGCGCAATGGCGATCATCACTCTTTGGCGCATGCCTCCCGAGAGCTGATGGGGGAAATCGTCGACCCGGTTTTCCGGCGCGGGGATCCCCACCAGCCGGAGCATTTCGATAGCTTTTTCGCGTGCTTGCTTTTTCGATACGTTCTGGTGGAGCCTGATGGCTTCGATGATCTGCGCCCCAATCGACCACACGGGGTCAAGACTGGTCATGGGCTCCTGGAAGATCATCGCGACGTCGTTGCCGCGCACGGCGCGCATGGCTCTTTCGTCAAGCGCCCGGATATCGATTTCCGGCCCGCCGGGCCTGTTGAACCTGATGGATCCTTCGTCGATGCTGCCGCCCCCGCGCCCGACAAGGCGCATTATGGACAGCGAGGTCACCGATTTTCCGGAACCGGACTCCCCGACGACACCCAGTGTTTTGCCGGCGGGAATGGAAAACGATACATCGTCGACACTGCGCACGACCCCCCTTGGGGTGGCAAACGAGGTCTTGAGACCTTTCACCTCGAGCAGCGGAATTGCAGCGGGATCGGTCATAGCCTCAACTCCTACGCACGCGCGGATCGACATAGCCATAGAGAATGTCGACCAGCAGATTGACGCCGATATAGATTATGGCGCTGAGCATGATGAATGCCTGCACCACCGCATAGTCCTGGCGCAGGATCCCATCGATCACCAGAGTGCCGATCCCCGGCCAGACGAAAATCCGCTCGACAAGCACGCTGCCCCCTAAAAGCTGGGCAAGGATAAGTCCGCCCGCCGTCAGGGTGGGCAAAAAGGCATTGGGCAGGATGTGCCGGAAATGGGTCGAGATGGGCGCCACGCCCTTGGCATGCAGGACGGTGACGAACGGCTCGCTGACCACATCGAGAAGATTGGCCCGCAACAGACGCACCAGATACCCCAGTGGCCCGAGCGCCAGGGCCAGGGCCGGAAGCGCCAGATGGTGGAACGCAGTGGCAAATCCGGCCAGGTTGCCTTCCAGAAGATAGTCGAACGTATAAAAGCCGGTGCGGAGGTCGGCGGGCACCGGTCCCCGCCCCACAGGACCGGGGAACCAGCCGAGCTGCTCGAAAAAGACCATCAGGAACAGCAGTGCCAACCAGAATGGGGGAATTCCCACGCTGATGAAGGAAAAGAGCCGCAACAGCCGGTCGAGCCATCTCGACTGGAGGAAACTGACCAGAACCGTAATAAGAACCGCCCCGACAAAAGCGAACACGAATGCATAAAGCGCCAATTCGGCGCTGGCGGGCAACCGCTCAAGGATCTGGGACAGGACCGGCTGGCCGGCACTGTAGGAAAATCCCCAGTCGCCCGAGAAGAATGAAACGACATAGTCGAAATACTGAACGAAGAGCGGCTTATCGAGGCCCAGTTGGGCGGTGATGCTGGCGATCACTTCGTCATTGGCGAACGGGCCGGCGATCAGACGGGCCGGATTGGTCGGCACGGCACGCAGAACCACAAAGGCCAGCACCGAGGCTCCGAAAACCGTAATGAAAGCTGAACCGATCCGTCCAAGCAGAAAATTTATCATCTGACCGCTCCTAGATTGACAGTCGCGCGCCCGATTTCGGGTCGTAGATGTCGCGCAGCCGGTCGGCAATCAGGTTGGCCGATACCGCGAGCATGAAAATGCCCAACCCCGGGAAAAAGCCGAGCCACCATTGACCGGTCAGCGCAAAGGCAAGCCCCTCTGTGATCATGGTTCCCCATTCGGGAGTGGGGGGCTGGATGCCAAGGCCGACAAAGCCGAGGGCGGCAAGGGTCAGGATCGAAAAGCTGAAGACCGAGGAGGCCTGAATAAAGATCGTCGAGGTGGTCTGGGGCAGGATATGGAGCCGGATCAGACGGAAATTGGAGGCACCCAGGGCCTGGGCGGATTCCACGTACATCAGGGTGCGCAACCGCAGGACTTCGCTGCGCAGCAGCCGGAAGTACCAGGGGATGGCGGCAAGGATCACCCCGATGGCGGCCGAGACGATCCCCGCTCCGAGCCCAATGGCAACCGCCATTGCGAGAATGAGCGGCGGGAAGGCCAGGATAGCATCCATGACCCGCGAAATGACAGCATCGAACCACCCGCCGACAAGACCGGCAAGCAGACCGAGGGTGCCGCCGATAAGCGTTCCGGCGATCGTGACCCCGATGGCCACACCGATCGAGACCTGCGCCCCCTGGATGAAGCGCGCGAAGACGTCACGCCCCACATCGTCGGTGCCCATCGGGTGCTCGAAGCTTGGCGGGAGCAGAGAGTTCAAAATATCGACGCGAAGCGGATCGAGGGGCCATAGCAGGCGACCGAACAGCGCAAGAAACACGATGACGCCGAGAATGATCACGCCAAAGAGCAATTCGCGGTCATGGGCCAGTTGCGCAAAAAGTCGTCGCACCAAATCCGTCCTCTCAACATTTTTCGTTTCGGGAGTGCGATGACTTCGCCGCACTCCCGGCATTGGGCTCAGGCGAATGCGTGAGGATAGTGTTTCCGGGCATAGGCCTCGGTCATATAGCCATCCTCGACATCGCGCTGGACGCTTGCAATGGGGCGTTCGGACGGATCGCCATAACCCCCGCCACCGCCGGTCTTCATTTGAAGAACCGAGTCCTTTGGCATGTGAAAGTGGGTCGATTTGGCGATCGAATGAACCTCACCATCCGGCATCTGCGCATAGCAATTGTTCGGCCGTGCTTCCTTGCCGCCCAACAATCCCCAGGGTGCGTTGAGAGACCGTTCGAACACGGTTGTAATCAGGGTATCCTCAGTCATGCGGATGTCGAGATTGAGCCCCGGACCGCCCCGCCATTTTCCCGGTCCAACCGAATCGCTGGCCAGTGCCAGTTGCTCGACGATCCAGGGATTGCGCTGCTCCCAAACCTCTGCCGGAGTGAAACGGGTCGCGGATTCGGCTATGTGTAGCATCGTGCCGCCATCGCCGCCGTCCCACGCACCTTGTCCGGTGGGCAATGGAGTGCCGTCCGCCCAGGGTTCCCTGGTTTCTTCACGCTGTCCCCATGCAACAATGGAACAGATGCAGCCGCCCGATTGAGCCGGAACGGCCTTGGGCAATGCATTGGCGACGGCATTGTAGATCACTTCGATGGCCTGCAAGCCCGGCCAGCCATAAATAAAGGAGGGCGCTGGCGGCAGGGGATCGAACATCGACCCGGGGCGGGTGATGACCTTGAGGGCGCGGAAATGGCCCTCGTGGGGAGCCTCACCATAGCCCGCCAGCATGGTGATGGCGACGCGGCTGGCCGAAATTGTCGTGGGGAGCGGCGAGTTCGTCGGGCCGACCTGTTCGTCCGGAACGCCTGAGAAATCGAGAACCACGTCCGATCCCTTGACCTCGAGCGCGATCTCGAAGGGGATACGATCCTTGGTGACCCCGTTGTTGTCCATCTCGCCCTTGCCGACATAACGGCCATCAGGGATTTTCTCGAAATAGGATCGCACGATGCGCTCGCCGTGGTCGAACATGTCGTCGACCGCCGCACGATAGGTTTCGAGCCCGAAGCGCTCGACGACCTCGAGCAGCGACTTTACGCCGACCCGGCAACCGGTGATCTGGGCATCAAGGTCGCCCCGTACCATTTGGGGCACGCGGGTATTGGCCATGATCATGCGGAAGATATCCTCGTTGAGAACCCCTTCCTTATAAATCTTGACCCCTGGAAAGATCACACCTTCCTGGAACACGTCGGTTGTATCGGTGCAGTAGGGATCCTTGGCCCCGATGTCGAGCCAGTGGCCCTTGATCGCAGTATAGCCGATCAACTCCTCATCGTTGAGGAATACGGGCATGATGATGACCATGTCCTGGGGATGCGAGCCGGTCCCAAAGGGCCAGTTGTAGATCAGCGCGTCTCCCGGATTGAGGGTTTCGGGTCCCCCATTGGCCTTGACCGCCTCGTTGATGCAGAAGGACAGCGTGCCCATGAACATCGGAAGCGACGGCGCCTGGGAAAGCAGCCGGACTTCCTTGTCGTAGATAGCCACCGCGAAGTCGAGCACCTCGTAAATGATGGGTGAAAACGACGTCCGGATCAGGGCCCGTTTCATCTGGTTGGCCGCGGAGTTGAGCGCGTGGCGGATGACTTCCGTTGTGATCGGATCCGCCTTTGTCTCGGTCATCCGGCCGAACATGCCCGCATTGTGGACGACTGGTTCGTGTCTCTTTGCCATATCAGTGGGTCCGCTCCAAAATGATCTCGCCCGCCTTGCCGTTCGAGATGGTCCATTGAACGTCGACATAGGTCGTCGTTGTCTCTTCGGTTATGATCGCCGGGCCCTTGACCCTGCCCGAAATCGTGCTCCGGGGGATGATCCTGAACGGCACGCGCTCTTTGGTTTCGAAGGAATAGACGTCCATTACGCGATCGTTATTGCCATCGGAATGTTTCGGCGCGTAGCTCAGATCGCGGCGCGGCAGCAGAACCGTGGTGCTGGCCCGCACCGAAACCAGTTCGACGTCCTGGTTCATTGTGGCACCGAAGGTGCGCGCATATTCGGTTACAAACCGGTCGAGGATGACTGTTTCGTCTTCGGAAACCGCGCCGCCCTCTACCGCCACCTCGATGGAAAGCGTGTGTTCCTGCCCCTTGTAGCGAAGGTCCAGCCGGGCCGATTGCACAGCGTGGTTGGCATGGGCCGTGCTGCGCTCTGTCAGCGTTGCAAAAAGTTCGTCCAGAACGCCATTGACCTCCTGGAGAGCGCCGGAAACAAAGTCGATGACACGGGTGCGGGCGGCCGATTGCACCATGTCTGCTCCCAGAAGCCCCCAGGCCGAGAAATTTCCGGCCAGAGGCGGGATCACGACGTGGTTCATTTCGAGCTCATCGGCCAGAAGCGTGCCCATCAACGGCCCGGCGCCACCGAAAGGCACAAGCGTGATGGTACGCGGGTCGAGGCCCTGGTCGAGCGAAATCTCACGCATGGCATTTGCCATTGCCGCTGAGGATATACGCATCACGCCCGCGGCCGTCGCCTCGACATCCTGACCGATATGAGTTCCCACCGATTCGAGTGCGGACCTTGCCTTTTCGATATCGAGATGAATTCCGGCCGCCAGATCGCCAGGCCCGAGCATCCCCAGCCACGCTGCGGCATCGGTCATGGCCGGTTCGGTGCCGCCCTTGCCGTAGCAGGCGGGACCCGGCACGGCGCCGGCCGAGCGCGGCCCGACCCGCATAAGGCCGCCCGGATCGATATGGGCTATCGAGCCTCCGCCGGACCCGATCGAGCGGACATCCACCCAAGGGCTCTGGATTGGCATGTTGTCGATCATGCCCTCAAACAGTACCTGGGGCTTGCCGTCGATCACCAGGGCCGTATCGAAGCTGGTTCCGCCGACGTCAGCGGTTACCAGCGCCTTGATGCCGAGCATTCTGGCCAGCTCGCTGGCACCCTGTGCGCCGCCCACCGGACCGGACATGATGGTTTCAAACGGGCGATCCTCGGCTTCGGCAAAGGTCATCGAACCGGAGCCGGACCGGGTGATCAGCGATGTGCCCTTGAAACCGAGTTCACGCAACCGGCCATCGAGACGGCGCAGATAGTTGGACATGCGGCCACGCACAAACGCGTCAATACAGGTCGTCGAGGTCCGCTCATACTCGCGATACTCGCCGGAAATCTTGTGCGAAAGCGAAATTCCGCCCTCGAACCCCTCGTCGCGCAAGATACGCTCGACAGCGAGTTCATGATCGGGGTTTGCATAGGCGTTAATGAGGCTGACGGCGATCGCATCGACGCCTTCTGCGATCAGTTTTTGTGCAGCAACCTTGACCGTATCTTCATCGAGAGGCCGATACTCGGAGCCGTTGCCCAGCACGCGCCCGTCCACTTCAAGACGCAGGCGCCGGGGCACCAGAGGTTCGGTCTGTTTCCAGAACAAATTGTACATTTCGGCCCGGTCGCCGCGACGAATTTCGAGCACGTCGCGGAACCCGGTGGTGGTGATCAGGCCGACCCTCGAACCCCGACGCTCCAGAAGAGCGTTGAGGCCGACTGTGGTTCCGTGGAGAAAGAACTCGGCTTCCTCGATGATATCCTGAGGTACGTGGCTGGTGATCGCATGCACGACCCCCTCCTCTGGCGCGGAAGGTACAGTGGGAACCTTGCCTTCCGCCGTCTTGCCCGTCCGCTCGTCGAAATAGACGAGGTCAGTGAACGTGCCGCCAATATCGACACCAATACGCGTTGCCATTCGTTCTTTCTCCTGGAAAGTCTATTTCGCCCAATAGCGGTAGTCGGGCAGCGGTGAGAAGGTGAACTCGGTCACCGCATCACTCAGCACGACGACCGGCTGGTCCTCGAAAAACAGGATCTTGGGATATTCCGACCGCCAGATTTCGGTCACCTGATCCATGATCGCCTGACGCTCTGCCTCATCGGAGGAGGCGCGCAACTGATCGACCAGTTCGTCGACTTCAGGGTTGCAATATTCGGTGAGATTATTGGAGTTGTCGCAGACGGCGTCGTAACCCCAATAGTAGCCGACCTCGAACACGCCCGGCCCATCGAGCCGCATCAGGGACTGAACCTGATGACCCTGCGACAGATCCTGGAACTCGGCAGCCGGTGCCACGCGAATGTTGAGATTGATGCCCAGATCCGCCCATGTGCTCTGCAGGACCGTCGCCAACTGCTGCTGGGTCGCATCGCCCTCCTGAATCATCACCTCGATATCGACCGGCGTGGCCACGCCGCTTTCGGCGATCAACTCCCTGGCGCGATCGAGGTCGAAGGGGATGGGCTGGCTCAGTTCGGCATTGTATCCCGGCAAGCTCGGGGGGATGGGGCCGTAGTAGAGCGTGCCGTAGCCATAGGCGACGCGCTCCACGATGTCCTCATAGGGCACGGCATGGGCAACGGCCTCGCGGAAGAGAACGTTGTCCCAGGGCGCCTTGGTGTTCGGCAACATCATCTGCTGCACGAAGGGGCTGGTATAGGCGATGGTGCGCGTGCCCGGGTTATCGGCAAGCGTGGTCACGGCCTGCTTTGCCAAACCAAAGGTGATATCGGCCTGCCCTGTGCGCGCCTGCAACAACAGGGTGGGCGCCGCCGTGATCCAGTTGACGCTGATCGCATCCGACGCCGGAGCTTCTCCAACAAACTCGGGATTGGCAACCATCCGCGCACTCTGGTTTGCGGAATAGGATTCAAGCAGGAACGGACCGGACTCGGTCACATTGGCGGCCATGAATTCATTGGGTTGCCCCGCGACCACACCACCATTGGCTTCCACGACCGACGGATCAACGATCGATGCCGCATGGGTCGCCAGATCACCCAACATATTGCCGTTTGGCTTGTTGAGCCTGATGGTCAACGTGAACGGATCGACCACCTCGATCGCATCGATGATGACGGGATCGATGTGCCCGTCTGTCAAAAAGAAGCGCCCGCAGCCAGCCATGTCCAGGACACGCTGGAGCGAATAGCGCACCGCTTCGGCATCGACCGGAGCGCCGCTTTCGAAGGTATAACCCTCCTTGAGATGGAAGGTGTAGACCAACCCATCGTCGCTGACCTCCCAGGAATCCGCAAGGTAGGGCTCTACGGTCGAATAATCGACGACGCGAGTACCCTCCGGACCCTCCGCCGTTCCGTACTGGGTAAGCCTTACATAGAAATTCTGGAGAAAGCTGATCTCCTGCAGCCCGCAGGCCCATGCAGGATCGAGCGTACTTGGCGCGACAGCGCTGTTGACCACCAGGTCCGAGTCCTGACCCAACGCCGGCCCTGCCACCATGGTGAGGGACGAAAGCAGTCCCGCCACAAGCGACAATTTTCCGATGTTTCCGATGCGCATTCGAATGTCCTTTCGATATGCGGGCGTCATTTATGACATGTGCGTATCACTACGCGGTGCACCCTCAACGCCCCTCAAGAGTGCACCTAAAGGAAACTATATTTCCGATAGTACATACCCATCCGATGCTGTCAATCGACCAGTTTCGATTTTTTGTTCGATTAAACCCGATCGAATTGGTAGCGAAACGCCTATTTTTTGGGCATATTCTTCAATTCAAGAACGAGAGCCATACCAAACACACTCCCTCTTGCACGGGTAACGAAAATCAATCTATATTTCGTATCGGAAATATTCTCTACTGGAGCGCTTCGTGTCCACAACCATCGCCTATGCAGAACTCGTGGAACTTCTCGAAAAAATCTTCCTGCACCACGGGACGGACAAGGTCGTCGCGTCGATCCTGGCCGAGAACTGCGCCATGTGCGAGCGCGATGGCGCATATAGCCACGGCATCTTTCGCATGCGGGGCTACGTGGATTCCTTGGGCACAGGCTGGGTCGACGGCAGAGCCATTCCCGAGGTCGAAGACATCGCTCCGTCCTTTTGCCGGGTTGATGCGAGCAATGGCTTTGCCCAGGTCGCATTGGCGCGCGCTCGCGATCTGGCCGTCAGCAAGTGCCGGCAAACCGGAGTTTCGGTTCTGGCGATCCGCAATTCGCATCACTTGAGCGCGCTCTGGCCCGATATCGAACCGCTGGCCCGCGAAGGCCTGATTGCCATCAGTGCTGTCAACAGTTTTGCATGCACCGTGCCGTTCGATGGCAAGAGCCCGGTGTTCGGCACAAATCCCTTTGCCTTTGCGGCACCACTCGATGGCGGCGATCCGATCGTTTTCGATCTCGCAACCTCTGCGATGGCCAATGGCGACGTGCAGATCGCAGCCCGCAAGGGACATGCTCTGTCACCCGATTCCGGGGTCGACAAAGACGGCAAGCCAACCGATGACCCCCAGGCCGTGCTGGACGGTGGCGCCCTGCTGACCTTTGGCGGCCACAAGGGATCGTCGATTTCGATGATGGTGGAATTGCTCGGAGCGGCCCTTACGGGTGGGCACTTTTCCTTCGAGTTCGACTGGTCGGGACACAAGGGCGCGCAGACGCCGCATACCGGGCAGTTGATCATCCTGATCGACCCTTCACGCGCGGCGGGTGAACCGTTCGACCGGCGCGCGCATACACTGATCGCGGCAATGCAGGATGCGGGGGTTTCGCGACTACCGGGTCAGCGCCGCGCGGAAATTCGTGCCCAAACGACACAAAACGGCATACCCATTACTGCAGAAGACCTTGCCAGTCTCAGAACATTGGCAATAGCCTAAAACTTGAACAAACCCACAGGACAGCGGCCGCGCTCATGAACAGCACCCTCCCCAAGCCATCCGAGAAAAGCTCGCAGCGCCGGTCGCAACATTCCATCGCCGAAACCTTGCGCCATCTGCGGCAGAGCAATGGCTTTACCCTCAATGAACTGGCCCGGCGGTGTGATTTGGCCCCCTCGACGCTGTCCAAGATCGAGAACGGGCAGATGTCGCCGACATACGATACAATTCTGAGCCTGGCCGAAGGGCTGGGTGTGGACGTCGCCGATCTTTTTTCAGAACGCCAGACCACAACTGTCAGTGGGCGCCGCACGGTAACGCGCGCCGGAGACGGGGTTCCTCTCGATACCGCGCAATACGACTATCAGATGTTGTGCACCGATCTGGCAAACAAGCAGTTTGTACCGCTTCGAGCCAGAATAAAGGCGAACTCGGTTTCCCGATTTGACGGCATGCTGTCCCATCCCGGTGAAGAGTTTGTTTTCGTGCTGTCGGGAGAGATCGAACTTCATACGCAGTTTTATGCACCCACCCGGCTTTCGGTGGGTGACAGTTGCTATTTCGACAGCACCATGGGCCACGCGCTCATCAGGGCCTCGGAAGAGGATGCCGAGGTGCTCTGGATATGTTCGCGGGTCGTCGAGCCGCTCAGGGGATGACGCGCCGCACTCAGCCCGCATCACCGCACCATTGCTGAACGGAGCTGCCTGACACATGCGGTCATCAAAAATCATCAATGTCGTAGGTTGTCACGCCGAAGGCGAGGTCGGCGACGTAATAGTGGGCGGATATGCGCCCCCACCCGGCGAAACCATCTGGGAGCAGGCACGATGGATCGCTGCCGACGACCGGCTACGTAATTTCGTTCTCAACGAGCCGCGTGGTGGCGTCTTCCGGCATGTCAATCTTCTGGTACCGCCCAAGGACCCGCGTGCGGCGATGGGCTGGATCATCATGGAACCGATCCATACGCCCCCGATGTCGGGATCGAACTCGATCTGTGTTTCGACCGTGCTGCTCGATACGGGCATCATTGAAATGACCGAGCCTGAAACCCGCTTCACCCTTGAAGCGCCCGGCGGACTGATCGAGGTCGTGGCGACATGCGAGAATGGCAAGGCCACCTCAATCCGCGTTATCAACCACCCCAGTTTTGCGGCAAAGCTTGACGCTGTGATCGAGGTCGAGGGGGTCGGGACCCTTCGGGTCGATACTGCTTATGGCGGGGACAGTTTTGTTCTTGTCGATGCCCATCAACTGGGGTTTTCCCTTGTTCCGGACGAGGCATACGACCTTGCCAGCATGGGTATGAAATTGACTCGCGCCGCCACTGATCAGCTCGGATTTTCTCACCCCACGAACCCGGACTGGTCCCATATTTCATTTTGCCAGTTCACCGCACCGATCCAGGATATCGATGGGATAAAGACCGGTCGCAACACTGTCGCCATCGAACCGGGAAAGCTCGATCGCTCACCAACCGGCACGGGCTGTTCGGCGCGCATGGCCGTTCTTCATGCACGCGGCGAGTTGGCGGTTGGTGAGGACTTTTATGGCGTTTCGATCATTGGCAGCCGCTTTGCCTGCCGGATCGAGCGCGAAACCACGATCGGCGACACACCGGCCATAGTTCCATCCATCTCAGGTCGGGCATGGATAACCGAAACCAGGCAACTCATGCTCGATCCGTCCGATCCCTGGCCGGAGGGATATCGTATCGGTGATACATGGCCCGCAGGCACGCCGGGGTGAAGCCCGGCGTCAGATCACCGTAAAGCCGTGGGCGTAAGGGTCCCGGTCGTCAATGAAGATGGTGTTGAACCCGGTCTGGCGGGCCCAGCCTCCGATGGAGGGGATGATGGCTTCGAGGCTGCCCACCCGGGCCGCTGCCTCGATGCGACCGGAAAACAGTGAGCCGATAATGCTTTCGTGGACGAATTCGTCGCCCACAGCGAGCTTTCCCTTTGCGGTCAATTGCGCCATGCGCGCCGAAGTGCCGGTGCCGCAGGGCGAGCGATCGATCGCCTTGTCGCCGTAAAAGACGGCGTTGCGGGCCGTCGCGCCGTGTTGGGTCGGCTGTCCGGTCCACTGGATGTGGCTCAACCCGCTGATTTGGGGGTACTCGGGGTGCACAAACTGGTATTTTTCGTTGAGCGCCGCGCGCAGCTTGGGCGACAGGCCGATCAGTTCGGCAGCCGAGAAATCGGCCATGTCGCGAAAGTTTTTTTGTGGCTCGACAATCGCGTAGAAATTGCCGCCATAGGCAACGTCGACGACGAGCTCTCCAAACCCTTCGATCTCGGCGGTCAGCCCTTCAGCGTGGAGGAAAGACGCCACGTTGGTCAGGCGCACTTCCTCAACGAACCGACCCTCCTGATGATAGGTGATGTCGACCTTACCTGCGGGTGTTTCAATCGAGAGCTTTCCCGGTTCGCGCGGAGCGATCAGCCCGTTCTCGATCGCCATCGTGATGGTGCCTATGGTGCCGTGACCGCACATGGGCAGGCAGCCCGAGGTTTCGATGAACAACACCGCAACCTCGCAATCGGGGCGCGTGGGCGGATAAAGAATCGAGCCCGACATCATGTCATGTCCGCGCGGCTCGAACATCAGCCCGGTGCGGATCCAGTCGAATTCGGCCAGAAAGTGCGCGCGCCGTTCAAGCATGGTGTTACCCTTGAGCAGGGGCGCGCCGCCGGCGACCAGACGTACCGGATTGCCGCAGGTGTGTCCGTCGATGCACTGGAAGGTATGCTGGCTCATAAAACTCTTCTCAAAAACGGGTTGCCCGGAACGGCGTGATGTCGATGGAAGGCGGGGTATCGTCAACCAGATCGGCGATGATTTCTGCAGTTCCAGCCGATTGCGTGAGCCCCAGATGTCCATGACCGAATGCCAGAATGACACGGGAATGGCCCGGCGCAAGATCAATGACCGGCAGGCTGTCGGGCATTGAGGGACGAAATCCCATCCAGCGGCGTCCACCGGCGGTCCTGAGTTCGGGCAGAAACCGCGCCGCCTTGGCCAGCAAGGCATCGGCACGGCTCATCCGCGGTGCCAGATCGAGCCCGCCGAGCTCCACGCCTCCACCGACGCGGATGCCGTCACCGATGCGGCTGACCACGAATCCGTGCCCTGCAAAGGTCACATGAGTGCGCAGATCGAAAGCGCCCTCAGGCAAGGTCACATTGTAGCCGCGCTCGGTTTCGAGCGGCAGACTGATCCCCAACGTCCGCGTCAGCCGGTTCGAATGAGCGCCTGCGGCCACAATGACTTTATCGAATACGAGACTTTTGTCTGAACCGGTCAGTTCCACGCCGTTTTCGGTGGGCGTGATGTCTGTGATCTCGGATCTGACAAATGTGGCGCCACGATCCTGTGCCCTGTCGGCGATTGCCGTGGTCCAGAGCGCGGGGTCAGTGACGTTTTTCCAGTCAGGGGTGAACCCTGCATGGGTAAAGCGCGGAGAAAGACCCGGCTGGATTTCGGCAATCGCTTCGGGGCGCGTGAGAAGGTCGAATTTGACACCCACGGCCTCGCGTTCTTCCCAACCGGGCAGGCTGGCCCTGAATTCGCGCTCGCCCTCGTAGAGTTGCAATTGCCCCTCACGGCGCAGCAGCTCTTCGAGATCGCAGGTTTTCACCAGACGCTCGAGCGCGGCAGCGGAGTGGCCCATCAAGGCGCCTTGCGCCACGACCGCGTCACCGTAACGGGCGGGCAGGCTCGCCTTGAAAAAGGCCAGGAGCCAGGGTGCAATCCTGAAGGCATAGGCGGGAGGAATGGAAAGCGGCCCGTTGGGGTCGAGAAGCCAGGCAGGCGCCTTTTTCATGATGCCGGGCGTTGCCAGCGGAATGACATCGGAAAAGGCAAATGCACCTGCATTGCCACCCGAGGCGCCGGAGGCCACGCCCTGGCGGTCCAATATCGTTACCGCGTGCCCGCGTTCGGCCAGCGCCAGTGCGGCGGTCACGCCGATTACCCCTGCTCCGATTACCGCGACGCGCATGGCATTTCGATCCCCGTTCAGCACCGCACCGTGTATATCGACGGGCAACAACTCTGTCGACATAGAAAATATTGGCTATCGACTCCCTTCCCCGCATCAAAGTCCATCCTTATGAATGAATGCAGGAAAAGGGATGGGTGGCATGGCCAGAGATACCGAGCAGGCAAGAACGGAAGGCACCGGCACACCCAAACGCGGGTCGGGTTCCAGCCATGTCTACAAGATCCTGCGCAACGAGATCATCGATCTCAAGCTGGCCCCCGGCAGCCCGATGGACGAGTTGCAACTCGCAGATCGCTTTTCGCTGTCGCGCACCCCGATCCGCGAAGCTCTCGTGCGGCTTTCGGTCGAAGGGCTGATTACCACGCTGCCCAACCGGGCCACCATTGTTTCTACAATCGACTTTCTCCATCTGCCTCAGTTTTTCGACGCGCTTACGCTTATGTACCGCGTGACAACGCGACTGGCTGCGGGCCATCACAGCGCTGACGACATTGTCCGCATGCGCGGCAAGCAGGAGGAGTTCACACGGGCCGTGGAGGCCCGCGACGCGCTTGCGCTGATTGCCACCAACCGGGACTTCCATCTCGAAATCGCGCGGGCCGGCGGCAACAGCTATTACACCGAGCTTTTTGTGCGGCTGCTCGACGAGAACCGGCGAATCCTGCGGCTTTATTATTCCTCGTTCAACGACGAGTTGCCGCGCAAATACGTGACGGAACATGACCAGATGATCGCCGCGATCGCCGCGCGCGATGTCGAGGAGGCCGATCGGCTGGCCAGCGCTCATGCGGAGCAGATTGTCACCCAGATTCAGTCCTACATCACCGCCGACAAGCGCATCAACGCACATATGTCTTTGTAGCAGCGGATCGAGGAGGAGCTCGACGCATTAAACCGTGCGTCCGAAATTTCTGTCGACAAACAAAATACAACGCGTATTATTGGGGTTCAAATGCCGAAACCGCCATGATCGAGGAGACGTCGCGATGGCCGCCAGCATCTTTTCAGGATGCATTCCTGCCCTGATGACCCCCTGCAAGCCGGACCGAACACCCGATTTCGACGCTTTGGTCCGCAAGGGCGAACAACTGATTTCTGCCGGCATGCGCGCTGTCGTCTACTGCGGATCGATGGGCGATTGGCCGCTCTTGACCGATGCCCAGCGCATGGAAGGTGTCGCCAGACTGGTTGGTGCGGGTGTGCCCGTTATTGTGGGAACCGGCGCGATCAACACGGCCTCGGCTGTCGCCATTGCAGCCCATGCCCAAGAGGTTGGGGCACAGGGCCTGATGGTCATTCCGCGCGTCCTGTCGCGCGGCCCCTCCACCACCGCGCAACGCCATCACTTCAAGGCAATCCTTTCGGCGGCACCCGACCTGCCCGCTGTGATTTACAACAGTCCCTATTATGGCTTTGCAACACGCGCCGACCTGTTCTTCGCGCTGCGTGCGGAACACAGAAATCTCGTCGGTTTCAAGGAGTTCGGCGGCACCGAATCCCTGACCTATGCTGCGGAAAACATCACCAGCCAGGATGATGAGATTTCGCTGATGATCGGTGTCGATACAACGGTCTTCCACGGCTTCGTCAACTGCGGTGCGGCGGGCGCAATCACCGGGATCGGCAATGTCCTGCCCCGCGAAGTGCTCCACCTGTGCGCCCTGGCGCAGGCGGCAGCCGGTGGCGATGTGGATGCCCGCCAACGCGCACTCGAACTCGAAGGCGCGCTTGGCGCTCTGTCCTCATTCGATGAAGGGCCGGACCTTGTGCTTTTCTACAAGCACCTGATGGCGATCAAGGGCGATGCCGAGTATGCCCTCAATTTCAACGAAACGGACGCCCTCACCGACAGCCAGCGCGGCTATGCCGAAAGCCAGTTGGAACTGTTCGAGAACTGGTACGCGCAATGGAGTACCCTGCCCGGCGCGGTCCAGATATACGCCTAGCGGGAGGTTGTCGGGTAACCAACCCATTAGCGCGGGTAATAGTGCGTCAACAGCGTGACACGGGGACGACGTAGTGGACTTGAACATCGTTTAGCAAAGAGAGATGTTCGTGACCCACAATCGTTTCGTTGTCGTCGTTCTGGATGGCCTGCGGCCTGATCTCGTTACCCTGGACAGGATGCCCAACCTTGCCCGCTTCCGCGAAGAGGCGGCGGTACTGGGCGGAAGCCGGGCGCTCTATCCCAGCCATACCAGGGTCAACAAGACGGGCCTTGGAACCGGCACGACGCCGAAATATCACGGCATCCATTTCAATAAGATCGCCGGCGGCACACTCAAGCCCGGCGGCATTCTCGATGTCGGCGATTTTGCCCAGATGGCTGGTCTTGACCCCAGCGCGGACCTTGTGACGGCAACGCCGCTGGGCCAGGCACTGGCCGATGCGGACCGGACCATGGCGGTCATCCATTGCGGCGCCTCGGGTGCGCCCCAATTGCTCAACTACCGTGCGGCCGAACGCGGACAACATTATTTGTCGCTGGCCGGACCGCAGTTCAGCTCTGAACGTTTATGGTCTGCGGTGGAAGCCGAGCTGGGGCCCATGCCTTCTCCGAGCGGGGTCAATCTCGAACGTTCGCGCTATGCGATCAGAGCGATGACCGAAATCGTCTATCCCCAGCTTTTGCCGGACGTTACGGTCGTTTGGTCGGACGAGCCTGACAAATCCCTCCATGTCGACGGCTTTGGCGGGCCGGTAAGCGCAGCGGCACTTTCCCATGCCGACGACCTGGTCGGCGAGGTCATTAAGTGGTGGCGCGGGCTGGGCGATGACGCGCCCAATCTGCTGTTTCTGTCCGACCACGGACATGTGGAAACCTCCGGCACGATTGCACTGAAAGCCCTTTTCGCCGAAACCGGCCTGCCGGTTACCACCGATCCGGCCCAACCCGGTGCCTTGCTGTTGCCGTTTGGCAGCGGCGGCATTTATCTGCGCGATACCGACAGCTCGGTCCTGGCCGATATCGTTTCCTGGATGCAGGCCCAGCCATGGTGCGGCAATCTATTGACCGCCGGCGGCGACGGCGTGGCCGGTGCGATCCCCGGCACGTTTTCGACCAGCCTGCTCTCACTCGATCATGAACGCGCACCGGACCTGTTTTTTCAACTGCGCCGCATGGACGCCGATGGGCATGAACGGCAGTACGGCCATTGTCTCAATGCGGGCGACAAGGGCCCGAGCGGGTCGAGCCATGGCGGGCTGCATGCGGAAGAACTCGCGACCGTATTTTTTGCCGCGGGGCCGGACTTCAAAGGTCATTTTCGGACGGAAACCGTCGGCGGCATGGTCGATGTGGCCGCAACCATCCTGTCGCTGTTCGGCATCGAGCAGCCCCAATCGATGGTCGGACGACCATTGGGCGGATTGCTGGTCAACGGCACCGAGCCTTCCGATGCGCTGCCTGAAGTGGAAACCGTATCGGTCAGCAACGGCGCCTTTGAGCAGCATCTGCAGATCCGCAGGCTGGACCGCCGTACCGTTGCCGATCATGGCTGGGTGGGATGAAACGGCTGGGCACCGGGTTCAGGGCCCGGTGCCCGCTCAATCCATGCAATCGAAAAAGCTGCGGATGATGGCCAGATCGCGCACGTCGCTGTTGCACGCCGCCACCAGGGAATAGGAATCGGCAAGGTCGGCAATTGGGATGGCGCGCAGGCGCGGTTCGGACTGCACGGCCTCTCCATAGGTGATGCCAATACCCAGGCCGTTGCTGACCGCCTCGACGGCCATCGGGGTCGACCCGACGGTCATGATATCGGGCAAACGCACGCCCAGTTCGACGGCGCGCCGCTCGAAACGCCAGCGGGCGAATGAGCGAGAACTGGCAAGAACCACAGTGGTTTGCGCCATTTGGGCAATGGTAATTTCGGGTGCTTCGAACAGCGGGTGCCCCTTGTAAACCAAGGCCATGTGAACGCGCTCTTCGATCGGCCACAGGTAGAGCCCGGCGGCATTTTCAGGTTGGGGCATGAGTGCCACATCGGCGTCCCGATTGCGAAGCAGATCGGCGCATTGGCGCCAACTTGCGTTGTCGAAGGCCAACTCGATTCCCGGGTGCCGCTCCTTGAACCGGCTCAGATAGGACAGCGCCGGCTGAGATGCCGCAGCGACCACGCGCAGGAGCCCCTTATTGAGGTGGGCGTATTCACCCATGCGCTCTTCGAGCACCAGATAGAGGTGGCCGATTTCTTCTGTCACCGAATGGATTTTGCTTCCGGCCGGGGTCAGCACGAGCCCGGTGCGCCGACGCTCGAACAGCCGTGCGCCGATCTCGGCTTCGAATTTGGCCACGTTCTGGGTGACCGAGGATTGGGTCACCCCAAGCGCCTTGGCCGCGCTCGAAAATCCTTTGTGCCGGCACGCGGCGTTGAAGGCGACGATCTGGTGATGATTGATTTTCAATGGCCGTTCCCGGAGCGTGATCGATGTATAAACAGCGCTAATACTACATCACCGCGACGTGACAGTTCGATGATATCGGCGGGAGAGTTTCAATTTGAATGCGTCTACGAGGCCCCGTTGCTCAAGCTTATCCATATGACCGATCTTCATCTGACCGGAACCGGCGAACTCCATTTCGGTCATGACACTCACGAGGCGACGCGGCAGGCGCTCGATCATGCCCGCACCCATTTCGCCGATGCCGGATTTGTGGTCATCACCGGCGACCTTGCCAATTGGGGCGAGGTTGAAGCCTATCGCAAGTTGAAGGGCCTTTTGGCCGACTATCCGCTGCCCGTCTATCTGATGATCGGCAATCACGACAATCGGGAGAACTTCCTGTCGGTGTTCGGCGAGCGTCATCGGTTTGACGCACCCTTCATGCAGTACTGGGTCGATCATGATCGCTATCGGCTCCTGTTTCTCGATACCCAGACCGCCGGCACTGCAGGTGGCGCCTTCGGCAGCCACCGCCTGCGCTGGCTCGATCAGCGGCTGGCCGAAAGCGAGCGCGAGGTGCTGATGTTCATGCACCATCACCCCACCCCGACCGGAGCTTTTGCAATGGATGCCAAAGGGGTTGCGGACTGGGACGCCTTTCACAAGGTCCTGGCTCGGCACAGCGCAAAGATCCGGCATATTTTTCACGGTCATTGCCACACCGACATGCAAGGTCATGTCGAAGGCATTTCCTTTTCGGGCCTGCGCTCGATGGGCTCGCAAGTCTATCCCGACCTTTCGACCGATCTGGTCTCGCGCTGGGAAGGCGCGCCCCATTACGCCGTTGCGCTGGTCGGTGAGCGCAGCCTTGTGACCCACCAGCAGGATTTCACCTATGCCGGCGATGTCCACACGCACCCAAGGGGTCAGTTCACCGATTTCGTGGACAATTGCGCTAAGCGGGGTGTGAGTGTCCCCGACGCCGATCCCGACCCGCTGGAGATCGCATCATGACGCTATCACTGCCTGTCCCCGCCCCCTCCTTCGCCGCGATGGCGGAGCCCCGTTCAATCGCACGCAAATCTCCGGCCTTTGCCATCGAAAATCTCGCTGTCAGCGTTCCATCTCCGGGCGGCAGGCTCGACCTCGTCCACGATGTGAGCCTTTCGGTTTCTCGTGGCGAGTGCCATGCCATCGTTGGAGAAAGCGGGTGCGGCAAGACCGTGACATGCCTGGCGGCGCTCGGTCTCATGCCGCGCAGTACACAGGTTTCGGGCTCGGTGCGATTGGGGGAAACCCAGTTGCTGGGCGGGAACCGCGCCGGGCTCGAAGCGGTGCGGGGCCGCAAGATCGGCATGATCTTTCAGGATCCCCAGGGCGCGCTCAATCCGGTGCGCACCATCGGCGTGCAACTGGTCGAGCCGCTGCGGATGCATATGGGCATGACCCGGAAACAAGCACGCGCCAGAGCCTGCGAGCTCTTGGCCATGGTTGGCATTTCCGCGCCCGAAACGCGGCTCGACGCCTATCCGCACCAACTTTCCGGCGGCACCTGCCAGAGGGTGATGATCGCGATGGCCCTGACCACCGAGCCCGAGATCCTGATTGCAGACGAGCCGACCACAGCACTCGATGCGACTGTGCAACTCCAAGTTCTGGACCTGCTCAGGTCGATCCAGCGCCAGCGCGACCTTGCCATCGTACTGATTACCCACGATCTTGGCGTCGTCTCGGAAATCTGCGACCGGGTTACAGTGCTCTATGCGGGTCGATCGGTGGAATCGCGATCCATGACCGATCTGTTTGACCGACCGCAGCATCCCTATACCCGCGCGCTGCTCGACTGTCTGCCCTCGCTCGACCCGCAAGCACCACCACCGGCTGCTATTCCCGGCGAGGTGCCCGGCCCGCAACAGCGCGTTTCGGGATGTGCTTTTCATCCGCGCTGCTCGCACGCCACCGCCCATTGCGCACAGGTTCTTCCCGAGCGTGTCGCCCTCGCAGCCGAGGACATGGTGCGCTGCCACAACCCGCTCGGTTCGACCGGATTCAGCGTTCAATGACCACGTTGCTCACCCTCGACAATATCGAAAAGACCTTCCATGTCGCGGGCGAGGGCATATTCTCGCCGCGGCGCGCGCTTGCCGCCGTCGGCGGAGTTTCGCTTTCGATCGCTCCGGGTCGGGCGTTGGGGCTGGTGGGAGAAAGCGGATGCGGCAAGTCCACGCTCGCCCGTATCGCCACCCATTTTCTCGACCCGAGTGCCGGCATGGTTCGCATCGACGGGCGCAGCCTTGATGCGGTTGGGCCGCAAGAGCGGCGGCAGTTGAGGCGCAGCGTTCAGATGGTTTTCCAGAATCCGGCCGGCGCGCTGGATTCGCGCATGACCATTGGCGACCAGATCGAAGAGGCGGTAGGGATTGCCTTTAGCGGCTCTCATCCAGATCGGCTCGCCGAGCGCGACCGCCTGCTTACGCTTGTGGGCTTGTCCACCGACATGGCCGAGCGGTTTCCGCACCAGATTTCAGGCGGGCAGAAACAGCGTGTGGTCATTGCACGCGCGCTGGCGGCCCGGCCCAAACTTCTGGTTTGTGATGAACCCCTTTCGGCGCTCGACGTTTCAGTGCAGGCCCAGATTCTCGGTCTGCTTGAAAAGCTGCGCCGGGAATTGGGGCTGGCCTATCTGTTCATTTCCCACCAGCTCTCCAGCGTCCGCTATCTTTGCGATGAGATCGCGGTGATGTATGCGGGGCGGATTGTCGAATACGGTCCCACGACCGAAATCTTTGCAACACCGCGTCATCCTTATACGCGGGTCCTGCTCTCTGCAGCGCTGGATCCGCGCCGCGATCGGCGGGACGAGGCGGCCATCGGCGAGCCACCCAACCCCCTCGCCCTGCCCGCGGGATGCCCCTTCCATCCGCGATGCGCCCACGCCATGCCGATTTGCAGCACAGAGCGGCCGCAATTGCGGCACGACGGTACCGCCCGGCAGATCGCCTGCCATCTCGACTGATTGCACCGACAGCATTACCGGGATTGGGAGAGCGGATCGAGCCGGTCGCGCAGCCAATCGCCCAGAATGCTCATCGACAGGGTCGTGAGAAAAATCACGCTGCCGGGAAACACGGCAATCCACCACGCATTGAGAAGAAAATTGCGCCCCTGTCCCAGCATCAGCCCCAGGCTCGTGTTGGGCGGCTGCACGCCCAGGCCGAGAAAGCTGAGGCCGGTTTCAAGCAGCACGGTCGCCGGGAAATTGAGCGTGAGCTGAACGATCAGCGCACTGCCGATGTTGGGCAGAATGTGGCGCAGATAGATCGTTGACTGGCTGAGCTCGAGCCCCTGCAGCGCCATGACGTAGTTCTGCTCTTTGGCGCTCAGCACCATGCCGCGCGTCAGGCGGGCATAGACTTCCCATCCTGCCAGCCCCACCAGCAGGAGGAATATCCACAGTCCACTCCCCGCGATTGCCATGAAGAACAGGACGAGGATGATGAAGGGAACAGCCGCCTGAAAGTCGACGGCCGCCATGATGATCTGATCGACCGGACCGCGAAAATGAGCGGCCACAAACCCCAGCAGCGTGCCGACGACGGCGCCGACCATGGTGCCGAGCGCTGCGATCAGAAGGCTTGTCCTCAGGCCGAAAAGAATGCGCGACAGCACGTCGCGCCCGATCTCGTCGGTTCCAAGCACATGGTCCCAGCCGCCACCAGCAAGAAGAGGCGGCTGGAGGCGCGCGAGAATATCGGTGTCGCGATAATCATAGGGCGCCAGAAAATCGGCACCCAGTCCCAGAACGATGAGCGCGACAAGGAAGATCAGGGCCAGCTGCGTTGTCAAAGGCATGTTGTAAAAGAGCTTTTTCATGATTTGCGCAGCCGCGGATCGAGCCATCCATAGGCGATGTCGACGGCAAGGTTGGCGAGGACCATTGTGGTGGCGGTGGCAAGGACGATGATCTGAACGACGGCGAGGTCGCGGCTCATGACCGATTCAGCCAATAGCCGGCCGATGCCGGGCCAGGCAAAGACGGTCTCGACAATTATGGCCCCAGCCACCAGATCGCCCAGCCGCAAACCCAGGATTGTCACCAGCGGGATCGAGGCGTTGGGCAGTGCATGCAGGATCGTCCGTCGCTGTGGGCGGATGCCGCGGGCCCGGGCTGCCAGCATATAGGGTTGATTGAGAACATCGAGCATGCAGGAGCGCGCGAAACGTGCGATGGCGCCGGCGCTTGACAGGCCCAATGTCATCACGGGCAGGATGAGATGAAGAAGCGAGCCGCTTCCAAAAGTGGGAAGCCAGCGCAGATGGAGCGAGAACAACAGGATGAACAGAATGCCGAGAAAGAAGTTCGGCATCGAAAAGGCCATGACCGACAGTGACATGACGAACCGATCGAGCGCGGTATTGTGGCGCAGCGCTGCGATGATCCCCAGCGGCAGGCCAATGGCGATGCTGAGTGCAAGGCTGGTAAGCCCCAGCACAATTGTGGCCGGCAGACGTTCGAGAAAAAGTTCGGCCGCAGGCATCCCGGTCACGATGGAGTATCCGAATTCGCCCTGGAAAATGCCACTCAGAAAGGCGAACAACTGCTCGTAGAGTGGCCGATCCAGGCCCCAGCGTTCACGCATGCGCTCGATCTGGAGCGGATCGGCATCGGGCCCGGCGATGATGGCGATTGGGTCACCCGACAGCCGGACCATAAAGAACACGGCGACGGCCACGACCAGAAGGGTAATGCCCATGCGCATCGCGCGGGCGGCAACAGGGTGGGCTTTCACAAGTCCGAACTCCCGGAAATTGAGGCGGATGGCACAGACGCGCCACCCGCCGCTGATCCTTATTCGAAAGAGAGATTGTTGGGGCCCAGATCCATCATCCAGAAAGAATAGGGCTGCCAGTCAATGCCTTCTCGGACACCGAAATATTCGACGTGCTGGAACAATTCCATTTGCGGGGCCTCCGCCTCGACGATATCGAGCGCTTCGTTGAAATAGGCGACACGCTCATCGGCATCGAGAGTGGTGTTGAGCAGATCGTGCAATTCAAGCAAGTGCGCGGGCGGGGTCCAGGTGTACCGGAAATCGTCAGGGTTGGTGCGGATCGAGGTGGCGCCCCAGGCATTGATCATGGGATGGGTGAGATCGGGCATCTGCATGCCGTTCGACCAGGCGCGCATATGCCATACCCCCTCGACCAGCGCTCCACCGCCCTCGGTCGAGGACTCGATGGTCACGTTGATCCCCGCGTCGCGCCACATCTGCTGGAGCACCTGGGCGACTTCGAGGTAGTTGGTGTAATACCCGCCATTGATGCGGAAGATGAGGTCTTCACCATTGTAGTCCGAAGCCTCAAGAAGCCGCGCGGCTTCTTGCGGATCGTAGTGGGCCGCCTCGCGGCCGGAAAAGATTTCCTCACCATGGCTGGGAAACACCAGCTCGGGTAGCACCTGGGAGTCGCCACCCCAAAGCGCTTCGACCACCGCCTGACGATCGACGGCATAGGCCATGGCGCGGCGCAGATTGGCATCGTCCATGGGAGCCTGGACCGTGTTAAAGACAATCACGCGCGAATTGTCGATCAACGCCGGCATGAGTTGCACGTTGCCGGCTTGTTCGAGCGTGCCCTTCTGGTCGGGAGAGATATCGGTGATCATGTCGAGTTCACCGGTCATCAGCCCGGCGATACGGGTCGACATCTCGGGAACTTCGAGGAAGGTGATCTCGCGGGCCGGCGGCAGGCCGCCCCAATACGCGTCGTTTGATTCAAGCCGGATGAATTCACCCTGCCGCATTTCAGCAAGCTTGTAGGGACCGGTGCCGATGGGGGCGAGATTGAATTCTTCGGGACCGAGTTCGAGATAATAGTCTTTCGGTACGACCTTTCCCATGGTGGCGGTGAAGCGATAGGGAAAGATGGGATCAGGAGCGCTGGTGGTGAAGATAACCGTGTCCTCATCGACCACCTCGACAGCGGTGAAGTTGCCGAAATAGGTGGGGCCGACAGCAACGAGGCGGTCCGCGCCGAACACCCGTTCTTCGCCAAACGAGAAGGCGATGTCTTCCGCCGTCATCGGCGTTCCGTCGTGGAAGACCACGTCGGTGCGGATATCGACTTCCCATTCCTTGGGAGAGACATTGCGCCACTCGGTGGCCAGGGACGGAGCCAGTTCGGTCCCGTTGCCGTTGCCGTTGCCACCTTCCCAATAGGCGCGACGGATCAACTCGTCGAAAATCGAATAATTGACCCGCTGGCCGACATTGGAAATGTTGAGGCCGGGGCCGAAACCGGCGGGCAGGGACTGCACGCCGATGGTAAGGGTTGGACGATCGTCCTGGGCGGCGGCGGGTGCCGCCATCGCCAGAATCGCGGCCGATACCATGACCACCCTTTTGAGGACTGTCATATTGCTCTCCGTTCGTGAATAACTTGCTCACGACCTCGGGGGTCGTCGCCGGGGACGTTAGGGAGAGGCAATAAACGGGCAATGACACAATATTAACACGGCTAATACCCGCGTAAGGCAGGCGCCATTTCCAATGCCGGCGAAGTCGCCGATTGCCGGGCCGAATGCTTCCATGCTCCCTCAATCAGCTCCCATGCCGCGAGATGGCGATCCATTTTTCGGGCGCGTCTTTACAGGTGCAAATCCGTTTGGTAACGTTCCCAAAAATGGGAGGAAGCGGCTAAGCCGCATCAAGGCATGACCACGCGCCGGAACAAGCAGCCGACGATCATAGACATTGCGGAAGTGGCGGGTGTTTCCAAGAGCACCGTCGCGCGCGCCCTGTCGGGGTCGCCCCATATCGGGGAAAAGACGCGAGAACGGGTGCTTACCGCCGTGCGGGCGCTGGGCTATGAGCGCAACCATCTTGCCCATTCGCTGCGCTCGGGAAAGACCGGGCTGATCGGCCTGGTCATCCCCGATATTGCCAACCCGTTCTGGGCCGAAGTGGCACGCGGCGCTCAGGATGCCGCAGCGGCCAGCGGCGCTTCACTTTTGATTTTCAGCTCCGACTGGGACCCCGAGCGCGAGGCGCATCATTTGCGCGCCTTGCGCCAGGCGCGTGTCGACGGGGCCATCGTCAATCCGGTTGCCGACAATGTGGACGGGCTGGGCCGGTTCGGCCTCCCGGTTGTGCTTATCGGGTCGAGCGCCGAGCGGTTTCCCGAGCTCTCGAGCGTGGGCAGCGATATCGCACAAGGCGTTGCTCTGGGCCTCGATCACCTTGCCAGCCTCGATCATCACCGCCCGGCGCTTCTGGTTGGCTCGGCAAACCGTTTGGCCCGCGTGCGCTTCATGCGCGTGGTTCACGACTATTGCATTGGCCACGATATCGATCCGGCAACGCTGGTGATCGAAGAAGGCAGTTATACAGTCGAATCGGGGCGCGCGGCGATGCTGCGCCTGCTGGAACGCGACCCGAAGGCGGCCCGGTGCGTCTTTGCCGCAAACGATCTGATGGCACTCGGCGCCCTGCTGGCCGTGCGCGAAGCCGGACTGCGCTGTCCCAACGACGTATCGATCCTGGGCTTTGACGGCATTCCCGCGGCCGCCTTTTCAGATCCCGGTCTGACCACCATCGAAAAGCCGGCCCGCGCCATCGGCGTCGAGGGCATGCATCTGCTGGCCGAAACCATCGAAGGCAAACTCGAGCATCGGCGTGTCCTGCTGGACTGCGCGCTCACTTCACGCGGATCGCTGGCCCATAACAGCGACCTCGGTCCGACCCGCCTGATGGCCGTGGGGAGCAACTAGCCATGAGCCTTGACGAAAAAGAGCTGGCTTCAACAGTTTCTAATTTTGGGAACGTTCCCAAAAGCGCAAAACGTGTTTCACGGCGAGCTGCGTTGGGCTTCAAGCTCCAGGCCTGGTGGCCCTACTACGCTATGATGGCTCCGGGCATCGTCTATTTTCTGGTGTTTCACTATTTCCCCATCTACCAGGCCAAGCTCGCCTTCGAGGATTTCCGGATTTTCGGCGACAACCTGTTCGTGGGCTTCAAACACTTCGACACATTGTTCGACTCTCCGGCCTTTTTTCAGGTTCTCGCCAACACGCTGATCATCTCGGCCATGAAGATGGTTTTCGTCTTCCCCGTGCCCATCTTCATTGCGCTGTTCATCAACGAGGTGCGCAGCACCAATTTGCGCCGTTTCATTCAGTCGGCGATCTATCTGCCCCACTTTCTGTCATGGGTGGTGATCGCCGGCATCTTCATCGCAGCGCTCTCGCCGTCGAGCGGTGTCGTCAACGATATCGGGCAGGCACTCGGCTTTGCGCCGCGGTCGTTCATGACCGAGTCCGGCTCCATTCGCTGGGTCATCGTGTTTTCCGAAATGTGGCGCACGGCGGGCTGGGATTCGCTGCTCTATTTCGCTGCGATCATGGCCATCGACCCCCAGCTTTATGATGCTGCGGAAATGGACGGGGCCAATCGCTGGCAAAAGATCGTGCACGTCACCCTGCCCGGCATCACCCCGACCATCGCGACCCTGTTCATCCTCAATGTCGGCCTGTTCATGAATGCGGGGTTTGACCAGGTCTTCAACCTCTCCAACGACGCCATCCGCGACCAGATCGATATCATCGACACTTATGTCTATCGGATCGGCCTGCAGTCGGGTCAGTTCTCGCTGGCGACAGCGGCGGGCCTGTTCAAGGGGGTCATCGGCATGGTGCTGATCGTTGCCGCGCACACCATTTCCAAGCGCCTGACCGGCAAGGGAGTGTGGTAATGGCCAACGCCAATTCCACCCGTTTCGAGCGTCTCGAACAAACGATCATCGTATCGAGCCTTTTGCTCATGGTGGTCGTGACGGTCCAGCCGATCCTCAATCTGCTCGCCATCTCATTTTCGGACTCCGCACAGGTGCCCGGAATGAGTGGCCTCGCCGTTGTCCCGAGGGGATTTTCGCTCGATGTCTGGACGCTGCTGATCGCCAATCCCGAAGTCCAGCGGGGCTTGCTCAATTCGCTGTTCATCACGATCACCGGCACGATCCTCAACGTGACCTTTACGGCGCTGATGGCGTGGGCACTGTCGCGCCCACGGTTGCCGGGGCGCCGCATCCTGTTCGTTTTCGTGCTGGCCACCATCGTCTTCGAACCCGGCCTGATCCCCGACTATTTCGTGGTGCGCGAGTTGGGCCTGCTCAACACCTATTGGGCCGTCATTCTCTATAAGCTCGTCAACGCCTGGTATCTGATCATCCTGATCCGGTTCTTTGAGGAAGTGCCCGGCGAGTTGCTCGAGGCGGCAGAACTCGATGGCGCCAATGCCTTCCAGACGCTGTGGAAAGTGGTGCTGCCGCTGACCATGCCGGCGCTGGCCACCATTACGCTGTTCTATCTCGTCTATCACTGGAACGAGTTCCTGCGCCCGATGATCTATCTCAACGATTCCAGCATGCATCCGCTGCAGGTCGTTTTGCGCAAGTTCGTTCTCGACGGCGACAAGTCCTCGATGGTGGGGCTTGCGGCCATGTCGAACTATCAGGGCGCGGCCCAGATCAGCACGCGGGCCCTCAATGCCGGCATGATCATGCTGACCATCCTGCCCATTCTGGCGGTCTATCCGCTGATCCTGAAATTCTTCACGAAGGGCACCATGAGCGGTGCCCTGAAGGGATAACACAAGCAAAATTCCAACAAGGAGGAGGACCAGATGCTTGCAAGACACCTTATGACCACGGTCGCTGCCGTGGCGGCCACGCTGAGTTTGGGAGGCGGCGTTCTCGCGCAGGACACCCCGACCGTAACCATCATCGCGCACGACAACCCAGGCGATGCCGAGCTTTTCGAGCGTATCGAGGCGGGCATGGCCGACGCCGGAACACCGGTTAATATCGAACTGGTCGGGCTGCCCAGTTCGGGCTATGCCGACGCGCTCAGCCTGCGCCTTCTATCGGGTGAAATCCCCGACATCATCTACTTCCAGGGGGCCGATGCCGAATTTGCCAATCAAGGCATATTGGAGGATCTGGGTCCGTGGATAGAGCAGTCGGAGCACATCCAGAACGCCATGTGGCCGCACAATGAAGCGCGCATGGAGAACTACCCCTACCTTCTCTACATCTTCCCGGCGCGGACAAAATCGGCAGTGATGCGCTCTGACTGGCTCGAACAGAGCGGGCTCGACGCACCGACAAATCTCGATGAATGGACCGCGTTCCTCACCGAGATGTCCCAGTCAGATTTCGACGGCAATGGCGAGCAGGACACGTACGGCATTCTGGCGCCGGACAACACCGCCGAACTCGATGCCATTTTCAACCAGTCGTTCGGTGTATCGGCGACCTGGCTCGAAGACGAAAACGGCGAGTGGATCCATTCGCGCGTGTCGGATGCAGAGCGCGACAAGCTGGCCTACTACCAGATGCTCTATGCCGAAGGCATTCTCGATCCCGAATATGTCACCTCGAACTGGGAAGTGAAGGAAGACAAATTCTATTCGGGCCGCGTTGCCGTGATCATGGGCACCGCCGGTCCGGTGGTCGAAATCTACAAAACCAAGATGGCCGAGGCCAATCCGGGCGCCGATCTCGCCCTGCTCGATCCTCCCGACGGGCTTGAAGCGGTCAACGTGGCCAAGGAAGACCGTGGTTACGCCATCCACGCCATGAGCGAGAACAAGGAAGCCGCTTTCGCGGTTCTCGATTTCCTCGCCAGTCCCGAAGGCCAGTTCATCGACCGCATGGGTGTCGAGGGTGAGCATTACACCCGCAACGGCGATAGTTTCGAAGTGCTGCCCGCCATGGGCGGCTGGTATCCGCGCTTCTGGACGGCAAACCCTGACTATTGGACGCCGCCCGTCCCCTTGCTGTCGGACGTGGCTCAGGGTTCGCTTGAGCAAGGCGCCGAATATTTTGTCGCCGACAACGCCTTTGTCTGGCCCGCGGACCTCGCACCGAGTGTTGATGCGGCCGAACAATATTATCGCACCTCGGTGTTCCGCTTCGTTTCTGGTGAATGGTCGATGGACCAGTGGGACCAGTATGTCGAGGGATGGTACGCCGCCGGAGGGCAGGCGATGACCGATCACGCAAGGACCGTTCTTCCATGACCACACTGCAGAACACGGGCCCGGCTTTCAAAAGCCGGGTCCGCGGACTGCTCCATGGCGTCGCCTTCGGCGACGCCATCGGGGCGCCCGTCGAAAAGCTCACTCCGGCGGAAATCCAGTCCATGTATGGGCGGGTCAATTCTCTGGACAACCAATGGCACCGCACCAGCCGCGACCCGGCCGCCGGCAATGGACGCGTGCGCGGCAATGGCATCGTCACCGACGATACGCTCATGACCCTCTCGCTCATGGCCGTCTATAATGAAACCGGCCGCCATATCGACGCCTGGGACATGGCCGACGGGATGGTGCGCCAGATCGCCTGGGTCAAACGCTACGTTCCAGAGCTCCAGCGCGAATGTCCACTGCTCGAGCGCCTGTTCTATCCCGAGAAATGGATTTTCCAACGCCACCAACTCTCCGGCTGCGATCCGCGCCAGGGCGGGATCGGCAACATGGTCAATTGTGGTGCAGCGATGTACATTGCGCCGATCGGCGTCGTGAACGCGTGTGATCCGCGCGCCGCCTATGACGAGGCTATCGCGTTCGCCTCGGGCCATCAGCAAAGCTATGGGCTGGAAGCTGCCGGCGTTCTGGCCGCCGCCGTCGCTGCCGCCTTCGTTCCTGGGACAAGCATCGATGCCGTGGTCGATACCGCCTATGGCCTCGCCAAGGACGGCACCCGTGCAGCCATCGGCGCGATTGCCGAAACCGCCAGGGATTTGCGCATCAGGGGAGCCGGTCATGCCGAGGTGGTACAGGCGTTTCATCAGGCCATCCTGCCTTTTTCGCCGCTCGGCGACGATCTGGACCACACCGCTGCAAAGGCTGGCCGACCGACCCAGAATTATCAGCCCTCCCGGTTCTTCTCGATCGAGGAGTTGCCCCTGGCCCTGGGCTTTGCGCTTGTCGCCGATGGCGATTTCCGCCGGGCCGTCGAAGACGGCGTCAATTCGGGTCGCGATACCGATTCCATCGGGGTGATGGCCGGAGCGATCCTTGGCGCGATGCACGGGGAAGCCGTCATCGATGCCGGTGAAGCCGACCAGATCGACACGATCAACAGGCTGGACCTTGCCGGCGAAGCCGCCCGCTTTGCCGCAACGTGCAGCACCATAATGAGCGTCGACCAGAAGCGTCTGGAAACGCTCGCTGCTCAGCGTGCAGCCATCCTTGAAGCGCCCGTCAGCGCGGCGCAGAACTGATACCCCTTTTTCAAACAGGAATTTGAATGCTTTCCTCCTCCGATCTCGTCCACCGCATCTATTCGGGCTTTCTGGGCAAGGCCATTGGCGTGCGCCTTGGCGCGCCGGTCGAGCCGACCATCTGGAGCTATGAGCGGATCCGCGACACCTATGGCGAGATCACCGGCTATCTGCGCGATTTCAAGACGTTTGCGGCAGATGACGACACGAACGGTCCCGTCTATTTCATCCGCGCCATGCGCGACTACCAGCTTGTGCCCACACCGCACGAAGTTGCCAAGACCTGGCTCAACTATGCCGCGGAGGGCCACGGCATGTATTGGTGGGGCGGCTATGGCCGTTCGACCGAGCACACCGCGTACCTCAATTTGCGTGCCGGCATCGAAGCGCCGCAATCGGGTTCGATAGCCCAGAATGGCTCTGCAATTGCCGAACAGATCGGTGGGCAGATCTTTATCGACAGCTGGGGCTGGGTGAACGCAGGCAACCCTGAACGCGCCGCCGAGATGTCGGCCAGCGCCGCTTCGGTCGCCCATGATGGAGAAGGGCTCAACGGCGCCCGGTTCTGCGCGGCGATGATCGCTGCAGCGTTCACCGCAAAGTCGGTCGAGCAATTGTTCGAAATCGGCCTTTCGGTCATCCCTTCGGATTCAACCTATGCCGCGGTCGTCAGGGCCGTGCTCGGCCAGCATCAAAATGACCCCGATGACTGGCGCGCCTGCCGCGATCTTTTGACCCGCGACTGGGGCTATGACCGCTATCCGGGTGTCTGCCACATCATTCCAAATGCCGGTGTTCTGGCGCTCGCCATGATCTACGGCAAGGGCGAACTCTGCCGCACCGTCGAGATCGCCACAATGTGCGGTTGGGACACTGACTGCAACGCCGGCAATGCCGGGGCGGTCATCGGCACCTTCGAGGGTGTCCAGCCGGGCTGGGACAAATACCGTAAGCCCATCAACGATATGGTCGTGACCTCGGGCGTCACCGGCGCGCTCAACATCGTCGATATCCCCAATTTCGCCCGCGAACTGGCGACGCTCGCCCTGCAACTGGACGGCAAGAATGTGCCCGAAGGCTGGGCAGAGGCGATGGACGATCGCGGCATCCATTTCGACTTTTCGCTGCCCGGCTCCACACATGGGTTCAAGACTTCGGGCACCAACCAGCTCGAACTGAGCTGGACCGACAAGGACAATGGAGCAGGAGTTGGCGCTCTGGAAATCCTCATCGACCGTTTCGAGCGTGGGCAGTCAGGCAAGGTGTTCTGGAAACCGTTCTACCGGCGCGCCGATTTCGACGATGAGCGCTACCGCCCGATGTTCTCGCCGCTGGTTGCCAGCGGACAGACCGTATCGTTCGATATCTTCATGGAGCCATGGGAAGGCGATGGCCATTTGCGCATCGCGCCCTATGTCCGTGCCACGATGAGCAAGACGATCGTCGAAACCGGGGCTTACCAGCAGCCGGCTGCAGGGTCCTGGACCCATATCGAATTTACAGTGCCCGACGCCGATGGCGAAGCCATCGACGAAATCGGTCTCGACATCGAATATTTCGGCCGGCTCAAATTTCTGGGCAAGCTCCATCTCGCCAATTTCCGCGTCACCGGCAAAGGCACAACCCGCATCGATCCGGCAAAAGAGGTCGAGGAGTGGGATGCCATCACCCGATTTACCTGGAACCGGGGCTATTGGAAGAAGGACGGCGCAACCATCACCGGTCTCACCGATACCGATGCCGATCTGTGGACGGGTCACCTTTATACGCGTGATGCCGTCGTCAGCGCCGAGATCACCCCACAGTCGGGCGCCTCGCATCTTGTGAGTTTTCGGGCCCAGGGCACGTCGCGTTTCTACGCCGCCGGATTTGAGGACGGCAAGCTCCGGATTATCCGCGAAGACTTCGGCAAGAGCGTCCTGGCCGAGACCGATTTCGCCGTCGAATTTGGCCGCACCTATCGTCTCGCAGTCGACGTCAAGGAGACCTCCATTGCCGTCAGCGTCGATGGCGAGAAGCTTCTGACAGCAAGCGATGACCGTTTCGCTTACGGGCAGGCCGGCGTCCGGCTGGGCGGTCCAGGCCGGCTTGCGGTCTCCAAGTTTGAAATCGTCGAGCAATAGAGGCCGACAGGGAGGATTTCGATGTCCCAGATCACGCTCAGGAATGTCCACAAGCGCTACGGTCAGGTGCCCGTGCTCAACGACATCTCCATCGACATCGCGCAAGGTGAATTTGTCGTTCTGGTTGGCCCATCGGGGTGCGGAAAATCGACATTGCTGCGTATGATCGCCGGGCTCGAAGACATAACGGGCGGCGATGTGGAAATCGGCGGCAAGGTGGTCAACACCATGCCGGCCAAGCAGCGCGACCTCGCCATGGTGTTTCAGTCCTACGCGCTTTATCCGCACATGAAGGTCGCCGACAATATGAGTTTCGCGCTCAAGCTGGCTGGCCAGCCCAAAGCCGAAATCGAGGAACGGGTGAAGATCGCCGCCGACATTCTGGGCCTCGAAAACCTCCTCGACCGCCTGCCGCGCGAGCTTTCGGGCGGGCAGCGCCAGCGTGTTGCCATGGGCCGCGCCATCGTGCGCAATCCCACCGCCTTCCTGTTCGATGAACCGCTTTCCAATCTCGATGCCAAGCTGCGCGTCAAGATGCGCTCGGAGATCAAGAAACTGCACCAGCGGCTGGGCAAGACGATGATCTATGTCACCCACGACCAGACCGAGGCTATGACGCTGGCCGACCGCATCGTCGTCCTGCACGATGGCAATATCGCCCAACTGGGCACGCCGCTCGAGGTGTATCAGGACCCGGCCAACGCCTTTGTTGCCGGTTTCATTGGATCGCCCGAGATCAATTTGCTCGCCGCCAAAACTCTTGGCTCCGACGCTGCCGAAGTCGAGATGACCGACGGCACCCGCATGCCGCTTCCCGGGCCGGTGACACTCGAAAAAGGTACGCCGGTCACATATGGCATTCGGCCGCAGCATTTCACCGTGTCCGATACCGGCATCAACGCCGAAATCGTTCTGGTCGAACCCACCGGCGACAGCCAGGAACTCGTCGTGCGCGTTGGGCAGACCGAACTTTCGGTGGTGCTGCACAATCGGGCAATCCTTTCGGCCGGGGAGACGATCTTTATCGCACCCGATGCGGGCAAGGCGCTGCTGTTTGACACCAGGTCCGGCGCGAGGCTGCGCTGATGGTGCGAAGGTTCACCCCCGACGCCGAAGGTCCGCTCAAGGGCGTAAAGGTCATTGACCTCTCACGGCTGGTGGCGGGGAACATGACCTCGCTCCAACTTGGCGATTTCGGCGCCGAGGTGATCAAGGTCGAACCGCCCGCCGGCGACCCCTTGCGCGCCTGGAAGGACGGCGGCGCATCGTTTTTCTGGAAGGTCTATGGCCGCAACAAGCGCTCCATAGCCCTCGATCTTCGCCGTCCTGCAGCCATGGCGGCCCTCTGGTCGCTTATCGATGGCGCCGATGTGCTGATCGAGAACTACCGCCCCGGTACGCTCGAAAAGATGGGGCTTGGCCCCGACGCGCTGCATGCGCGCAATCGCGGGCTGATCGTGTTGCGGGTGTCGGGCTATGGACAGACTGGGCCCTATGCTCACCTTCCCGGCTTCGGCACGATCGTTGAAGCGATGAGCGGTTACGCCTATCGCACCGGCTTTCCCGACCGCGAACCGGTCCTTCCGCCACTCGCGCTGGCCGATATGATCGCCGGCGTTTATGGCGCATCCGCTGTCACCACGGCGTTGCTGGCGCGGGAAAAGGGGCAGGCCAAGGGTCAGGTCATCGATCTTTCGCTGCTCGAGCCGATCTTTTCCGTACTCGGCCCGGAAGCCGCTATCTTTGCAAAGACCGGCACCGTCAAGGAGCGCATCGGGTCCGCGTCGAACACATCGTGCCCCCGCAACGTCTATATCTGCGCCGACGGCAAATATCTCGCCCTTTCAGGCTCGACACAGGCCGTCGCTGAACGGATTTTCACGATCATCGGGCGGCCCGAGATGATCGATGACCCAAGGTTTGCGACCAATTCGGACCGCATCAAGCACCGCGATCTCGTCGATGCTGCAATCGGGGGCTGGTTTTCGGCCCGCACCAGCGAGGATGCCCTGCAGATCATGCGCGACGCCGGGGCAACGGTGGGCCCGATCTATTCCATTGCCGACGCCTACGAGGACAAGCACTTCCGTGAGCGCGAAGTGTTCGTCGATCTCGAAGACGCCGACTTTGGCGCCCTGCCCATGCACAATGTCCTGCCGCGCCTTTCGGCGACGCCCGGCGGGTTCTACCGCCCGGCGCCCGAACTCGGTGCCGATGGCGAGGCCATTCTGGCCGAAATCGGCCTTGCCCCGGACGGCATTGCCGCCGCACTGGACGTTTCGCAATGAGATTACGCTCGCTGCTTTACGTCCCTGCCGACAATGAGCGCTTCATCGCCAAGGCTCATGAACGCGGCGCCGATGCGATCATTCTCGACCTTGAGGATTCCGTGCGTCCCGAACATCGCGATGCAGCCCGGAAAAGCCTTGGCACCTCCATCCGCTCGGCCGGGCAAGCCGGCGCCAAGGTGTTTGTGCGCATCAATACCGAAAGCGCGACCGAAGACGCCACCGCAGCAGCAGGCGCCGATGGCCTCTACGTGCCCAAGGCCAGTCGCGCCCGCATCGAGGCACTGGCGACCGATGGTCCAAACCTTCTGCTCTTTGCCCTGATCGAAGACCCGATGGCGCTTCTCGACGTTGCCGCCATTGCCGCCCACCCCGCGGTCTCCGGCCTTGCAGCCGGCGGCGAAGACTTTGCGACAGCTCTAGGCGCCGTCCCCGATCCCGACGTGCTGCGCACGCCCAAGCTCCTGATCCACTATGCGGCAAAGGCCCATGGAAAACTCTCCCTCGGCCTTTTCCGCTCCATCGCCGACTACGCTGACCTGTCCGCCATCGAGCATGCAGCCAAAGAGGCCCGACGGCATGGCTTTGATGGTGCAAGCTGCGTGCACCCGTCGGCAGTGCCGATCCTCAACGCCGTTTTTGCTCCCACATCCGAGGAGCTCGATTGGGCCCACCGCGTCCTCGCCACTGCGGAAACGAACAAAGCCGGAGCCTTCAGGGTCGATGGCCGCATGATCGATGCCCCGATCATCGCCCGCGCCCGCTCGATCCTTTCTCAGACCTGAACCACAGCAAACGCGGAGGAGGCGTTTCATCATGTCCAATCTTGCAAGGGGACTCCTTGTGCCGGTCCTCATCGGCACATTGATGGTGCCGGTCATAGCCCAGGAGATCACCATCGAGACGATGGCCTCGCCTGCCCTGGCCAATGACGACAATCCTCAAACCGAGGATTTGAGCTATACCCTCTATCTCCCCGCCGGCTATGAAGCTGCGGGCGATACACGCTATCCCGTCCTCTATCTGCTGCACGGCAGCGGCGGAGAGGCGGATGCGTGGGAGGACTTCTGGCCCATCCTCGACACCATGATCCTTGAGGGCACCGTGCCACCGGTCATCGCCGTCGCACCGGTCACCGGCAACTCCTACTGGGTTGATTCGGCGACCTTCGGCGCCGCTGAAACCGCCGTCATCGACGATCTGATTCCTCACATCGATCAAACTCTTGCCACCATCCCTGAACGCGATGGCCGGGCGCTTGTTGGCTTTTCCATGGGCGGTTTTGGCGCCGCACGCTATGGTCTTGCCTACCCCGACCTCTTTGCCGCCGCAACGCTGCTCAGTCCAGCCCTTCAGCAGGCCCAGCCCCCTGCTACTGCCGGCGCCGTCAGCCGTGGCTCGTTTGGAGACCCTTACGATCCCGCGCGCTGGGATGAGCTGAATTATCCGGCGGTTATCGAGACCTACGCCGCCCAGGATCATCGCGTGCCGTTCTTCATTGTCGCCGGTGACGATGACTGGAACCACCTCTCGGAAAAGGAAGACCTCCCCGGCGACGCCACCAGATACAACATGGAGGTACAGGCAGTGGCCTTCTATACGGCTCTCCACCGCGAAAACATCTTCGATGCCGATTTCGAAAAGTGGGAAGACGTTCCCGCCAGCCCGGCTGAATTGCGCATCGTCGATGGCGGACACGACATGGAGGTCTGGGGGCCTGGTTTTAGCGAGGGCCTCGCCTACATGTTCGCCAACGGTCTGTCTGCACCCACGGAAAACTGAATCCGCTCCCCGGAGCTGGAACGCTCCGGGGCCTAAAGCCCCAGTATCTCCCGAGCCCTCATGACCCGCCCTGGCTTTTCCCCTTACGTCCCGCGCCCCATCGACAGGCCCGCTGTTGTGCCGCTCACCCCTGACGCCGATCTCTCTGTGCTTGACGAGGCCAAGATTTTTGCCGCACCCGACGACCCGGCCGATTGGCCGGCCTGGCGGGCCGCCATCACGCGCTGGCGGGACGAGGCCTGGAGCCGGATCGACTATACTCCGCACCGCTACAACACGATGGCCGAGGCCGGACCGCGTATCGTGGAAATGGTCTGGCTGTGGGACGAACGGCTTTACGACTTTGCCACCGGGCGTTTCACCGTGGATGCCTATATCGACTCCGGCGAGGCCGAATTCGGTGGTTTCGACGCGGTCATGCTCTGGAACGCCTATCCCGTTCTCGGCATCGATGCCCGCGACCATTTCGCGTTCTTTGAAGACATTCCCGAGCTGCCCGATGTCGTTGCCGCCTTCCAGCGGCGTGGCGTCAAGGTCTATTTCACCTATTACCCCTGGGAGACGGGCTCGGGACCCGAAGCGATCGAGAAGGTAACGGCGATCGTTGAGCGATGCGGCTTTGACGCGGTCTTCCTCGATTCCTCCAAGGAAGCCTCCTCGCGCCTGCGCGCCGCCCTCGATGCCATCGACCCTTCGATTCCCATCGAGTGCGAATCCCGCGCACCCTTGGCCCAGATCGCCGATCAGACGATGAGTTGGGCGCAGTGGTTTGCCGACTCGAACGTGCCCGGCGTGTTGCGGGCCAAATGGTTCGAGCGCCGCCACGAATTGCATCACATTCGCCGCTGGAACCGCTCGCATCTCGACGAACTCCATTCCGCCTGGCTCAACGGTACCGGCGTTCTGGTGTGGCCGGTGGTCTTTGGCGTGTGGGTCGGGTGGAATGACCGGGACCGCGCCATTCTTGCCCATATGCGGCGGCTCTATCTCGAAAACGCCGATCACTTCATCTCGGAGAACTGGACGCCGCTTGCGGACCATCCCAGCCAAGACGCAAAAATTTATGCTTCCCGATGGGAAACCAAAACCGGCCGTCTCTGGACCCTCGTCAATCGCGGCGAAGATTACTCTGGCCCCCTCTTGTCGATCGAACCGGAGCAGAAAGAACAGGGGATCTGGATCGATCTGGTCTCCGGCGAGACACTTGCAGCCGCGCGGCAGGCGGACGGCCGTATCGCTCTTTGTGGCACCATGCCTGCCGGCGCCATCGCCTGCATCGCCAACCGCGCCGCGCCTCCCGCTGCCGCCGGCCCCGATATCGCCTCGGCAGCACACGATTTTCCTGCCCGTGTCGCCGAGCGTGTTCCAGCGCCCTTCGTTATGCACCAGAACGGACCGGCCGGCATGACAGAGCTCGACATCCCCGAGGGCGATTTGACGGTTACGTACCGACTGCGCGAAACAGCGCTTTATGGCGAAGCGCCTTACGTCGAGGAATGGAAACCTCTACCGCCCCGCCTGCACCAGATCGCGACAATGACTCGCCCGCTCTATGCGCACCGCATTGCCATTGCGCGCGATGAGGTCACCAACGGCCAATTTTTTCAATTTCTGTCCCATACCGCCTACCAGCCCGCCCGTCCCGAGCGCTTTCTGGCGCACTGGCACAACGGAGCGCCGCGCCCCGGCACAGAAAGCGAGCCCGTCACCCATATCGAGCTCGACGACGCCCGCGCCTATGCGGAATGGAAACGATTGCGCCTGCCCACCGAGGACGAATGGCAGATAGCGGCGCAACAGGGCCTGCTCAACCGTGCCGAACCGCTGGTCTGGAACCTGACCGAAAGCGAGCACCGCGACGGGCGCACGCGCTTTGCCATTCTCAAGGGCGGCTGTGCGCGCCTATCCCAGGTTTCGGACTGGTACGTGGAATCCGGCCCGTTGCCGCCGGAGCGCTCGGTAAAACTTCTCGCCGTCGGCGCCGGCCTCGCCCGCTCCCCCATGATCGGCTTCCGTTGCGCTGTCGATATCGGGAGCGATGGCTAGCGAACCGACATAACCGTTGCACCCGCAATAGCGTAACAAAGTTCTGCACGATCCAATCGCGCCGAGCCACCAATCCGCTGTGATCGTGCAGGCCATGCCCAACCAACAAAAAATAAGCTTTCAATCGGAGCCGAGCGCGATCATCAGGAAGCGGCATGTCACACACGCGGCACGACAAGAAGCGGTTGCTCAACCGTGTCCGCAGAATTGCCGGGCAGATCGAGGCTGTGGAACGCGCGTTGGAGGAAGAGCGCGAATGCGCCAGCGTGATGCAACTCGCAGCCTCCGCAAGGGGTGCGCTCGGCGGGCTGATCGCCGAGCTCATGGAAGACCATGTCCGAATGCATATGACCGATGGCGTCAACTCCAAGGAGGATACGGAGGCCCTTATTGCCGTGATGCGCGCTTACATGCGTTGACCTTACCGGGAGCAATTCGGCTCCCCGGTTCCTGAACGAAGCACCGGGCCGACCCGAAACTCGGTCCGGGTTTTCTGCGTGGGAAACGCGGGCCTGATCCACATACCCCTCCCCCCTATATTATTGAAATAACTATTGTTTTTCTCTTGACCCCTCACGATAAACTCATACGCTCAGTTCAAGTTTTCGCTCAATTAGGCGCTGCGAGATCGGTGCCCGGAAACCAAGGTAAACGTTCGGGGAAAATCTAATGGGGCAAAAGACAATCATGCCAGCAGGGCTTGCCGCAATGCTTGTTACAGGAGTAGCCGCTTTTTCGGCCACACCGGTCAATGCGCATTTCCTTTCCATATTTGCGCCGCTCGCGGTCATGGATGGTCCGACCGAAACCCATGTGGATGTCTTGTTCTGGCACCCTCTGGGGGGTGCCCATGTGATGGACATGGGCGGGGCGCCCGAGGAATTTTTTGTCACTCACAGGGGAGAACGCACCGACCTGAGCCATCGTCTGGCCGAGATCGCATTCACAAGCGCGGCCAATACGGGCCAGGCCTATTCGGTGCCGATGACTTTCCGCACATCCGGAGACTATATCATCACCGCCGTGCCACAGCCCTATTATGAAGAGACCGAAGACATCTTCATTCAGCAGATCACCAAAGCCTATTTCAACCGCGGGCAATTGCCCACCGACTGGTCGGAACCTCTTGGCCTCAAGGCCGAGATCCTGCCCCTCAGCCGGCCTTACAATGCGCTTGTCGGCTCGACGTTTACCGGTCGTGTCTTGTCGGAGGGTGAGCCGGTCGCGGGAGCGGAAATAGAGGTCGAGTATATCGCGGCAGAACCCGATGTCACCACCCACACATCGGGCGCACCCACGGTCAGCGAAGCAGCGGGCGGCACGATCACGCTGATGAGTGATGCCAATGGCTATTTCACATTCGGCATCCCCACGGCCGGATGGTGGGGGTTTGCCGCACTTGGCGTCGGGCCCGACGTTGAATTTGAAGGCAGGGAACTCTCCCAGGATGCGGTGATCTGGGTCACCGCGCATGATCTTGAATGATTGCGGCAACACCCGGCACAAAGTCCGCCAGGACGGAACTGATAACGATGATGATCATGATGAAACATCTTGTGCGTAGGCTGTGGCCGACCCTTTTTACCCTCGTGGTGATGACCGGACCTGCTCTTGCCCACAACCTGATCCTCGAAGCCTACCCCTTTGGCGAAACCATAGCTGGCGAGGCTTTTTTTTCCGATGGCGTCATGGTCGGAGAAAGCGTTGTGGAGATTATCGGCCCCGACGGAGAACGGATCGGTGAGGTACTGACTGACCCTCACGGCAGTTTCAGCTACACGCCTACCGAGAGCCTCGACCTGACGTTCCGGCTCGACGCAGGAGCCGGTCATGTCGCTGAAGCAGCGGTTGCCGCTAAAACCCTCGACGTCCAGCACCCCCCGACGAGCGGGCAAACCGTTGTAGCTCCGGTCCGGCTTAGCGCCGGTGTGGAAGCAGAGATTGCGGCCGTCATTCGTGAACAACTGCGGCCCATGCGTCAGGATCTGGCACTCTATTCCGCCCATTCGAGCTATCCCGTCGTCCTGGGCGGGATCGGTTATATCGTTGGCCTCGCAGGCCTGGGATTTGTTGTCATGGCAAGGCGGCGCAAGCTGAACGCGTAAGGGAGGACCTCACAGATGCATATTGCCGATGGCGCACTTTCAGGTCCGGTTCTGATTGCAGGGGGCGTTCTCAGTCTTGCCGGGTTGACCATCGGCCTGCGCAAGCTCGACATGGAAACCATCCCGGCGACCGGCGTTCTCAGTGCGACGTTCTTTGTTGCCTCTCTGATTCATTTCCCAGTCGGGGCGTCGAGCGTGCACCTTATAATGAACGGGCTGGCCGGCCTCGTGCTCGGCTGGGCGGCCTTTCCAGCACTGGCCGTGGCACTCCTATTGCAGGCAGTGTTTTTCGGATTTGGCGGCATAACCGTTCTTGGGATCAATACGTTCAACATCGCGGCGGCAGCGGTACTGATGCACTATGTGTGCCGCCGAGGGGTCATGGCCAGTTCACCGTCGATAGCCGCCATGTGGGGTGCCGCCGCAGGGGCCGGTGCCATTGTCGTGACCACGGTTCTTGTGGCGCTATCGCTGGCGCTTTCCGGCGAGCAGTTCATTCCCGCTGCGCAAATTACCGTGCTCGTCCATATTCCAGTGATGATCATAGAAGGAGCCGTGACCGCCGCAGCGGTCTATCTCGTACGCAAAGTCAAACCCGAGCTGTTCACCGCCATTTCGAGCCTGAATGGAAGGGCGCGCCATGGCTAGAGTTTTCCTGCGCCTTTCTGTCCTGCTTGTCGCGCTAACTTTCAGCTGGGAGGCCATGGCGCATAACCTTATCCTCGAAGCTTACCCTTTCGGCGGAGAAATTGCCGGTGAAGCATTTTTTTCCGACGGGGTTCTTGTGGGTGAGGCTACGATCGAGGTTCTGGACCTCGACGGCAGGGTCTTGAGCGAAGTCATAACGGATCAAAGCGGCAGCTTCTCTTATACGCCCGATGGGTCGGGGACCCTGTCCTTCCGGCTCGACGCGGGTGCCGGCCATGTTGCCGAGGCCAGTGTCGAGGTGCCCGATGCCGCCGGCACCATGACGACAAATGTCGAGACGACCGTTTCCGCGGCCACCGGGCCCGACAGCGATATGGCCGCTGCTCTCGACGGCTTGGTGGCGCGAGAAATTTCAGGATTGCAGGCCCAGATTGAAGACTATCAGGCGCGCAACGATTTTCTCAACGTAGTGGCCGCGATTGGCATCCTGGCTGGAGTGATCGGGTTCGGCTTGTTCGGGCTGGGCTACAGAATTGCCGGTGCGGCGCCGCGCCATCGCGGCCGGGATACCGATCGATGAGCATGGTACTCGAAGCAGGCGGGGCAGCACCGGCCGAGCCAGGAGAGCTGCTGAGCGTCGATCCCCGGTTCCGCATCGTGGCGGTCGGCGGCTTCGCCATCGTCGTGATCAGCCTCGACAGCTTTGGCGCACTGGGCGTAGCGCTGGCAGTCGCACTCGCAACCCTTATCCAGGCCCGCCTGCCGCTGGCCCGAACCGTGCGGCAGGTGGCAACCGTCGATACCTTCATGGTCTTCGTCATCATCAGCATGCCCTTTACCATTCCCGGCACGCCCCTGCTGAATGTGATGGGATTGACCGCAAGCTGGGAGGGCCTTTGGGAGGCCCTGCGCATAACGCTAAAGGCCAATGCGGTCGTCCTGGCCATGCTGACGCTGGTGGGCACGATCGGTCCGGTCGAACTTGGACATGCGCTGGCCCGGCTCAAGGTGCCGCATGCCTTCGTTCACCTGTTGCTGTTCACCATCCGCTATATCGAAGTCCTGCATGCCGAACACGGGCGGCTGCGTATTGCCATGCGAACGCGCTGTTTCGTGGCAGGGACAAACGTTCACACGTTGAAGACCTTCGGCTACCTCATTGGCATGTTGCTGATCCGCGCGCTCGAGCGTTCCGAACGCATCATGGCGGCGATGCGATGCCGGGGGTTCAATGGGACTTTCCCGCTCATTCACACGGAGCAATTTTCTCCACGTCGAGATCTGGGCTTTGCGTTCGGCGTTGTCGCCCTGTGTTGCGCCTTGATCGGGCTGGAGGTGTCACATGTCCTATCATTTTGAACTCCAAGACGTTCATTTCTCCTATCCCGGCAGCCATGCGCCAGTGCTGTGCGGGGTGGACCTGCAGCTTGCCGCGGGTGAACGGCTTTGCCTGAACGGGCCAAATGGGTCGGGCAAGTCGACGCTGTTGCAATTGCTTGTCGGCTTGCGTCGCCCCACCCAAGGCACGATTAAGGCGTTCGGGACCATCCCGTCGAGCGAGGCAGACTTCCGCATGGTGCGCTGCCGGGCCGGCTACGTGTTCCAGGATCCCGACGACCAGCTCTTTTCACCCACCGTGCACGAAGACGTTGCGTTCGGTCCGCTCAATATCGGTAAGTCGCAAGAAGAAGCCCAAGCCATAGTCGTCCGGGTCCTCGAGCAGTTGGGGCTTTCGGGCTTTGAAAACCGCATTACTTACAAGCTGTCGGGTGGGGAGCGCCGGCTTGTCTCGTTGGCGACAGTACTCGCCATGGACCCTGAGGTGCTGATCCTTGACGAACCGACCAATGCCCTTGACGAGCACACCACCGAGCGGCTGACCCGAATTCTTCTTTCGTTGCCCCAATCGATGATAATCGTTTCCCACGACCCCGGTTTCCGGCAGGCCGTTCGGACGCGCGAGGTGTTCATGCAGGCGGGTCGCGTCGCGGTGGAGCGGACTGTGGCCTCGGGGGCGCGGCATTAGAGAGAGCGACGGCGTGAAGTCACGCCGTCGAACATGGCCCTGTCCTGCACGAAGCTTGCACAGAACGGCACATTCTTCTGTTTTTGCCGATTGTGCGGCTCCAGGTTCGGTGAAAAACTTCGAAGTCGAGAAATATACGCCAAGCCACAATCACAGAGAACTTTGAGCCAATGTTGAGCATTATTCGGCCATTGTTGGCGAGCGCCATTGCAATCTTTTCTGTCGCCACACCCGCTCTCGCGCACCACGCTCTTGGCGGACGGCAACCGATCAATTTCGGCGAAGGCTTTTTCTCCGGGCTGGCCCACCCGATCATCAATTTCGACCACTTTGCCTTTATCGTTGCGGTGGGTGTGTTTGCTGCCGTAACCCAGGCATCGAAGTTCCAGCCGGCGTGGTTCGTGGGGGGTACCATACTGGGTTGCCTGCTGATGCTGAGCGGGAACGCGATCCCCTTCAATGCCTGGCTGGTTCACGCCGCGCTGCTAGCGCTGGGTCTGGCCCTGGCGTTTGGCAAGCCATGCATGCGCTTTGTCGATACCGGCGCGTTCGTTCTGGCCGGCATTCTGCACGGCGGCCTCTACGCCCAGGCGATCGTGGGCAGCGTCACGGTTTCCATCAGCGGCTACCTGCTCGGCTTTGCCATAATCCAGGCCGTGGTTGCGACCGGTGCGATGTTTGCCGCCTTCATGCTGTGGCGGGGCGATGAGCTCTATGCCAACGCCCGCGTCGTCGGCGGCATGGTTGCCGGCGTTGGCCTGACCGTAATGGTGCAGGCCGGCGTGGCAGCCATGTTTCCGAACCTTTAGCGCGCGGCTGGCGGAATTTTTCGGTGCGGCTCTCCAAACAAACCAATTATGCAGTTCGGACGCTGGTCTACTGTGCAGTGCACGCCCCCGAGCTCAGCCGTGTCGCCGATATCGCAAAAGTGTTCGGCATCTCGGACATGTTCCTGTTCAAGATCATTTTTCCGATCACCAAGAACGGAGTCCTCGAAACCGTCCGCGGCCGGCGCGGCGGCATAAGGCTGGCCAGACGGCCTGAGGATATCAATCTACTCGATGTCATGCGCTTTACCGAGGACGGGTTCGAGCTTTCCGAGTGTTTCGGCCACGAGCGCGAAACCTGTCCCTTCCGCGATCGCTGCGCCTATACCAAGGCACTCGACAGAGCCCTCGACGCGTTCTTTAATGTGCTTGCCGAATATACGATTGCCGACCTCGCCAACAATCCGCGCATGCTCGAAACCGCCCTCGGGATTAATACGCTGGAAAAAGGCCGCGGCTTGGTACGTCAAGGCTGACGACTGTCATTCCAGTTCGCCCAGCCGAGGATCTCTCACGACAGTAGCTAAATGTCGCCGACCGGACGACTGCAGTCGGCAGAAGCGAAAGGGGCCGGCGATCGCTCGCCAGCCCCTGACCGTGATTCAGATGGCTTTTATCGAGGAACCTTGATCGGCTCAAGCGGCGCGACGATTTCGGCGCGGCGATCTTCGAACCAGGGCGGCAGCATCAGGTTCTTGCCCAGCTCTTCGAGAGGTTCGTCGGTCGTAAAGCCGATATCGCAGGTTGCGAATTCGGTCAGGATTCCCCCCGGCGAACGGCAATAGACCGAATGAAAGTAGTTCCGGTCCTTTTGCTCGGAGGCGTCGGTGTAGCCCAGACCCTCGAGCCAGTCCTTGAGCATCTTCTGGGTGTCGTCATTTTCGACCTGGAAGGCGACGTGATGCACTGTGCCTTCACCGAACGTCCAGGAACCCTGCGGTGTGTCGGCATCTTCACGCAGGATCACTGTCTTGCAGGGGCCACCGCCGTTGATTTCGTACTGGTGGTAGTTGTCTTCCTGGCCGGTTTTTTCAAAGCCCAACGCATCGACCAAATAGGCTTCCATGGATGGGATTTCGCGAACCGTCATCACGACATTGTTGAAACCCTTGACCGAATTGGCCTCGGAAATTTCGTTGGTGGTCCAGCCTTTCCGACTGTCACGGTTGTCGCCGACCACTTCGTAACCCAGGCCGACGGGATCTTCGAAATAGATCCGATCCCTGCCGAACAGGCGTTTGACGCCCGAATTCTTGACACCGTGGCGCTCGAGGTGCTGCGCCCAGAAGTCAAGGCTGTCCTCGGCAACGCTATAAGCCGTCACGGCAACCTGACCGGTCCCCTTGCGTCCCTTCCGGCCATCCTGACGATAGGGAAATGTCGTCATCACGGTGCCGATTTCGGCATCGGCGTTGGCGTAGTAGAGGTGATAGATCGGGACCTGGCCGTCAAACAGAACGGTCTGCTTTATCATACGCTGGCCTACGACCTGCGTCAGGAAATCGATGTCCTCCTGGGCTCCGCCCACGCACGATGTAACGTGGTGGATACCCTTAACGAGCTTATGTTCGTCGCGCATGTTATACCTTTTCTGTACCGGACTATCGCCGGACCTCTTTGCGATTGTCTCTTCCCAAGCCGCCCGCCAGTGCTTTGGCGACAGCTCTCAACCGGATAGGGCAAGGGCTTGGCTTTCCCACATCCATGAGAAAACTTAACCAGTGGACCAGGAGCGGACCTGCATAATCCGCTACGAAGTTCTGCACGAAACAACCCAATACCCCGCCGATGCGCAAGCAACTGAAAATACAAGGCTTTTCACCTCGGCGATGGTCGTTGAGCGCCTGTCGAAGTGCCGTGGCTGTGACGCCCTACTCCCTGTCGTCACGCTCCAGGCGCTTACGCGTCGGGAAAAGGCGGATGTTGGTTGCCGAAGAGAACATTCCCCACAACCCTTTGGGCGCAAACAGCATCATGACAATGGCAAGCAGCCCCAGGAACATCAGATACCAGGGTCCGAAAGACGAGAACCATGAACGCAGAAGCACGAACACAATGGCCCCGATGATCGGCCCCTCAATGGTACCCAATCCTCCGATAACCACGATGAAGATGACGTAGGCCGTCCAGTCGATCACAGAGAAGGCGGCATCGGGGGAGACGCGCGCCTGCTGGAGGAAATAGAGCGCACCGATCAAGCCGGCACCGAAGGCAGCGAAGACATAGACAAGGAACTTGGTGCCGTTGATATCGATCCCGACGCTTTCGGCGGCGATCTCGCCATCCTTGATAGCCGAGAGCGCCAGTCCCAACCGCGAGCGCAGCATGAAATAGGCGACGATGACGATCATCGCCACCACGGCCAGGGCACCCCAATAAATGACGATCTCGCGCGCGGCGGCCGACCGCACACCGAAAAGTTCGGCGGCGAAGTCGAGCCCGATCATCTCGGAGGTGGCAGAGCGCGGCAGCGCCGTGCCGGTACCGCCGCCGAGTGCGGGCCAGATTGCGGCAATCAGCCTGAACACCTCGGCAACCACCCAGGTGACAACGGCGAAATAGGCGCCCTGCAGGCGGAAAACCACAAGACCCACCGGAATGGACAGCAGGGCCACAAACACCGCCGAGATCAGCACCGACAAAAGCGGATCCGCCCCCATCATGATGACGACGTAAAACATGCCATAGGCCCCCACGCCGACGAAAGCCTGCTGACCAACCGAGATCAGCCCCGCATAGCCGGCGAGCAGGTTCCAGCACTGGGCAAGGCCGATCAGCATCAGGATCAGAATGAGATCCTGAAGTAGCGCGCGCTCGACAAACCCGGGAGCGGCGAACAGGATCAGGACCACAAGACCCATGATGACCATGCCAATCCGAGATGCTTTCGTATCTACAGCGACGCGATAGCGACCCTTGGCGGCGCTCAATGCATCCTTGGCGTGAACGTCTTTGGTGCTGGTGGTGGTATTTTGTTGTGAACTCATGGTGTGCCTGCGCACCTATTGTTTGGGGAACAGGCCACGCGGCCTGAACAGGATAATCAGCAGAAAAACGATGTGACCAGCCAGTATCTGGTACTGGGGGTGGATCGCAGCGCCAATAGCTTGGGACACGCCGAGAATGACGCCTCCGGCCAGCGTCCCCCAAAGACTGCCCAGTCCGCCGATAACCACGGCTTCGAAGGCGAACAGCAGTCGTGCCGGTCCCTGGGACGGATCGAAATTGGAGCGTGCACCCATGAAGAATGCGGCAATGGCAATCACGATGAAGGCAATCCCCATGGCAATAGCAAAGACCTTGTGGGGATTGATGCCCACGATCTGCACATAAGTGCGATTGTCAGAGGTGGCACGCAGCTTACGCCCCAGTGCGGTCATATAGAAAAGCGCTGAAAGCCCACCGATAACCGCTACTGCAGCCGCGAATGTAAACAGCGGCATGACTCCGACGCTGATACCGCCGATTGAAAGGGAGGCCGACTCGATGCCGCCAAGACTGAGCCTGCGGCTGTTGGCGGTGAACCCTTCCAACAACCCGTTCTGGATAATGATCTGCAACCCGAACGTGACCAGCAGGGGAACCAGCAGGTTTTCTTCTACCGTTCGATTGAGAATTACCCGCTGCAGCGCCCAGCCCAATGCAAAAAGAAAGGGCAGCGCAATCAGCATCGCCCAAAAGGGCGGGATAAAAAACGCCGATGACAGCGCCAGGATGACATAGGCGGCAAGAACGATGAAGTCGCCATGCGCGAGGTTGACCAGCCGCATGACGCCGAAGATCAGCGACAGCCCGGCGGCGTAAAGAGCATAAAGCCCACCCAGCAGCACACCTTGAATGATCGTGTTGATGAACGTCATAGCCGCCTAAACCCCGAAATATGCGTCTTGTATCTGCTCACGTGTCAGCTCGTTTGGTCTGCCTTCAAGACTGACCCGCCCTTCCATGAAGCAGTACACCCGGTCCGCAGCGTCGAGCGCCGCGGAGAGGTCCTGCTCGACTATCAATACCGTTGTTCCCCGCCGCTTGATCTCTGCGAGCGCCATATAGACGTCCTTGACGATGGTTGGGGCCAGCCCGAGGCTGATTTCGTCGCACAGCAGCACCTTGGGGTTGCTCATCAGTGCGCGACCGATGGCAACCATTTGCTGTTGGCCACCCGAGAGGGTTGTCGAGGGCTGATTACGCCTCTCCTTTAGGATCGGGAACAGGTCATAAATGGCCCGGAGCGTCCATCCGCGGTCCTCGCTCATTCCGTGCGCGCCGACCAAGAGGTTTTCCTCGACCGAGAGTGAAGGGAAAAGACGTCGCCCCTCGGGCACAAGCGCCACACCTTTGCGCACCATGTCGAAGGCGGGTGTACCGCCCACCGATACGCCTTCAAGACGAATCTGTTCGGGCTTTGAGGCGTTGAGCCCGCACAATGCGTTCAGAAACGAAGATTTGCCCGCCCCGTTCGAACCGATGATGGCTACCGTTTCGCCGGCATTGACCACCACATCGACGCCGAAAAGCGCCTGGAAGTCACCGTAAAACACTTCGAGATTTTCAGTTTCGAGCAACGCACTCACGATGCCGCCTCCTCAATGCCCAGATAGGACCGCCGCACCGCTGGATCGGCCATGACTGCCTTGGGTTCGCCCTGCGCGATCAGCACGCCACGCTCGAGCACGATCAGCCGTGAGACGACCGAAAGCAAAGCGTGGACGATATGCTCGATCCAGATGATCGTGATGCCGCGCTTGTGCAGCGAGCCGATCAGTTCAACCAGCCTCAGGCACTCTCCCTCGGTCAGGCCGCCGGCGATCTCGTCGAGCAGCAGCAGGTCAGGATTGGTCGCCAGGGCGCGCGCCAGTTCAAGTCGCTTGCGATCGAGAAGAGTGAGCTTGCCCGAAACGATATTGGCCTTGTCCGCCAGTTCCGTCATTTCGAGGATGGCAAAAGTCTCCTCCAGTCCCATTTCTGAATCACCGGAGCCGAATTCGGCCGCAACCATCAGATTTTCAAAAACAGTGAGCGTTTCGAAAGGCTGGGGGATCTGGAACGAGCGACCGATACCGCTGCGACACCGATCGCGCACGCTCGAACGGGTGATCTCCTGGCCCTGAAAAGAAACGGTTCCCGCGTCGGGACTCAACACTCCGGTGATGAGGTTGAACAGCGAGCTCTTGCCGGCGCCATTGGCCCCGATGATCCCAAGAGCCTCGCCCTGCGCTACGGCAAGATCGATTCCCTCCGCCGCAACGACAGCTCCAAACCGCTTGGAAACCGATTTCAGTTCGAGAAGCATTCGACCATACCTGTCTGCTGCAACATCAATTCTCTCTCCACTAAAGGCTGGTTCCCGGCGCCCGCCCGAAGAAGGCGTCGTCAAGAAGACCGCGCAACTCCTCCTCGGCAAGCGGCTGCGGGTTCCAGTAAGGATTGCTCATCATGACCTCCACCGCACGGTCTAGATCGGGTTGTTTCATGCCCAACTCGGCAAGCGTCATGGGCGCATCGAGACGACGCGCGAAAGACCAAAGGCCAGATGCCGCGCTTTCGGACTGAAAAATATCGGCAACAGGCCCCAACTCCCGCGCCACGGCGCGCTCGTTGTAGGCTGTGGCGTGTGGCAGTATGACTGTGTGGGTTTCGGCATGCGGTAACTCGAAACTGCCGCCCAGGACGTGACAGATCTTGTGATGCAGCGCCATACCGACCGCCCCCAGCACGGTGCCGCAGGCCCATGCACCATAAAGAGCATCCGAACGCGCTTCGGCATCGTCGGGCCGCTGATGGATAACCGGCAGCGCGCGCGCCAGGGCGGCAATGCCCTGTTGGGCGATGGTGGAGATGATCGGATTGCGGTCCTGGGTATAAAGCCCCTCGACCGAATGCGCGATGGCGTTAAGCCCGGATGTCACGGTCATCTTGGCCGGCAGGCTCATTGTGAGGTCGACATCGTAGACGATGACTTCGGGAAGCACCTTCATAGAGCGCTGTGTGGTCTTGGCGCCATTTTTGGTTTCACCCAGGATCGGTGTCGCTTCCGAGCCGGCATAGCTGGTAGGAATGACAATCTGCGGCAAATCGGTGCGCAGCGCGATGGCCTTGCCGAGGCCGGTCGTCGAGCCTCCGCCGATAGATACGACACAGTCTGCGCCCACCGCTTCAATCTGCTTGAGCGCCTCATCGGTGACCTCGATGGGAGTGTGCATAGCAGCCCCGGCGAAAAGACCCGCAGCCCGCGCGCCAAGCGTCGTAACCATTTGCCGGCCTATTTCTTCTTGCTGCGGCGTGGTCAGAACAAGCGCTCTTGTGAGTTCCATTCGCCCAAGCTCGTCAACCACCTGGCCGGTGGTTCCCGAACCAAAGACCACGCGTTGGGAAAGTGCTTGATAGACAAACGGATACATAAACTCCTCCGGACGCGAAGTGCTGCGCCTTCCGAGTCTGGAAGCTAGTTGCTAGCGCCACCTCTCTCCTGCACGTTCTCGCGGGGGAACCTGCACAAAACAATCTTTGCGATCCGATCTCTTCGAGCCTTCGGCCAAGACCTAATTCTGGCACGATTTCCGATAGGCTGCGGGGGTTGTCTGGAAACGCCGCCTGAACAGGCGTGTGAGATGTTCCTGGTGGGTAAAGCCACATTCAAAGGCGACTTCGGCGACCGACATCCGCGTGTCGCGCAAGAGCGACTGTGCCTTGTCGAGACGAAGATTGACCAAGTACTGATAGGGTGGTGTGCCCATCTCATTGCGGAACTGGCGCGCGAAATGGCTCGGGCTGCGATTGATGACGGCGGCTATGTCGTCGAGCCCGATGGAGCGATCCAGGTTTTCACGCATATAGGCGATGGCCTCGTTGACGATCGGCCCCCCGATCGAACCCGATGAAAAAGAAGAGGCCTGTCGCAGGCGCGCACTGGAATAATTGCGCACCAGGCGCGAGGCAACCGCACGCGCCAGGCAGTCGACATAAAGTGAGGTGGCATAGTCGCCATCTTCGAGGGCAAACATCACCGCCTGAAGCAGATTGTTCATCTGCACGTCTGAATCGACGAATTCTCCAACGATATCGATGTTGGTGGGATCGCCCACAACCATTTCGGCGGCGACTTCCTCGATCACGGCGCGGCGGACATAGACGTGGAGCGTGTCGAGCTTTTCGAAAAGCCGGAAACCGAAGCTCATGCCGCCGGGCACCAGGTGAATGCCGCCAGCCGGAACGATTCTCCTCTGCGCACGATCCCCGTTCAACCGGTCGACAGCAACAGGGCCGCTGCGATGAAGAACCAGTAACTGGTCATCGACAGCGGAAAAAAACGCCTCGAATGGAAATTCACTCTGCGAAGACGCATAGATTGAATTCCAGTTGTAATTGTCACTGGATGCTGCCGTTTTGTTCGGCTTCTGTCCCAGAACCCCATGAGTTTCTTCCACGCCAAAGGGTACGCTTGCGCGCATCTCCACTCCTCCCAAAAGTCCTTTTGCCCGCCGGGTCACTAACGCCGGCAAAGCGATACTCTGCCCCTCCCCGGATGACCGGGTTTACACGCCTGACTGATTATGGCCGTCGGCACCTCCTCGTGCCGGGCCACACAAAGTTCCACAGCGGAACGAGCGGCGTCCTGCACGTTATCATCACCCGCTGGCGCCTCCTATCTCCGTTTCCGGGGCACAGCCGCCGAGGTGCTCGACAGAGTAACGCCAGTTATGTTTTTGTTTTTAGAATGTAATTTGTTTCCGTGAACCCGAATTATCCAGTCGTCATCGACCAAAGTCGCATGTCCGGGCCTGCACAAAACGCTCATTGGGTATGCCTAGCGCGCCGCCTCGATCATGCGACGTGCAGTGGCAATTTCCACGTCCAGCACACCATGCTCACGATCCTCGAAAATCTCGAGTTCGGGCTTGGCGCCGCTCTGGCGCAACCAATCGTAAGTCTCGCGCACACGCTCGGGAGGGACAAAGGGATCGTTTTCGGCTGTGCTAATGCAGGCAGGCATTCCCGAGAGCGCCGGGCGCAGAGGCCAGACCGTTCCGGCCGGCCCGATCAGCCCGCCTGTCCACAGAATAGCGGCGGCGTAGCGGCGGGGATGGCGGGCTAGAAATTCCGCCGTGAGGCAAGCGCCCTGGGAGAACCCTCCCACGATGATCCGTTCGGCTGGTGTCCCCTTGGCGATAAGATCGGAAACAATAGACTCGTAGTGGGCAATAGCTGCGGACAGGGCTGGCTCGTTGTCCGTGATCGGAGCCATGAAGGGTCCAGGGTACCACGTGTTCCCAGTGGCCAGCGGGAAGAGGAAGGTCACATCCTCGAGCGCCAGGCGTTCGGCGTGACCCTTCATATCCTGCGGCGACTGGGTACGGCCGTGCACCAGAACGATTGTCAGGTCATCTCCATTCCCAAGCCTGAGGCTCTCGAGGGGATTGTCATGCATGCCGGCTTCTCCTCATTACGTGGCATTTGGCACCGCGTGACACATCAAGGCTCCCCGATCGCATGATCGGTTCGTGCAGTTTTGCCGGGATGATCGTGCAGGCAATCAGCGCGAGGGTGGATAGTGTAATGGTCACGGTGCATCCAACACCCGCATGCAGACTCGGCGCCTGCACAACTTTGCTGCACTTCTGCACGTTTCGCGCAAAGTTCTGCCGCCGCAGGGGAAAAGGCGGATGCATCCGGTTTTCTGGAGAGGATGATACATCATGACCGACCACGCGCCCGAGGCGCCTCACAGCCACCAAAACGGCCACGATCATCATCACCACCATGATCACTCCCACGGGCACGATCATGGCCACCATCACGACCACGAGTTTTCACCTATGGTGATTGCGCGGATTGTTGTTGCCGGGCTGTGCGCGGCTGCGGTTCAATTTCGTCTGCCCGATGCCAATCCACCACTGCTGATGATCGGGTCAAATATATTCCTTCCCTTCTCGTGGTATGCGCTGGTGGGCCTTTTGTTTGGCGGCTGGCCGCTTTTCGTGGAGGCATGGGAATCCATCAGGCGGCGACAGATGACAATGGAACTTTCCATGGTCATCGCCATCCTCGCGGCGACCTACACGGGTTATTTCTTCGTGGCTCTGGTCATCACCTTCTTCGTGTTGATCGCCGAAGTGCTTGAGGGCATGACGGTCGAGCGCGGACGGCGCGCCATCCAGAACCTGCTCGAGTTGCTGCCCCGCGAGGTTTCGGTGCGGCGCGCGGGTTCGGTCAACACCATCTCCACGGCAGACCTAGCGGTTGGGGATACTGTGCTGGTCGAGCCCGGCGCGCTTGTCGCTATCGATGGCACCGTGACCGGGGGTAACTCCTTTGTCGATGAAACCCGCATCACCGGTGAATCCATGCCGGTCGAAAAAATCGCCGGCACCCGCGTTTATGCCGGATCGATCAATCAGTCCGGAGCCCTTGAGATTCGCGCCGAGCGTATCGGACGCGACACAAGCTATGGCCGGATCATTGCCGCCATCGAGCAGGCCGAGCGTTCGCGGGCGCCAGTTCAGCGCTACGCCGACAAACTTGCGGCTTATATCGTCTATGTCGCGCTGATCTTTGCGGCGATCGAATACTTCATTTCGGGCGGCAATATATCCTCGACCATTGCGGTCATCATCGTCGCCGGCGCCTGTGGCGTGGCTGCGGGCACGCCGCTTGCCATCCTTGGTGCCATCGGCCGTTCGGCACGGCTCGGCGCGATCATCAAGGGCGGCACGCATCTGGAAACCCTTAGCCAGGTCGATACGATCGTGCTCGACAAGACCGGCACACTGACCTTCGGGGAACCTGATGTGACCTCGATTGCCACAGTGCCGGGCGCAAGCGAAGCCGAGATTCTGGCGGCGGCGGCAACTGCGGAAATCCGATCCGAGCACCCGCTGGGCAAGGCCATAGTGGGGCGTGCCCGCGCAGCCGGAACGGCCATAGTCGAACCCAGTTCATTCAGTTATTCCCCCGGCATGGGCATTTCTGCTATTGGCCCCAAGGGTGCTATCGTGGTCGGCAATGCGGGCTGGATGGAGCGAAACGGCGTATCACTGGCCGATTTTGGACCGCGCGAGGAGGCAACGACCTGGGTTCATGTAGCCCAGGACGGAAAATTGCTCGGTGCGATCGGCATTGCCGACCGCGAGCGGCCGGAGGCGCGCCGCGCCATTGCCGCTTTCAACAAGATGGGCATCCGCACCATTCTCCTGACCGGCGACAGTGCGCCGGTCGCAAAGGCCATGGGTGCCAAGCTCGGCATAGACGACGTGCGGCCCGAACTTCTGCCTGAAAATAAGCTCGATCACATCCGCGAACTTGTGGGCGGCAAGAGCAAGGTCGCAATGGTCGGAGACGGGATCAACGACACGCTGGCGCTGGCGGCTGCCGATGTGGGGGTCGCGATGGGATCGGGCACCGAAGTGGCGCGCGAGCGGTCCGACATCGTGCTTTTGGGCAATGATCTCGAGCGTTTCGCACAGACCGTCATGCTCGCACGGCGAGCTCGGGGTATCATACTGTTCAATTTTGCCGGTACGATCGCCATCGATATTCTGGGGATCATGGCGGTCATGCTGGGCTTTGTCGGCCCCGTGGCGGCGGTGCTGATCCATGTGGGATCCGAGCTTGCCTTCATTCTCAACTCGGCCCGGCTGCTCTCGTTCAGCCAGAAAGACAATTCGTTCGATTTCGATCTGGCTCGGATGCCCGCGAGTGGACCAAAACTTGTGATGGGAAACCACCACGAACACGCCGCAGAGCGTGCAAACGCTGCCTAGGATCCACTTATTCCGGGTCGGGCGGCTCCAGTCCCTCGGCCCGGCCAAAGGTCCTGCCCTGACTGTCGACCGACCCTTGCCAGAGCCCGGCGGGCCGGTTGCCGCGCATCGGATGGACCAGCACGGTGATCCGGTCGCCCGGCATCACATAATCCTGGCGGATACCCCGGGGAAAAAGCTGCGGCACCCCTTCCATCTCGATTGCCCAATCCTGCTCTGCGTCGTCGCCTCCGGTAATGACGAGCTGCAACCATGAATGGGGAATGGTGTAGTCAAAATCCTTGACCTCTCCCACTAGAACCATCTCCTGGTCCATCAGATACATGGCATAGGAAGGATGGCCGACCGCCACGGCCGGAGCGCCAAACAGAAGTGCCATGGGAAGAACAAAACGGCTTGCGCACATTGGAAATCTCATGGGCACTCTGCCAAATTGGAGCACGTTAGTGCCGAACCATTCCGCTACTGCAGCAAGCCGTCAGCGTGACTGGCCGATAATGCCCGGCTCAAGTTCATATGTTCCAGCCAGCGTCAGCTCGATTTCAATAGGCGTATCGAAGGAATCGTTAACGAAATACCAGCCGTGAATGCCTTGAAGCGGTGCACGAACGAAACCGTGAGACTGATTGCCCATCTCGTCGCGATAAAGCATGGCGTCACCATAGGTCCCATCTTCATAGAGCGGATGTCCGTGCATTTCGTAATAGATGTCATCGGAGGCCGTCCAGGAGTAGAGCAGCATATCGCCCTCTTCCATAGTAACCTTATATTCCATTTGCCCGTAATTTTCGACCAGCCCGTTGACGGTTATGGTCACCGTATCGGTGCGCCAGGGTTTTTCCAGTTTGCTGGTTATCTCCTCGCTGGCCCGGCCCAGAGCGTAGGGAGCGAAATCGGTTTCGACCGGTCCACCCTCCTGGACGTCCTGAGAAAATACGGGAAAGGCGGCGAGGCCCACCAAGCCCGCCGCAGCAATCGCCAGCCCATAGGACAGACGGTCGCGAACTTGAATGCCTTTTTGCCTCATCATTTCCTCCCCTTCAGCCAATCGCCGTCTGCGCAAATGATATGGCGCCGAAAAGATTGTCCAGATCAAGGTCGGCCGGTGGAGGCGCCGAGAAGTTGAAGCCCTTGGTGTAGCCGATCCAGCGTCCCAGGATAATGACCAGAGCCCAGATCGAGATCGAGGCAAACCCGGCGAAGCGCGCGGCCGGAGGCGTCCGACGCTCAGTGTCCCAATTGGCCATGTTCCGCGCGGTGATGAGTTCGAACACCACCATGTTCAATCCAGCAAATGCCAGAGCGACCATTTTGAGTTGGAACTGGAGGTTGATGTAGAAGGTGGTCGCATTTGCTGCGAACATCAAAAGTCCGGTCACAACCGCAAGAGCAAAGCCAATCCAAGTCCATTTGAGCAGATCGTTGGCGACCCGGCTGACCGGGCGAGTGACCGACTGCAGGCCGATCAGACGCATGTCCACCATGAAGATCGTCCCGAACACCAGCGCGATCCCCAAAACATGAAAGACATTGACGATCGGCAGCACATTGAGCGTTTCGCGGACGAACACACCGATGGCCGAGTTTTCGATGGCCGCAAAAAAACTGTAAAAATCCATTGTCTCGGTCCCTTAAGGCTGCGGCGACAGACTGCCCCAGATGTCGGCGTCCCACGCTATCAGGCGGCCCATGGCGATGATCCCGACCCAGATGAAAAACGAGAAAACCGCGAAGATTTTGGTGACTGGCTGCACCGTTTCGGTCTCGGACCAACTCGCCTGATTGTTGCGAACGTGAATCTGGAAGGCAGCGGCGATTATGATTCCGATAACCAGAAGGCTCATCTTGACCCAGAATGAAAAGCTCAGGAGCTCGCGGGCAGGCTCGCCGACGATGAGAAGCAGGCCGGTGGCTGCAAGAACTGCAATACATCCCCACACCCACGGAGCGTAACGGCGCGTTACTGTAACAAGCGACTGGTCTTTCGATGCGAATCCGAGAATCCGCAGGTCGACGACCAGCAACGCGCCGATCAGCACAGCAAAGGTGAGGATGTGTACCGACTGGATGGCCGGGATCATCCAGAGGCTGGAGGCAATGGTCTGGCTGAACGCCGTGCCTGCCAGCCAAGAGGCGAATTCATGCATGGCTGTGTATCCTCAATTTCTTCATGCCGTTTCATCTTGTGGTGTGCCGGGATGCCCGGCACGTGCGGCGCTCACTCCGCCGCGGCAGGGCCGCAGCGGAGCAATTGTCAGCCAGCGCTTATTCTGGAACGTATTCTTCCTCGAGCTCACCCTCTTGGGGAATTTCCCCATCGCCGTGGGACGTGGCCCCCTCTACGTCCCAACAATGGTCGCCTGCGGCGGGCGGAGTGTTGGCGGGGCATTTGTAGAGCGCGGATTCGCCACGATCGCCGCCGGGCTGGCCGTTGCGCAGCGGATGCAGACCGATCGAAAAGATCGTGCCCGGAGCAAAGCCGTTGACCGAAATGCCGTCCTGGGCGGCCTGCGCCGCACCGTTCATCTCAACGGCCCAGATCTGGGGTTCGCCATCGTCGTTCCGGATCACTGCACGCCGTTCGTCATCGAGCGGGGCGAAAAAGATCTGCAGGTGGTTGGCGTCGGGATTGATCCGCGTCACCACACCGGTGAACACCTTGATCTGACTGCCGTCGAACATGGCGAACGAATGGTGCGCAAGGCTGGGCACAACGCTTGCTGCCAGGATGCCGATAGAAGCCACCCCGCCAATCAAGGCTCTCTTGATAGTCATCATTTTCATCTCCTCCTTTCGGGCTATCCTCTTGTGGCCTGGAGGGCAGGAAACCATTCATCTCCAGGTCGGCAAGTGCCCGCGACACACCGGGGCGCTGCGTTTCCGCCCCGGTGCCATTTTCCGGTTTCGCCTAAAAGCCGAAGAGGGCTTCTGCTTCAGGACGCTGCATGTCCTGCTCGAAATGCTCCTCCTGAATCGTGGCCCACGGGCGACCGAAACGATCGGGAATGGTGTATTCGATGGTCTGACCCGGCGAGACCGGCTGCGCGCGCCCGTCGATCGGGAAGATCGTCTGGTTGCACTCGATGAAGATATAGGGATCAACCTCGTCGAGCTGGTCGAGCTGTTGATACCACTGAATCTGGCGCACCGGCACGGTCAGGGCCGCAGGGTCATAGAAGATCGCCTCGTGATGCAGGCCGGAGAAGTTTTCGGTCTCCATCGGCGTGAAGATCTCGATAATCTGGAGCTGATCGGAATGCTCGAACGCGTTGTGGGTCACCCAGCCCTGGATGTTGGAGGTCCAGGTAATCAGCGCATCGCCATCCCAGAAGCCTACCGATTCACCGTACCAGCGGGGCACGTCCTGGCCGAGGCGCGGCACGGCGCCCTCCATGTTGAACTCGCGGCCGATATTGTACTGGAGCAGGAAGTTGTCGGCGGTGCCCATAAGCCACTGCACCAGGTTCTCGGTCACCACGAGCTGATGCGGCTGCTGCACGGAGAATTGGTGCCAGCGGCGCATCATGCCTTCAGGCCAGCAATACTGGCTCGGCCATTGGGCGGCGTTTGTGTTGCCCTGATGATAGGCTTCCTGGACCACGCGGGTCTGATACTCTTCGGTCAGAACAGAGAGCATGGTCGGGATCTGGGTGATCCGGCCCCACCACCAGTTCTCGTAACCCCATTCCTGGTTGGGGCCGAACCCTCCCATGCGCTGGTAGCGACCGCTCCAGTTGGGCGGGGGATTTTCATAGCTGTACTCGGTCGGGCCGCCGTCGGCCTCGGCCTCTGCCATTAGCGCTTCGTACTGCTGCTGAGCGGTCTCGAAGGGATAGGGGCTGATGATGCCTTCACGCGGATAGCCGCGGTCGCAAAAACCCCAGGAGGTGGTCAGGGGTGGGTTGTCTCCGTTGGCCGTATTGCCACCATAGGCGCCCCACATCGATTCATTGGCAAGGGGCGAGTTACAGCGGAAATAGCGCGGATCGTCCCACAGATCAGCGTCGATATAGAAATCGTCGGAGGTGTAAAGATCGCGCTCAAGCGCCTCAACACCTTCAGGAGAATTGCCGTCGCTTGCAGCGACGTTCTCGCCGGACGCGCCGACCTGCTGGTATTCGCGCGCATCGACGTAAGCCCAGCCGCGGGCTTGGCTGTCGGCCTCATATGGATCATAGAATGTGAGATCGGGGTTAGCCTCGATCATCTCGGCTTCGCTGGCCCATTGGGCCATGGCGGGGCCAGCGGCCAATGTCAGCACGATCGCCGACACACCTGTCGCAAAGCCTATTTTTGAAATCGTCATATGGTCCTCCCTCAAATCGACCAGTACCGGCGGCTCCATCCGACGCACGGCTCTGGATGCACGCTCACAGGCGTCCGGGGCGATGATGGCCAAGCAAGGGGCGGCTGGCCTGCATGTTAGTGATCCGAGTTCTGCACAAAACAGGCTTTGGGTTAGAAGCCGAACCAGACAGCCCGCGCGGCGGGACGCAAGTCCTATATACTTAAGTATTACAAGGACTTGGCCAGAACCGCTTTTGGCGCGATCAACGCCCCAGCATAGCGCTGAATACGGCTAGCAAGGCCGGCTCCGGTTCAAGGGCAAGGTCCTGAGACCGCCACGCGACGAAATGGTCCGGCCGCACAACAATCGCGCCATTATCTTCTATGTGCCTTGCACGCGCCCAATCGCCGAAATGGTCTTCCCAGTCTAGGTCAGGGCCGATGCCGACAACGCGGACGTCGACGCCGAAGCGCTCACGCACGGCATCAACCGCACCTTTCCACGCATCGCCGCCAATGCCGGTGATGAGCGTGAACTGGCCATGCCCGGTCACGTCGAGGGTAGAGACCGATTTCCCGTCCCGCTCGATCCATGCGTGGGGCAAACGGGCACCTGGGACTGTCGTGGCTTGATAGATCAGCTCGCGGTCCTCAGAAAAATTTGATGGTGTTGCATCGCCCGCCACCACCGCCTGAGACTGGTAGTGCTGGTTCATTTCCACACCATGGGCATCGAACTCATAGCGTTTGAATGCAATGGCCTCGCGCAACGCCTTGCGGCGCCGACTCCCTTCTGCGGTGTCCCGCTTGCGTGCGTCCATATTGGCGACCATGGCAACGGGCTCGCTTGTTTCGAGCAAACCAAGGGACTCAAATATCGGACCAAACTCTCCGATCGACTGATTGGCGCGGTCGACGATCTGCTTGCCGATCGGCGCCCGCTCCTGGGTAAAGGTTTCGAGCAACGAGGGCGCTGCCTGACCGCGCAGCACAAGAGCCAACTTCCAGGCGAGGTTGAAGGCATCCTGGATCGACGTGTTTGATCCTAGCCCGTTTGAGGGTGGATGGCGGTGCACGGCATCGCCCATGCAGAAAACCCTTCGGCTCGAATACCGATCGGCATACATGTGGTTGACGGTCCAGAGCGACATCGAGACGATCTCAACGGGCACTGTGTCATCCCCGATCAGGGAATGGGCAACGCCGCGTGCGAAATCCTCGGTGATCTGGGGTGGTTCGGCATTGATATCGTAGCCCCAGACAATCAGCCATTCATTCCAGGGCCGCACCATGCGCACCAGTCCCATGCCGATGCCGCCGACATTCGATCCCGGCTGCAGCACCCAGTAGAGTACGGAGGGCCGGTGGGCGACGTATTTAGACAAATCGGCCTTGAAGACGATGTTGATCGAGCCGTCGACCCCCATCTTGCCCTGCATCGGCAGCCCGATATCCTCGGCAACCTTTGAGCGGCCGCCATCCGCTCCGACGAGGTATTTGGCACGAATTTGGTAAGTCTGATCGGTCATGCGATCGCGCACGGTGGCTGTTACACCACTTTCGTCCTCGACGAGATCGATATATTCGGTAGATAGCCTTGCGCGCGTGCCCCGGGCGCATGCTGCGCCGAACAGGATCGGTTCGAGATAGGTTTGGGGCAGGTCTACCATTTCGGTAGGGCTGGCCATCCGGTGACGGGCGTGGCTGAGCGGATCCGTGCCCCAGCCCCTCAGCCGCCCCAGTTCCTCCCCGGCCAGCGAAGTGCAGAAAACCGTGTTGCCCATCAGGTTGTTGGGCGTCGCCTGCAGCATGGCCTGCTCTTCAAGCCCCAGATCGCGCAACACCTCCATGGTCCGCTGGTTGGTGATGTGCGCGCGTGGAGTGTCGGCAAGCCAGCGGTACTTGGTGACCAGAATGTTGTCGATACCATAGCTCGACAGCAGCGCGGCCGTTGTCGATCCGGCCGGTCCGCTCCCCACGATCAGGACGTCGGTTTCCAACATGTTTGATACTCCTCTCAGAGTGCCGGCTTGAGGCCGAAATTGTGGTCCAACCGCTTCCAGATGGTCCCGGACGGCTTGTTGGCTGCGGCGGGCGGCGCGCCCGCTCCGTCTTCGAGCGAGACGATCAGCGACTGCTTGACGCCGAACACCGCGTCGCTGTCGAGATAGGGATCACCCTCGATGAAAAGATGGGTCACAAGCGTCTCATAGCCTTCATGGTCGATCATGAAATGGATATGCGCTGGACGGTAGGGATGGCGGTCGGTCGCCTTGAGCATGTCGCCAACCGGGCCATCGGCCGGGATTGGATAGAATTTGGGGACGATGGTCCAGAAGCTGACCTTACCGTTCTGGTCGGCAGTGAAACGGGCGCGCAGATTGGGATCGTCGCCCGGCTTTTGCACGTCGTAAAACCCATCCTCATCGGATTGCCACACGTCTACGTGTGCCCCGGCCAGCGGCATACCGTCGGGCGCTGCAATGGTCGCTGTCACATAGAGCGGCACCCCATGTTCGCCACCTGAAATGTCGGCATCGGCCGGCTTGAGCGGCGGATTCTGGACGTAAAACGGCCCGAGAACCGTCGTCTCGGTCGCCCCTTCGGGCATGCGGTGATTGATGGCATCGACGAGCATGGAAATCCCGAGCGTATCGGAAAGCAGGATGAATTCCTGGCGCTTGTCATCGGTGATATGGCCGGTTCTGGTGAGAAAGCCGATGGCTTTGATCCATTCGTCCTGGCTCATATCCACCTCTCGGACGAAGGCGTGGGCATGGCGAACCAGCGCCTGCATGATCTGTTTGAGGCGTGGATCGGGGGTGTCGGCAAATCGTTCCACCACCGCGTCGGTGATCGAATGCTCGTTGAAATCACGCGTGGACATTGCTTCTCCTCGTGGTTTTGGACACAAGCATAGGGCCACCAAAGATGCTGGCGCCTGCATGAACCGCTCGTGACCTGCAAAATCCTGTAAGAGCGCGTCGCCTTCCCTCATCGGTGCCAGCGCCTCTGCTCACAGGCGTCACACTCTTTGAACCTATGACCGCCCAGCGTCGATCATGCAAAGAACGTGCTGGCTTTGTGCAGGCAAAGCCTTTCCACGACCTGTTGACTGTATCGGCGATCAGCACTGCAAGGGCTGGCCTGCCGGCTCGAGCCTGACGCCCAAGTGCCCGCGGTGTGCTCTTGCATTGGCTAAACCATTCCATCTGGAAGGATCGAGAAATGACCACGACATCAAAGCTCTTTGGCACCGCAGTGGCCGCTGCCGTGCTTTTTGCCACTGCGCCTACTTTCGCCCAGGACGCGCTTGAGGTTTCTTTCGCAGATGCGGAGTGGACCGGCGAGAGCGTTCCGGACGGTCAGCATTGCAGCCTTCAGGGCGGGTCCGGAGCCACGCCCGCTCTCAACGTCTCGGGCGTACCTGATGGCACGACCGAAATTCACGTTGCCTATTCGGACGAAACCTATCAGCCCATGAACAATGGTGGCCACGGCACCATAGGGTTCAACGTAACCCCGGCCGATGGGATGGTTTCGCTCCCCAGCGTGCCCGGCGAGACAGACGCTTTGTCCGAGCCGGCCTTCGTCGCCGCCCCCAACGCTACATCGGGTGACTTCCTTGCAGAAGGATATATGCCCCCGTGCTCGGGCGGCAACGGTAACACCTATTCGGCCCAGGTCACCGCGCTTGATGACGCAGGCACTGTGTTGGCAAGCGGGGACATCACGCTGGGCACTTACTGACATATACGCGTTGACAGGCGCCGGGGCGCAACTGCTCCGGCGTTCTTTTTCTGCCCGGCTACGCAACCGCGAGAGGTGCGCCCGATCTAAAGATCGGTCGCCTGGACCCATAAAATGGCGTCCTGAGACATGTAGGTGCCGTCCTCATGTCGGTATTGCGGCCCCGCCCCAAGCGCTCCGAAACCCCAGAACCCGGCGCGCGGCAGACCGATGGTGAAAACACCGTTCTCATCGGTCGTCGCAACCAGCGTGCCGCCTTGCGGTGCCCGCGTCGTTGATGACGCGGCAACATTGGTGTTCATGTCCGGCTCGGTTGAGAGGTAAACAATCTCGATCTCATAATTGTGCAACGGCTTGCCGTCGCTCAACAATCTGCCGGTGAAGGTCGAACCGGCCATTACGTTGTATGGCTTGGTCATTGGAACGATCTCGGTGGGAAGCCCCACGGGCTGGTTCCAGTCCGTGGGCAAACCGCTGGCATTGACGATCGTCTTTGTGAACTGCTGAACATACAAATCCGAAGACTCGTCGAAATAGAGATCGCCGACCACGACCGTTACGTAATCTCCGGCGCGCGTGACGGGCAGGGTCAGATCATAGGCAAGCGCTGAATTTTCCGGCCCTTCGAACGCAATCTCCTCAAACGTTTCGAGAAGATCGATTCTCTCTCCGCGATTGATGGCGAACGCCTCGAGCGGCAACGGCATATCCACATTCGGGCCGCCGACAAAGGGATGCCAGAAGATGGCCTTGAGCGGCAAATCCATGGTGCCCGAGACAGTCAGATCGGACGTATAGAGTGTCTGGAAATGGGCTTGGGCAGGTTGGGCAATCCCGGCTATGAGGACCATAACGAGCGATGCGGCTGCTTTCATGTCTAATCTTTCCTGATGCGTCTGCCCCCACCTTAGAAACAGGGCACTGGTTGTCCTGCACGAAAGCTGCGGCATCAGGCAAATCCGCCGCCGCGAGAACGGCGACGGCGGATCAGATGTCTTCCAGCTTATTCGGGGACGTATTCTTCTTCGAGTTCGCCCTCATGGGGAATTTCCCCATCGCCGTGCGCGGTCGCTTCGGCCAGGGACCAACAATGGTCGCCCGCGGCGGGCGGAGTGTTGGCGGGGCATTTGTAGAGCGCGGATTCGCCACGATCGCCGCCGGGCTGGCCGTTGCGCAGCGGATGCAGACCGATCGAAAAGATCGTGCCCGGAGCAAAGCCGTTGACCGAAATGCCGTCCTGGGCGGCCTGCGCCGCACCGTTCATCTCAACGGCCCAGATCTGGGGTTCGCCATCATCGTTCCGGATCACTGCACGCCGTTCGTCATCGAGCGGGGCGAAAAAAATCTGCAGGTGGTTGGCGTCGGGATTGATCCGCGTCACCACACCGGTGAACACCTTGATCTGACTGCCATCGAACATGGCGAACGAATGGTGCGCAAGGCTGGGCACCACGCTTGCTGCCAGAATGCCGATAGAAGCCACCCCGCCAATCAAGGCTCTCTTGATAGTCATCATTTTCATCTCCTCCTTTGAACCCGCCTCTGTCTCCCAACAGCGCGGTTAGTACAGCCGCCCCGCAATCGGGGAGGAACCGTTCGCTACCGGCTCCGTGCCGGCCAAAGCGCTTTCGGGAAAACCGGGCTCCACCTGTCCGGATCGAAAACGCAATAGATATAGATTTGGAAGTCCGAGCCGATATGCTCGCCTCCTGCTATTCTGTCGCTTCGGATCTCCTGCCCGCACTGGCGGTCGGGTCTGGCCAGCCCTTGCCGTTCGCCAGGCTTTGGCGAATCGTTTCGCCGTCGGCGTCGAGCCGTGGGGCGGGACGAACATCGAGGAACGGCCTGCCGTCGACGGTCACTGCCGGACGCACAGCACGATCGGCCCCGTCCTGACCCGTTTTTTCCATGGGAACGATGAGATTAAGGTGATTGACTTGCGGATCGTCCACCACCTCTTCGACCTCGTTGACTGCGGCGAAGGGCACGTCGAATTTTTCCATGATCGCGGCCCATTCGGAACGGTCACGCTGACGGGTGATGGCAGTGAGCTCTTCCCCGAGCGCCTCGTAATTGTCGATGCGTGCGAGGCGTGTGGCAAAGCGTGGGTCTTCCCGCAAATAGGGAGCATCAAACGCATCGGTGAGCTGGTCCCAGAACTTTTCGGGGCTCGAAAGGTGGATGGCCACCAGCTTGTCGTCGCGGGTCTTGAGAATATGGGCCTGCGCCAGGCGGGGCCGGTCCATTCCCACAGGTGCTGTTCCCAGTGCGAACAATGCCGTGAAAGGCTCGATCGCAAAATGGGTCATGGCCTCAAGCATTGAGACTTCGACCAGACGGCCCTTTCCATCCATCCCGCGGCTGACCAATGCGCCAAGGGCACCGTAGGCCGCGTAGATACCAGTGATCGAATCGGCGAGGGCCGGCCCGAGAAAGCGCGGGTGCTCGCGATCGGTGACGATGCCAAGAAATCCACTCAACGCCTGGGCAACGGAGTCATAGCTCGGGCGATCCCGGTAAGGGCCGTCCTTGCCAAAGCCCGAAATCGAACAATAGATCAGCTTGGGGTTGATCTCGGACAGCCGCTCATAACCTGCGCCCATTCTTTCGGCGGCACCGGGGCGGAAATTCTGGATAAAGACGTCGGCCTCGGCCACCAGTTCGTCGAATATTTTCTTATCTGCCTCGGATTTGAGGTTCAGGGCAATCGAACGCTTGTTGCGGTTATAGGCCTGGAAGTGAGGCGAGTAATTGCCTTCCTGATAGGTGCGGTAAGGGTCCCCACTATCGGGCGATTCAACCTTGATGACATCGGCCCCAAGGTCGGCCAGCATCATGCCTGCGCAAGGACCGGTGATAAACGTGCCCTGTTCAAGGACCTTGATGTTTTTAAGCGGCATATCCATGGCGTTCACTCCCCGGCCCCTTGCGCAACGAAGCCTTCGGGCACCTCGCCGGAGTAGGAAATGACCTCGGACCCGGCTTCGGTCAGGGCAAAGCCAATGGGATTGCTGCGCTCTTCGAGGATGTGAGCGATCAGGCTCGCCGTTCGCGCCAGGATCGGAACGCCCTTCATACCAAGCAGCGGATAGCCGGCATCGAGCAGCAGCGAAGGGATGGCACCCGAGACATTGAGCACCAAAGCACGACCAGTGATTTCAGGAATCACCTTTTCGGCGAGCAGCGCGGTTTCAAGGTGCTCACCAAAAACGCCCAGTTCCCGCGCGACTTCGATCAACCGTCCCGTCCTCGGATCGTGAGCCTTGTGATAGGGGTGGCCGTAGCCCGGAATGGCCTTCTTTTGGCTACGCAGGTCCGACACGACCTTTTCGATGGCCGACCGACGGTCTCCGCCCGCATCGATGCATTGCTGCAAGAATGCGCCGGCCGCTTCGGCGGCTCCCAAAATTACCGACCCGCAGCCAAGAATCCCGGCCGCAACGGCGCCCTGCACCGCTTCGGGTGCGGCTGCATAGGTGATGCGTGCAGCCTGAACCGAAGGCACCAGGCCGTGTTCGGCGATCGCCACCAGCGCGGCATCAAGCGCCCTTGTCTGCGCGTCGGAGGGCATGCTGCCTGTGACCAGCAGCCAAGTATGCTGTGTAAACGAGACCTTGCCGATCAAATCGGTGCACAGGTCCTTGCCGCGAATGACGATCTGATCCGGTGTTGCGGTGGAAATGCTTGTTTGCCGTGTCGAGTTTGGACCGATCTTCATGCTGGACCTATTGCCTTCTGGTAACGCAAAGAATGGAAGCAGGACAGGCACAAGTGGCAAGGTCCGCCCGATGGAAGGTCAACCCCGTTCGGTTCCTCTCCTCTCACGACGACAGCGCCTCGTGCCAGATGCAAAGTGCCCGTGTTGCAGCGGCCACCCGCCTCCACCCTTTAACTATTTCGTTCAGCGAATTTTTTTTCGCATATCGCATTCTGTTGAGTCCGCGCCGTGATGTCAAGGACACGAGGCCTTTGCGAATGCTCAATTTTTCAAACACCAGCATTGGAGAGCACGGAGCACTCGATTGCGGCAAACGCAGACGGTGGAGACGGTATGTCGGCGGTTCGACTGACTGCCCCTGGTTGAGACGATCACCAAACACAAAAATGCCGCCGCGCCGGCCCATTGTTCCATGAGCTGGTGCGGCGGCCAAAAGCGCGCCTGGCCCGAGACCGGGCGGCTTTTGCTAGGCGATGGCTTCCATCTCGCCTGCCACTTCGATTTCCGGCGCTGTCTGATTGTCGACAATCACCAGATCATAGCCCTCATCGGCGAGACGCCACTGACCACCAACCAATTTGGTGGTGGACACATTGGCACTGGCAAAGCCCGGCACGTTGTCACGACCGAAGGCGACCTGACCGACGATGGTCTCGAGGTTGGTTGCAGCGATCGCGTCCGTATTGGCGTCGAGATCCTTGGGGTCGGCGCTGCGGCTGAGCACGTCCAGGGCGACCTCGAACAGAGCGTGGGTAAAGCCGATCGGCTGGGTCCACTGGCGGCCGGTCTGTTCGGTGAAGGCCTGAGCCAGTTCGGCTGCGCTCATGCCGTTCATCGACGAGCTATAGGGATGGCTCGGCGACCACCACACTTCGGTCGAGAGGTTATGCCCCTGATCGCCCAAGGCTTCGACGGCGGACGGGAACAGAATGCAACGGCCCATTGTGCAGACCGGCGGGCGATAGCCCTGCTGGAGAGACTGTGTCCAGTAGGTCGTGAAATCGGGCGGGATCATCAGCCCGGTCACGATATCGCAATCGTTCTGCTGGAACTGGGCGATCTGGGCCGAGAAATCGTCCGACAGATTGGCATAGCGCCCTGGATCGGTAACGTCATAGCCCAGATTGGCGAGGAATGGCGGGAAGCCGGTATTGGGATCGGAGAAGGCGTTTCCGTCCGGATCGTTGGGCCAAAGGCCGCCGACATTCTGGTTGAGCCCGTCGAGCTGGGCCCACATGTTGGTATAGGTCGTGAACCAATCGGCCGAACCGGGGAAGAAGTGATAGGTGTAAAAGAACCCCTCGGGGCTTGCAGGGTTTGCCTGACGGCCCATAAACCATGCATCCCACGGCGCCATGGTCGAGATGCAGGGCATCTGTTCGAGCTCGCAGACAGTCGAAACCGGATTGGTCGTGTCAGGGGTCGAGGCGGTCAGCATCAGGTCGACGCCTTCGGAGACGATCAATTCCTGAGCGACTTCGCCGGCGCGGTTTGGGTTGGACTGGCTGTCGCGGACAACAACTTCAACATTGTAGGTGGTGCCGCCAATCGCAAGGCCGCCAGCAACCGCTTGCTGGAACATTTCGATCATCATCTGATCGGCTTCGGCAAAACCGGCCAGACCACCCGACTGCGGCGTTACATAGCCGATCCGGATGGTGGGCGCCTGTGCCCGGATAGCGGGTGTGAACAGGCTGGTCGCGGCGATAGCGGTACCGGCTCCAGCTGCACCCTTGAGGAACCGGCGGCGATTGATGCCGCGCGGCAAAATGAGCTTGTTCATGATTGTCTCCCTTGTACCCGCCCCTTCCGGCGAGCCCTCCCATCTAATAACTGCATTAAACCATCGCGTTCCTGCACAAACCGATCGGGTCGATGCCGGCCATGCCCGGAATGTGTCTCCAAAAAGCCGGTCGCCTCGCCGCTATAGCGGCGAGGCATGGCGCGCTAGCCCGCCACTTTTTCCTTGCCGCCCTTGGATTTCTCGCCCGCCGTGGCCGGCTCACTCTTGAGGCTGCCGTCCGGACGGCGCGGATTGGTTATCGGCGTCAGTTCACGCTCGAGTCGCGCGCGAAGCGGTTCCACACGTTTTGAAAGCGCCAAGCGCTCGCCGAGTTCACTGGCGCTCTGATCCACCAGGAAGCCCGGGCCCGCGCTGCACAATTCGATGATCCCGCCCGGCGTCTGGGTATAGCAACTGTCGAACACGTGGTGGTCGTAGACCGGCGTGGTCGGGATCGGGCCGGAATGCGAATAGTCGCGCCAGCCTGAAAGATCCTCGTCGGCATCCAGAGCCAGATGGTGCCACAGGCCCACGCCGATCTCCTGGAACGCTCCTTCAGGTGCGGGCGCCGTGTACCAGCGCGCGCTCTTGGTGTCGCCGTTGAGCTCATAGCGCTGCATGGCGTCGTTGCGCACGAAGCCCATGTGTTCGGCATAGGGCTGAAGCTCGTCGAGTGTGGTGTAGGACCGGATGCCCTCGATGCCCGTAACCCTGTAAGCCTCGGGGATGTCCTGAGCCGGGAAGGCCAGCGGCTTGTCCTTGGCGTCGGTTGCCATCAATTCAACTGTATGGCCCTCAAAATCCTGGAATACCAGGCGGCGCGGTTGGGTGGGATCGAGTCGCATCAGTTCGGAATAGATCTGCTCGTTTGTGAGACGATCCATCCAGTAGTCGAGAGCCTCGTGGCTGCGCACGCGCAGAATGGCCGCCGCGTGGTTGCCCTTGCCCGGAGTGGCCTTGGGAGCATCGTTGAATTCGAGGAAGGTGACAACGCTGCCACGGGTGCCGTCCGCGTCGCTGTAATAGGTGTGATAGCGGAAGGTCGTTTCAAAGTTGAGGGTCTTCTTGATGAACCGCAGACCCATAATGCGGCTCCAGAAATCCACATTGGCCTGCACGTCGGCCGTGATGCCGGTGATGTGGTGATTGCCGTCCAGGCCTTTGGCCGGCTTGTTGGTATTGGGACGCTGAGACACTCTAAATCCTCCTTGTCTGGTCCTTGATGCTGCGCATGCCTGTTGGGCACTCGCAGGGTTATGTCCTAGGTCCAACTCCTTGAACGAGTTCGCCTAGAAGCGACATTTCCTGGCTGCGGACCACGTGGTCGCCATCGGGAAATATTTGAAATCGAACATCGGCCCCCAGTGCCTCGAGCAGCGTGCCAGTGGCTCTGAGATCGGCCGCCGGCAACCAAGGGTCGGCATCGCCGCCCGAAAGCACGACCGGCATGCCGGCGAGTCCCGCAGTTGGCTGGCGAGGATGGGCAATGTCGAGTACGCTGCCGGTAAAGATCGCAGCGGCTGCCGGGCGTTGCGCTCCGCTCAAGAGGTATTCGGCCACCATGCATCCGCCCTGGGAAAAGCCAGCGAGGACAATTTTCGATGTAGGGATGCCCTTTTCGCCAGCCAGCGCAAACGCGGCCGCGATTTTTCCAAGCCCCACATTCACCTGATCGGCATTTTCGGCCCGCGGAGCGTCGTAACGACTATCGTACCAACTCTTGCTGTTCGCATGGGGGGCCAGGATGCGCGTGACACGGGAGACGGGATGGGAGACAAAGCCGATGGGCAATTCATCGCTCGTCCGATCGCGTCCATGAACGGTTACAAGGACGCGGTCACTATCGGACCACGACGCACCATATTCGGCCAAACCGTAGCCAGCCATCACGGCAGGCATCGGTGTCGGCGCAGTTCCTCTTGCGCTGTGGGCGCTGTCCATTGATAGATTCTCCTCCCGGCTACGGTTCGCTTTTAGCGGTTGACTTTTTTCGCTGAGCGAATTCATATCCGTACAGCGAATATTTTATGGAAAGGAGGCACCATGTCAAGTGTTCTGGATGGCAAGGTTATCGATGAGAAAGAATTTAACTCGGCCATTGCCAGAGGCTTTGCCGTTCTGGAGTGCTTTGACAGCCAGAATGTCGAGATGACATTGTCGCAAGTCGCCGCGCGGACCGGGCTGTCTCCCGCCACAGCACGGCGATGCCTCTACACGCTTTCGATCCTGGGTTATGTGCGCCAGCACGGCCGGAAGTTCACGCTCGGTGCGCGAGTCTTGACGCTGAGTTCGTCCTATATGCGCTCGAGCCAGATCGACGAATTCCTGCTTCCCGAGCTGCGCCAGCTTGTCGATGTGTTCGGGGACGCTTCGTCGGTGGCGATCCTGGACGAGAACATGGTGCTCTACCTCGCCCACACTTCGCGCCAAAGCGCCGTGCGCCCCATCGCAGCGATCGGCGCGCGCTATCCGGCTCACGCAACCTCATTGGGAAAAGTGTTGCTGGCTCACGCCGATTCGACGACACAGAACCGCTTTCTTGCAACGGCGCCCTTCAAGGCGATGACCGATCGAACTGTGACCGATCAGACCGAGATGCTGCAGGTTCTCAAGGAAGCCAAGCGCCTGGGCTACGCTCTTGGCATAGACGAACTCGATTATGGCATTGCCTCGATCGCGGTTCCGGTATTCGACAGTGAGGGCCGCGCAGTGGCAGCGATCAACACCTCGGGGTACAGCGGGCGTCTTTCGGCAGAAGCCCTTATCGAAGAGCGCCTTTCCCTGCTGCTTCAAGCCTCGCGAAACATTACGGCAAAGCTGTCTCAATACCCGGTTCTGGTCAAAACCGCCCTCACTCCCGCCGGACGTTAGGGCGCAATCAGAACCAATCGGGACGGATAGAGCTGTTGTCGTCCTCCGCGCCACTTTTTGGGACTGGCACCGGTCTTGACTTCCGAAGTCGAACTGTCGAACCTTCGCATTGCGAACTATTTTTCGCCTAGCGGAGGTTTTCATGGCAAAAATATTGATACTTTACTATTCGAGCTTCGGTCACATGGAGACAATGGCCCAGGCGGCGGCCGATGGAGCGCGCCAGACAGGTGCGGATGTGACCATCAAACGTGTGCCCGAACTGGTTCCGGAAGAGGTGGCTCGAAGCGCTTATTACAAGCTGGAACAGGACGCGCCCTTTGCCAGCCCGGCCGAACTGGCCGAGTATGATGGCTTCATCTTCGGCATCTCGACCCGGTTCGGCATGATGGCTTCCCAGATGAAAAACTTTCTCGATCAGACCGGACCGCTATGGGCCCAGGGGGCGCTGGTCAACAAGGTGGCGACAGTGATGTCCTCAACCGCCGCACAGCACGGCGGACAGGAACAGGCCATCCTGAGCACCCAGGCCGCATTGCAGCATCACGGCATCATCATTGTGCCACTCGGCTACGCCTATCAGGACCAGATGGGTGTAGACGTGGTCCGCGGCGGCTCGCCCTACGGAATGACCACAGTCACGCTCTCGGACGGCTCGCGCATGCCCAGTGAGCAGGAACTCGACGGCGCCGCGTGGCAGGGCCGCCATCTGGCCGACATCGCCCAGCGCTTGCACGGCTAGATCACCGCTTCATTCCCCCGCTTCCCTCTCGGCTTGACAAGGCTGGCGGGTTCGCCAACAATATTCGCTGTACGGATTTTTTTTCGTACAGCGAATATTTCGCTTTGGGAGGAGACCAATATGACTTTGAGATTGCCAGGTCATCTGGCTTTCACGTCCTTGGCCGTTATCAGCCTGGTGCTGGTTCAACCGGCCATTGCACAGGACGAACATGAGAGCGCCGGCTTCGGCTGGCCAATGGCCGACCAGGAAGGCCATCAGGCCGTCGGCGCGGGAAGCGGCGGGGCTTTTGGAGGAGAAGCCATCGCCGCTCAAAATGGTGAGGTTCCAGACGGGGTCGAACAGCTCGAGCGCGACATTTTCACATCCGACGATTTTTATCAGGACGCCGAATTGTGGTCAGATCCACGCTACTTCCGCTGCAACAGTCCCATGGGACTGGAAAGCCAGTGGGGGGCCTACGGCAACGCCATAATCGGTGACAATCCACCCGAATCCGGCGCCTGGGGCTTCTGCGATGCCGATTATCCGCGCGCGGACATCGTCAGCCCCTACCCGTTCGCGACCGCGCAGGAGCACTACGAGGCTCTCCTCGCAGAAGCCGAGAACGCCGGAGCAACTCTCAAGCGCCCCATGGACGATTTGCCCGACTGGAACGGGGTTTATACCGACTCGAGCGAGAACTGGTTCTGGGGCCGCATCATTCAGGCCACAACGATCGTGTCGCTGCTCACCCCCGAATACCAGAAGCGTTTCGTTCAGGAGGCTTATCATCATGCCAACACCAACGCTGCCATGTGGCCCAGCCAATATTGCTGGCCTGAGGGCTTCCTGCGCCGTTGGCACGAGCATTCTGTCCGCGACCATCAGGTGCTGATGAACGAGGATATCATTCAGATTCTCACCGGCGTTGCCGACAACTTCCTCACACAGATCCACATCGATGAAGACTTCACCATCGAAGAAGGCAGCGTGCCGCGTCTCGGTGAGGCCGTCCCGCGCTGGTATGGGGAAACCATCGGCGTCTGGCACGGGGACAATCTGATTACCTGGACCTCCAACATCCAAGGCTGGATGACCCATGGCGGCTTCGAGCATTCCAACCAGATGCAGACGGTTGAAATCTATTCTCCCGAAACCGACGACCAGGGTAATTTGGTCGGACTGCGGCACGAGGCGATCATTTATGATCCCGAAGCACTGGTCGAGCCAATCCGCATGGTGCGTGTACTTGAGCGCCTCGGCGAATTCGATGAACGCGATCCCTACATCTTCGTCGAGTGCAATCCGACCATCTATCCGGTCGACGGGCGCGCCCAACCGGTCTCACCAGGCCAGGTAATCGACTATCTGGTTCCCGACTGGTTCGGACGTCCCTGGGCCCAGATGTGGGAGCGTTTCCACGAGGAGGGCATGGAGCGGCCCGAAAGCGAAGCCCTTTTCGGCTTCTGATGCCTCAAGGGTGGGCCCGGGAAATCCCAGGCCCCTCAAGGACCCGGGAACCCGCGCGAAGCATATGTTCCTTCCGTGGGTTCCCGATATCTGCCGGGCCACAATCCGGATGCAATGGAGACGATAGATGCAGATGCATATTGCGCGGTTGGAACAACCCCGCACGTCGCTCACAGGCTCACCGCCGATTTCCAGCGAACGCCGCAGCATGAGCGTGGAGATGCGCCGCGAAGGTCCATTTTCAGCTTCATTCAGTGCGACGTCGGATCTCGTGATCATTCGCCATGTGGGCGGCGAGATTTCAGCCGATGTTTATTATTCCGACAGGGCCTATTCCCGAACACTCGCGGAGGGTGGCGTGCTGGTCATTCCACCTCACAGTGCCTTCAGGCTACGAGTGGAACAAGGTGGTCTCAATCTTTACGCGGCGCTTGCCCTGCCCCAGGGCGTGGCGGTGACAGGCTCACGTGACCGTAGGCCTGATCTGAGCCGGCCGCTGATGCTCGCTTCGGACGAGGTGCTCGATGGCCTGCTGAATATGGCGCGCGACGTCGTCGATATCCCCATGGGGGTCAGTTCCAATTTGCTCGACAGTCTGGCGAGCACAATACTGAGCCATCTGACCTGCGCCCATGCGGAACAGGACGACAATAAGCACCGTCTTCTTTCAAATCCCCACAAGACCTCAAGCACAATGGTCACCCGCGCCGTCGAATATATGATCGGCAATCTCGACCGCTCAATCACCCTGAGCGAGGTGGGTGGGCATGTGCGGTGTAGCGCCTCGCATCTGGGGCGCCTGTTTAAAACGCACCTCAAGGCTTCACCCCACCGCTACTTGCTGGGTCTGCGTGTCGAAAGGGCCCAATTGCTGCTGACAGCAACGAGGTTACCCATCGCCCACGTCGCACTTGAATGCGGGTTCGCAAGTCAGGAACATCTCACGCGCCATTTCCGTCGCCTGAGCGGCACTACTCCCGCCGCCTATCGGCGGGCGCAAGTCGACACCTAGCGGGCCTAAAAAGAGAACCTATTGGGAATAAACGAAGTGAGGGGGCATAACGCGCGCGTCCATGCTCTGGCAGACATCATCAAGCGCTCCAATGTGCCATTCCGCGTTCGGGTGATCGCGAAAAGCTTCGAAAGCGGACCTGTCGGACCATTGGGAATAGTTGACGACCATGCCTCCATCTTCGGAAGCATGGATAGCGCTGGAGACAAAGCCAGGCTGATGACGGGTGAATGTCGCGACCATCTCTTCGAGCCGTTTCAGAAAAGCCTCCTGCTGGTCCGGCTCGACGGTCACGACAACAATCACGGTCAGGAGCGATTGTCCGGTATCGATGCGCGTATTTGCCATGGTTCATCCGCCTTCCGTGTTTCCAACTCTATCCTGTGAACGTTCTGCGCGACCATCTTGTTCGCATCGCGCCACATGCGCTTACCCCGACATGGCCTTCTGAGGCATGCAATGGCCGATCTCATCGGGAAGGCCAAAGGTCGCCGCCAGCTCCATGCATAACGTGAGAGTTTCGCTGGCTGCTTGACAGCAGGTTGCGGTCGCCTCTAACTTATTTTCGCTTAACGGATATTTTTTCGTATAGCGAAACTTTTTATCCTTTGAGCGTCAATCTTTGGGAGGAAGATCATGACCAAATTGTATTCCCGCGAGCCTTTTGGCCGATTTGCGCTCAAGTCAGCCGCGATGAGTTCCATTGCCACACTTGCCCTGACGATGGCGGCATCAGCGGTTCTGGCCCAATCTGTTCCAGCCCTTCCGGACGTCGAAGGTCCTGTGTCGGCGGATGAAACAGACATGCAGCACCCGAGCCGCCGCGGTCCGACTTTGGGCCAGGAGACTCCGCAGGAGTGGCCTGCTTATGGTGAACCGGCCTTCCATGATTATGTCGAAGACGAGTTCTTTATCTCGGGCCAGGCCAATGGCGAACCCTACACGACGCGCATTGTGTTCCGCCGCCCCGCCGATATAGACGATTTCTCGGGATACGCGTCCATCGAGACCCTGCATCCCGCCCAATCGGCGCAGATGTGGATGGCTACCCGGATCGGCGGCATGATGAACGGACATGCCTATATCGAGGTGGTGAACACCCCCGGCCTGGTCGGCAGTCTGCAAGCCTACAACGCGGAGCGCTATGCGGATCTGGCCATCGAAGGTGCTGTCACCGAAGAAGGTCAGGCCGACCCAGCTCAGAACGAAATCATTGCACAGGTCGCCTATCTCATGCAGACCGCCAGCCCACTTGGAGCGGAGTGGAATGTCGAGCATATGGTAATCAGCGGCGCTTCGGCCACCTCACGTACCGCCATGAATTTCATGGAACAGGAAAACGGCAATTCGGCCTACCGGATGGATGATGGATCAAGCCTGATCGACGCCATGTATGTCTGGGATACCAATGGTCCGTCCCAGGACGCACTCGATACGATTTACGACGTCCCCGTCATCATCCTTGCCACCCAGACCGAATGGGATGACGGCACACGAACCTTTCCAGCAGATTCCGAGGATTACCGCCTCTACCAGGTCGCCGGCATGCCGCATCTGGAATCGCGGGAGATGTATGAGGCCGGCTGGAACGAATGCACCCTGCCCATCGATAACTTCATGTTCAATGCCATGGTCTTCATGGGCATGGACTATATGTATAACTGGCTTACAGAGGGCCAGGGGCCGCCAATGGCCGACCGAATCGAGTTCGAAGGCGATGCAGAAAACGCCACCATCGTGCTCGATGAACACGGCAACGCCGCTGGCGGCATGCGCAGTCCGCAGGTTGATGTTGCCTGGGAAACATTCTCGACCCCAAATGAGGGCAATTTCGTTTGCGGCCTGATGGGTACCGCGATCGCGCTGCCCGACGATCAGATTGCCCAGATGTATCCCACAACCGCCGATTATGCCGAACAGCTGGTTGCCCAGACGAACCGCCTGATCGATGAGGGCTGGTTCCCGGCCGAATACATCTTCGAGATCGGCAAGGAGATCGAGCGCTTTGCCTCGCGCGACAGCACTGCCAACTAGTCTTCCCGAGCCGTTCAAGGCTTTAACTGTGCCGCGCCCTCAGGGGTGCGGCTTTTTTTTAAAGGAAAGGCTCACCCGGTGCTTAACGAGCAACATTGTGCAGGAGGATGGGCGGATCATGCAGGCAATAAGTTCACCACTGCGATTGGATTTGCCGGCGACTTCGGACTTTCCCGCCTTTTCCCGACGCGGCGAGGGAGCGAGTTGGATCGCGTATCTGTGGAGGAGAAACATATGACCCGCAAATTCACCGCCCTCTTGGCCAGCGCCTTGATGGCGACCACCGCCAGCGGCGCCTTTGCCCAGGACAGCGCCGTGACCGGCGGAGAAGCCGGACCCATTCATCTGCGCGACATGGGTAATTTCTATGTCGGCGCCGAATATTCCGAGCCTGACGCCGACGGCAATGTGTTCGTAAAGAACCAGATGCACGTCGAATTCTACTTGCCCGAAGAGCCTCAGCACGACCTTCCGCTTATCCTGGTACATGGCGGTGGCGGTCAGGCTTCCGATTGGTACTACACCCCGGATGGTCGTGACGGTTGGCGCGACTATTTCCTCAATGCCGGCTTCGATCTCTATATCGTCGATCGTCCCGGATACGGGCGGTCGCCGGCCTCCCCCGACTATGGCGACGGCAGCCTGACCAGCGTGCCAAGCGCCCTGATCGCGCGCCTGGCGGCGGCCAGCAACTGGCCCGAAGGTGAAGTAAGCCCTGAAAGCGAAAGCATCCTCAACTGGATCGTCGCCTCGTCCACCACGCCCTATGCCGGAAATGAAGTGGCCGCCAACGATATTGCCGAACTGCTCGAGCGCGTCGGACCTGCCGTACTGGTCCTGCATTCGGCGGGTGGCGTCAGTGGCTACTGGGCAGCCGATATGCAGCCGGAAAACGTTGCAGGCATCATCGCGTTCGAAGCCAGCGGATCAAACATGCTCAGCATCGCCGAAGGACTGACCTTCGATCCCGCGCTCCCTGAAGGCTTCGAGCCGGTGCAGAACGCTGAAGGTTGTGACGTACAGCCCGAGGATGCGGTGAGCACGCTCACGAACCTGGCCGACATTCCGGTGGTTCTTATCGGTGCACCGGAAAGCTTCCTTGCGGAGGGCCAGCCCTGCCATCTCACCGCCATGCAGCAGGCCGGGATCGATGCATCACTGGTGAGCTTCGGCGATCTGGGCGCGCCGGGTACGGGTCACTTCGCCATGGCCGAAACCAACAATGCGGACTCGGCCCAGGTGATGATCGATATCGCTACCGAATTGGCCGGCGGCGCGTCGGCTCAATGATCTGCTCTTAAGCTGCTGAAAGGCGTCGGGCTTTTGCCCGGCGCCTTTCATTTGTGTGGCCTAGGATACGCGTCTTGCGTCACCTGGCCCGTTGTGCAAAAAGCGGTACGCTTAGGTTCCGCCATGTGCGCGGATTAAAAGGGAACACGGTGCGGATTACCCATCAGGGGCCAACGCCGTGGCTGCCCTCGCAACTGTAAGCGGCGAGCGTTTCGCAATGATGCCACTGGATTTATCCGGGAAGGCCGCGAACGCGCCAGAGCCGTGAGCCAGGAGACCTGCCCAGGCACCATACCATGAAGCCGGACGAGGTGTTCCGGCAGGGGCAGAAAATGAGCAAACCACAGCTGCATGCTTTAGATTGCGTTGATGCACCCGTCTTACCGAGGCCGGGTCCGTGCAGGCGCCATACTCTTCTCAGACATTGAAATCGGTTCGTCGGCGCGCGCTGCTTTGCAGACGCGCTTCAGCCGGGATTGCATTATCACCAGCATGCCCGGGTCGGTGGTCCGACATCAATGAGAGCGGGAAACCGTGCCCGCGAAGCTGGCCACAAAAACTTGCATGGAATTTGCAAGTTTTTGTGCTGCCACGCGCCGAACGTGCAGGCCTTGCCGGTTTCAGCATGCAATCGTCGCGCCGGCAGCCAGACCGTTGTCTTGGACCATCACACACAGATGAAGGGGGCGCGCAGCCATGAGAATTGACATCGCCGGCTTCACGCGCGGCTCAAAGACCCTTGAGCACCACGCCGTTCTCGATTTCTGCGCGAGAATGGATCGATTGGGCTACGATGGCATCTGGTTCAACGAATTCCATTTCCAGCAGCCGCCCGACCCCTATCCCTCCACGCTGCTTCTCGCCGCGGCAATCTTTGCACGGACGAAACGCATTCGGGTCGGCACATCCATTGTCGTCCTGCCGCTTTACCATCCCTGGCTTCTTGCCGAACAAATTGCGCAGCTCCATTGGCAAAGCGCTGGGCGGTTCGACCTTGGCATCGGGCGCGGCACGCATCCATCGACGCTGGACGCACTGGGTATTGCGTCCGGGGCCACCCGCGACAGGTTCGAGCAATCCTTGGCGCTGATGAAATCGGCATGGGTTCGACCAACACTCATTCCCGAGGATGGGGCATGGCCGGGGTCATCGGTTCCGGTCGGCCCGCTTCTTCCCGAGGGCGCCGAAATTCCCGTCTATGCAGCCGGCTCAACTGCAGAAACCATCGGATTTGCCGTCGCTCAACACCTCCCGCTTCTTCTCAGTCTCGAACCCCCCGAGCAGCGACAGCTCTCGGTCTATGACGCGATTACCGGCAACCGATCCGGACGCTATCCGGCCAACTTCTCGATTTCCCGCTATTTGACCGTCGCCCCCACGCGCGCGGAGGCCCTTGCGGCCGTGGATGCCCTGCTCCCGCGGCTGTACGAGCGGCGGAAGCGCTACGCCATCGCGCAGAACCGGCCACTCGATATGATCAAACCGATCGATCGCGATTTTTTCCTCAGCCAGCAGATGGTCGCTGGCAGCCCCGATGACTGCGTCGAGCAATTGGCGTCCCTACGCGACCAGACCGGCATCGAAAGCATACGACTGATCTTCAATTGCAACGGCGAAGTTCCAGAGCCGGAAGCCGACGCGATGGCAACCCTGTTCGGACAGGAAGCGCTCGGGGCGCTCCAGACCCTTTCTCCTTCCATCACCATACCAACCGAGGTTCATTGATGATCAAGCTTCACGCCCACCACCGCGCCGGCATCGCCAGCGCCCTGGCCCTTTCGTTGCTTGTCGCTGCTCCGGCAATCGCCCAGCAGGCCGGCTTTCCCTACACCGATGAAAACTGTGGCGTGACCACGACATACGAGGCCGCGCCCGAACGCGCCGTTACGCTGTCCAACAACGCGACCGAACTGATGCTCGCGCTGGGCCTTAAGGACCGGATGGCCGGCACCTCCTACATGGCCAACCTTACGATCAGCCCGGACTACGCGGACGCCTATGCCGAGGTGCCGATCATCGCACCGCTGGTGGCCACCACCGAGGAGCTGATCGAAGCCGAAGCCGATTTCGTCTATGCCGGCTATCCCGATGGCTTCAGCGAATCGCGTCACACGCGGGACCAACTGCACGATCTGGGCATGAAAACCCGGCTCAATACGGAAGGCTGCAATCTCGGCCCGTTCGGCTTTGCCGAGCTGTTCGCGGAAATCGGGTCCGTCGCATCCATCTTCGGCGTTCCCGATCGTGGCGCGGCGCTGATTGAAGAGCTTTCAGGCCGCCTCGATGCCGTCACCCGAGACCTTGAAGGCGTCGAACCGATATCGGTCTTTATCTACAATGGCGGTGACACCACACCCAACGCTGTCCTTGGGCATACGCTCCTGTCTCAAGCGGTCGCAGCCGCGGGCGGTGAAAACATCTTCGCCGATGTGGCCAACCGCTATGGGCAGGTGAGCTGGGAGCAGATTGCAGAGCGTGAACCCGAATTTATCGTCGTCTTTTACTCAGGCACGGCGAGCGGGCAGATCGTGGCCGATCCCGATACCGAACTGGGCCAGGCCCGTATCGATCTGCTCAAGGCAACACCAGCCATTTCCGAGGTTCCGGCGATACGCAACGAGCGCTTTATTCTCGTCGATTCGGTCAAAGGCCAGCCCGGTCCGAGCACACTCGATGCTGTCGAGGCAATGGCCAGGGCGTTCCATCCCGACGCCTTTGGCGCGTAACCGTCCATGCTCGAGCGCAAGCCCGATATCGTCGATAGCGAGGAGCAATCCCGGCTCCTCGCGGTGCTGCGATCCACACCCGATGCGACCAACGACCGGCCCGTCGCGGTCAGTGCGCCGTCCGCACCGGAGCGGTCGGCATCGATGCCCTATGGCCTTTCCATGGGACTATTGGCGATTTTTATGGGGTTGCTCGGCGTCCTTGGCCTGATGTTTGGCTCGGTTTCGATCCCGGCGCCCACGGCGCTGGGAATCCTTGTCAATTGGCTTGCGGGTTTTGAGTTGGTGCCCGTCACCTGGCGCGGTGTCTATGAGACGATCATCATCGAAACCCGTGTGCCGCGGGTAATTCTGGCGGGCGCTGTCGGAGCGACGCTGGCGGCAACCGGCATGACAATTCAGGCCATTGTCCGCAACCCGCTGGCCGGCCCCAGTATCCTCGGCGTTTCCTCGGGCGCGGCCACCGGGGCGGTTGTCGTGATGCGCTGGGGTCTGATGGGCCTGGGCGCCTTTACGCTCTATATCTCTGCCTTCGCCGGCGCACTCGTCACCTTGATCATTGTCTTTTGGGTGGCGCGAACCGGCGGGCATATGACGCCCACCCGGCTCGTTCTGGCAGGCATTGCCATGAGTGCCGTGCTGAGCGCGCTCACCAGCCTTCTGGTTCTCACCTCGCCCGACCCGCAATTGGCCTCGCGCGTTCTCTTCTGGACGCTTGGCGGCTTTGCGGCCGCGCAGTGGAAACTTCTGCCTTTGCCGATCGCTGCGTTGGTCATCGGTCTGGGCACAATGCTGATCCAGGCCCGCCGTCTCAATCTGCTGATGGCGGGCGATGAAAGTGCAACCGCACTTGGGCTTGATGTTCACCGTTTCCGGCAGCGAATGTTTGTTCTGACCGCGGCGCTCACTGGAGTGATGGTCGCCGTTTCCGGCGTCATTGGCTTTGTGGGCCTGATCGTCCCCCACATCGTCCGTTTTCTGGTCGGCTCCGACCATCGCAGGGCGCTTCCGGCCGTTGCACTGGTTGGCGCCAGCTTCGCGATCGCCGCCGATCTTGTTGCAAGGGCCGTCATTTCCCCGCTCGAGTTGCCCGTGGGCATCATAACCGCCCTTGTCGGCGGCCCCTTCTTTATCTGGTTGTTGCGCCGTGATGCCAAGGTTCGGGAACAGCCGATATGAATTTCGTCAAATCGGGGACCCTGTCCCTTGAAGACGTCAGTTTTGCGGTAAACGGCAAGTCTCTGGTCAATTCCGTTTCGCTCGATGTCGCTCCGGGAGAAATGATCGGCCTGTTGGGACCCAACGGCGCGGGCAAGTCCTCGCTGCTGCGTACGATCTATCGCACCAATCGTCCCTCCGGCGGTCGCGTCCTGGTGAACGGGCAAGACGTCTGGCAGCAGTCGGCGCAGTGGACCGCCCGGCGCGTCGGCGCTGTGTTACAGGACATGCCCGCCGATTTTCCGCTCACCGTCACCGATGTGATCGCCATGGGCCGCTCGGCGCACAAGAGGCTTTTCGAGGCGGACACCGATCACGACGATGCGCTTATCGAGGCGTCACTCGATCTGCTGCAACTGCAACCGCTCAGGTACCGACTGTTCAGAACGTTGTCGGGCGGCGAGCGGCAGCGGGTTCTGGTGGCGCGTGCCCTGGTTCAGCAACCAAGCGTTCTGGTGCTGGACGAGCCGACCAATCATCTCGACATCCACCACCAGATCAACCTTTTGCGCTTCATTCGCGATCTGGGCATCACAGTCGTCGCGGCACTTCATGACCTGAATCTGGCAGCCATGTTCTGTGACAGGCTTTGCCTGCTTCACGGCGGTGAACTCGTCGCCTGTGATCGGCCCGACACCGTTCTGACGCGGGAGAACCTCGCTCATGTGTTCCGGATCGATGCGACCCTGACCCGCAATCCGCGCTCGGGCACCATCTGGGTCATGCCGGCGTAGAGTTGGGGGACACTGCAACAGCCGAGCCGCTTGTTGCCATGATCGTTCTACGATAGACGCCGTCTAAGGTATTTGGTCCGTGTCGTCTATTGCGGTGGAGCAGAGATGCTTATCGAAGTCATTCTGCCTGTTATTCTGGCCGTGATCATGTTTTCTCTCGGTCTTGGCCTTCGACCCTCCGATTTCTGGCGCATTGCCCTTCAGCCCAGGGCATTCAGCATCGGCGCCTTCAATCAATTGATCGTCGTGCCGATCGTGGCCTTTGCCGTCGCCACGCTTTTTGCGCTGCCGGCAGAAATGGCGCTTGGGGTCATGATCCTGGCGGCCTGCCCCGGAGGCATATTGTCAAACTCCGCCTCGCGATATGCAGAGGGAAATGTGCCCCTGTCGATTTCGCTGACCGCGGTGATCTCACTGGTGGCAACCATCACCCTGCCGATCCTTGTGGCTCTGAGCGCTTCCCATTTTCTCGGCTCGGAAGCCCCTGCGATCGATGTGACGGCGCTCGGGGTGCAGGTTTTCGTGCTGACGGCCGTCCCGGTCGGCCTCGGTATGGCGTTGACCCAGTTCACCCCCCGCTTTGTAGCCGCAGCGTCGTCCTGGATATCGGGTCTGGCCTTTTGGCTATTCGTGATGATGATCCTGGCGGCGCTGGTTAGCAATTGGGGTGCATTTTCGTCCAACTTCTGGGTGCTGGGACCAGCGCTGATCGCCATGAACGCGGCGCTGCTGCTGATCGGCCTGGCCAGTGGCAGGCTGGCGGGGCTCAACGCCCGGGATGTCACCACCATAGCGATAGAATCAGGGACGCAAAACGGATCGCTGGGGATCACCGTGGGCCTTCTGGTGCTGGGGGCCGGCACCGGGCTGCCCGATACAACATTGCCGGCCGTGATCTATTCGATCACCGCCTGGATCCTGACCATGCCGTTCGTGCTCTGGCGCCGGCGCTACGTCGCACCGCCCGCCACGCCGGCCTAAAGTCCTTGGTCAGCGCGTGCCCCAACGATTGTCCCAAATCGTGAGCAGGGCCACCACACGCAGCGGGGTAAGGATGAGGAGATGGGCCAGACTATAGAGCGGCGCGAGAAGGATCAGCCTGGGCTCGCGCAGGATCAGAGTGACGTTGCGGAAAAGACCCGCCGCCAGGACGTAGGCCAACCAGATCGCAAGGATCGACCACGTCCCCACCACGGGGTCGAAGATCAGCATGTTGGCCATCGTGGAGAGATAGAAGAACCAGAAGAACAGCTCGGCAAAACTGAACAGGCCGGGAAAGCTCAGGACGCCAAAATCTCTGACAGCCAGCACGGATTCACGCAGGAAACTCTTGTTCCAGCGCAACTGCTGCTTCATGAACTGTACCGGGCTGGTGGGCACCTGGGTGGACGCAACGGCGTCGAGAGCAATGACGACCTTGCCGCGCTGCAGCGCCAGCGCCGTCAGCCGCCGGTCATCGCCAAAATGGACCGTCTGCCCGAGAAAGCGCTGTTCCATCCACTCATCTTTCACATCCCGCAGGAAGCCGGATCGATAGACCGACAGAACGCCTGATGCACAGAGGGCCGACCCCATGACCGATTGGGCCGCGCGTTCGACCATGAAGGCATTGCGATAGCGCGCGTCGATGATCCGAGTAAGCCAGTTCACGTCGCGATTGAGGGCACGGATATTGGCCGTCACCGCCGCGGTGTCGGAGTCCATCGCCGCCAACAGATGGGACAGGGCGCGTGGATCGAGCACAGTGTCGGAATCCAGCAGCGCCGTGTAGGGCGCGGTGAGCCGGTCAAAGGCCACGCCCAGGGCATGCCGCTTGCCAACCTGTTGCTCGTTCCGGATCAGCACGACGCGTGGATCGTCCGCAAATACCCCTTTCACATGAGCGAAGGTGGCTATGGACGTCGACCCATCGTCTACCGCGATGACCTGGCCGAGCCGCACATTTCGCTGCGCGAGTACGCTGTGGATCGCCGCCTCGAGCAGATCGGGGTCTTCGTTATAAAAGGCGATGGCGGTATCTATGGACAGCCCGGTGGTGTCGCTTGACGGACGGCGAGCCGAACGCAGGCGGTAGATTTCCGCCAGAACAATTTTGCCGGTCACATAGCCGATGACCAGAACCCCATAGAGGGGGATCACCAGACCGTTGGGCAAGACCAGATGTCCAAGAATGATTGCAATCGCCGCGGCAACAGCAGCCAGACTGGCCAACTTCCGAAGAACCGTGCCCCAGCGACCGGTCGGTTTCGATCGTGATGGCGGGGCAATTCGCGCCGGCGGCACGTGCGTTTTCCCCGCCGATAATGAGCGAGCCGGGGCGGAATAATCGTCCATCATACTAAAAATCCTCAACGCTGCCGATTCCGACTCCCAGCGACGATGGCTGATTGCAATCGTCTCGGGCATCCTGGCGCGCAGCCGTACCCGTGAGCGCAATTGGTCGAGTTGGCTTACGTGAGGAAATGCCAGCAGGCGATGGAGAGCGCCCGACTTTGCATGCAGCGCAAAAAGATTTGCACGCAGGTATAGTCGCTGGTGGCTTTGGCCTTGCGCAATTCTGGTAGAGCGGTGGTGCAAGCGGGCTTCACCGGTGATCGCGAATGGGTCCATCCCTCCTGCCCAAGCAGTTCATTGCATTTGCACGGTGCCATGCTAGAATCGATAATATCGATCGGCATATTCACATTCATGCATGCTGAACTTTTCACACCCGGGACACTAGCGTGCAGAATTTTCAGGGCGCGACGGAGCCGAACTCGTGACGCCGCGTGACCTTCGGGGTGCCGGAAGCCGGCTGGTCCCAAGTCTGAAATTTTCCACGGACTCGGTCAGAACCATCGAGCAATTCGACGCCTGGAGTGCGTTCAACTCCATGGCTGAACTCGAGGCAATCACACCGCCAGCCGAGGGCTTCAAGGCCAGTTCTGCGTCCTATCACCTGGGCGGCCTGCAACTGACCTCGTTTCAGCTTGCGCCAATGAATATCCGCTATACCAGGGATATTCAGCGCAAACTTGGTCTCGATCACTGGTGTCTGAGTGTCACCACCAAGGGCCCGGTCGGCTATCAGAACGATGACAATGAACTGGCTGTTTCGCCCGGCAGTTTGTTGCTGCACTCCTATGCAACCCCCTTCTCTGGGGTAATGGAGCACACCAATTACAGCAGCCTGTTCTTTGCGCGCGATGACTTCTGGGACATCGCCGATCACCTCGACAAGGGCGCGCATCAACTGATGCGGGGGCCAATGTCGCAGGTCATTCGGGACTTCATGCTGTCAATGATCGCACGAGCGGATGGCTTGACCCAGGCCGATGCCTCGGCACTGACAGAAGCTTTCGGCCATCTGATCCGGGCCCTGGTGATCAACAATCCGGCGTCACTGGAAGCGGCAAAGGTGCCGATCGCGGCTGCCCAACTGGAGAGGGCGCGGCGCTTCATCAATGCCAATCTGAAATGGCCGGGCCTGTCGCCCGACACCATCTGCGCCAGTATCGGCGTATCGCGCCGCCAGCTTTTTTATCTTTTCGAGCAGCAGGGGGGAGTCGCCACATACATCCGAAACCGGCGTCTCGCCGCCTGCTATGCAACGCTGGCCAGAGCCGAGGAAGGCAGACAGATCGGCGCGATCGCTTATGAGTATGGCTTTGCCAATCTAAGTTCGTTCTACCGGCAGTTCTCTGCGCGCTATGGCTTCAGCCCAAGCGAAGCGCGCCCCGCCGCGCGCAGCGGTCACACAGTACCCAGCACCGACACCACGTTTTCCGACTGGCTCTTGCGTATCGGCAGGGCGTAGTTTGTAACACCGTCTGCGCCTACTCGGGCCGCTTCAGCGCCGTCGCTTCAATTTCGACTTTGATTTCCTCAACAGGAAATCCGCAAATGATTGTCGTGTTGGTGGGGCGCGGGTCCGAGAAATGCTCACCCAGAACCTTTGATACAGTCATTACGTCCTGCCGATCGGCGACGTAAACTCGCAGCCTTACGATGTCTGAAAGCTTGGCATCGGCTTGGCCCAATGCGGTGGCAATTGTGCGCAGGGCCTGTCGAGTCTGCTCCTCAGCGTCTGCCGAAATGGAGCCGTCAGCCGGGTCATGCCCCGCAGTACCCGACACGAACACCCATTCGCCATCGACAACGGCGCGGGAGTATCCTGCAAGCTTTTCAAACCGCGATCCCGATGAGATTGCCCAACGCTTCGCCATACCCTAACCACCATGCAGATTTCCAAGATGTGATCATATGATCACAGGGAGCCATGTCGATCAATGCTGATATCCCGCACGCTGACAAATACTCGCGTTCGCCTAGAGCCGATCAGGATTTGATTGACTCAAATCCTTGGCTCCAAGCCCTTGTTTTGTCGCGTGTCCGAACCGCAAAACCGTTTCCATCCCCGATCGCGTCGAGGACATGCTTTTGCTGGACACGCTCTGGGCAAACCAAAGGGTATTGCAGCAGGGCGCCGAGCTAGACGCCCGGCCCGGACGCGGCTTGTTCTTCTGATGACCAGATATCGAGCAGAAGATCGCGGGACGTCTGGATATCGGCCTCGCAAGCCGCACCGAGGGCGTCCCAGTCGCCCTTTTTGATCGCCTTCAACATGGCGGCGTGGTGATCGGTGAAACCTTCTCTATGGTCGGTCTCGAGCAGAGCGCTCATTCGATCAGAAAGAAACCGGACATAAGGACCGGACCGGAGCCAGAGATTTTCAATCTGACTGAGCAGAACCGGGCTGTTTGCAGCGCGATAGATGGCGAAATGGAAGGCGCGGTTGGCAGCCGTCATTTCCGTATTCTTGCCTGCACTTGCGCTCGCGCGATGATGATCAAGCAGTTCTTCGAGCGCCGATATGTCCTCTGGGGTCAAATTCGGGCCCGCAAGTCTGGCGGTTGCTCCTTCGACGATGACGCGCGCACGACTGATATCGACCAACTGGGACGACGTGATGGCAGGCACAAATGCCGTGCCCGACGCGGAGATGTTGAGCGCATTCTCCGATGCAAGCCGGCGCAGCGCCTCGCGCACCGGCATATGCGAAGTGTGGAACCGTTCGGACAGCGATGCAATCGTAAAGGATTTGCGCGTCTCAAAAGCACCCGACATCAACGCGTCGCGAAGTTGCTCATAGACCAGGTCGTGGACCGTCTTGCGAGATGATACCGGCTTGAAGTCACCAGTCGAATGTTTGCTTTCGAGCAATCGATTTACCTCGCCTGTTGCCTTTGCGCGCGACCACTTCAGTCTAGTAGGGGTAAGCGGCAACGACCAGCAATATGGAATTACAAATTTCGGTCCTGCTATCCTAAACTTCTTACGAACAAGGTCATACGATCAAGCGCCTCATCGATTTCATCGAGAGACAAGGCACCAAAACACATACGCAAATGCCCTTCGCCGGCGGCACCGTAAAAGCTGCCGGCCTCAACAACGACCCCGCATTCATCCATAAGGCGCTCTGCAAAGATTTGCGAGCGAACGCCGAGCGCGGAGATGTTGGGGAAGGCGTAGATCGTGCCTTGGGGCCACGCACACTTGATTCCTGAAATCTGGTTCAGCCGGGTCACCACGCGGTCACGCTTTCTGCGATCGTCGGCAACCAGTTCCGTCAGAACAGAGGCATCCCCGGTCAAAGCGGCCAGCGCGCCTTCCTGTACGAAGGTATTTACGTGAGTCACATCATTGGCCGTGATCTTCAGTATTGCCGAAACGGCCTGTTTGGGAGCGACCAGGTACCCGATGCGCCAGCCGTCCATCGCATAGCTCTTCGTAAAGGCGAAAAGCGTTACCGTGCGCTCGTCCATACCCGGCAGAGACGCAATGGAAACGTGTTTGGCGTGATCGTATGTAATCTCTTCATAGACTTCGTCGGACACGACAATAAGGTCGTGGCGCCTGGCGATGTCGGCGAGTGCCTCGAGCTCGGCCCGCGTATAGACGCGGCCAGTCGGATTGCAAGGATTGATGAGAACGATCATCTTGGTTTTCGGCGTGATCGCGGCCTCGATCCGGTCCGTATCGATGGCAAAGCCGTTCTCGGCATCCAGTGCAACCGGGACGGGCACGCCGCCGGCCAGCTCGACCTTTCCAATATGCTGCGGATAATAGGGCTCGAGCAGAATAACTTCGTCGCCGTCATCGACGAATGCCATCAATGCGGCGTAGGAGCCGTGTGTAAGGCCATTGGTGACAACGATCTGGTCGGAACTCACCTGCAGCGCGTTCTGCCGCGCCAGTTTGGCAACGATGGCCTCACGCAGCGGACGGATGCCGGGAAGATCGGAATAGTGAACCTTTCCGGCCTCGATCGCTGCAATCGTTGCGTCCTTAATGTGCCGGGGCGTATCGGCATAGGGTTTGCCCAATTCCATATGGATCAGGTTGTCGCGACCACTGGCGGCCGCTCGGGCATACATGCCGAACGATTTTTTCGAAGTGCCGGTAATTCGATGGGCGAGATGCTTCATATCACTTGTCCTGGGGGCGAAAACGGCCGGGTTCGGATCCAGCTCCTGGATTTGGGGTGTGGCTGGTGCAACAACGTCTCGCGATACTCATTGAACGAACCTGTCCTTGAGCCGAGCCTGCAAAAGCGCCGCAGAGGCAACGAGAGGTGTAAACCGGTGAAAGGGCAGCGGGCGCAGGGGTCGCACGGGAATGGGCAATTCGTCGATCGACTCTCCCAGGGCAGCGCGGGCCAGGACACGCCCCAACTGCGCAGTCATCGCTATGCCCCTTCCGTTGCAACCGATTCCGCCAAACCACCCGTCACCGAACCGGTAAAGGCGTGGCAGAAAGTCCGGGGTCATGGCCGCCGTGCCGCTCCACACAATTTCCGGGCTTACGGCATCTGGAAGATCGAGTTCCTCGCCCAGGCGCGTGGCCACACTCCGGCCAAGACGCGCAAATGCGCCCAGCGGCACTGTGGCCATGCCCCCGCTGATCAGCCTATTGTCCCGATCAAGGCGATAAGTGAACAGGTTCTGCCGCGTATCGCCTACTGGCCTGCCGTCCGGGGCAATGCGGCGAACCGTGGACGGATCAGCCGACGTGGTGGCGATCTGATACACCTTCAATGGCACCGCTGACCGCCCCATCCTGGAGGCGACCCCGGTTGTGAACGCATTGGTGCAAACAAGCACCTTTCGTGCACTGATCGACCCGCCAGAACGCATGACCAGGCGCCAGTTGCCGTGCTCGGAGCTGACCCTTTCAACACAATGGTGCTCATGGACCGTACCGCCACGACGCTGTACGCCATGGGCCAGGCCACGAAGGTAGTCGAGCGGGTGGATGGTGCCGCCTTCCTGGTCCAGCAAAGCTCCCGAGTAGATGCTCATACCCGTCTGGGCCCGAACTTCCGCCGCATCCAGAAACGAAACGGGGCGGCCCAGCTCACGCCACTGCGCAGCGCGGGCCTTGAGCATTTCGGCCGCGGCATTGCCATAAGCGGGATTCAGCCAGCCGGTTTGCCGCGCATCACAGTCAATGCCGTCTTCCTCGATCGTTCGAAAAACGGCATTTGCGCCATCACCGACCAGACGCAGCAGGGCGTCGCCGCGTTCTTGGCCGAGCTTTGCCCGTACACCGGCAACATCTGCCCTGGCGAAGTTGGGCACGACAAAGCCCGCATTCATACCGCTTGCTCCGTTGCCGATCTTGCCCGCCTCCAGAACAGCGACCGAGAGGCCGGCATTGAGAAGTTCGCGCGCCGCTGTCATGCCGGTGAAACCACCACCGACAACGGCCACATCGACCTTCTCGGGCAGATTGGGGTCGGAGGTCACCTCAAGGCGGGCGGTCCGTGTCCAGAGCGTTTCCAAGCCCGGTTCTCCAATTCTTGCAATCGTGTGGCGGGAGGCGTGGACCGATCCAATGGCCGTTGGGTATGTGTCGCGCGCGCGCGGACTGTGGGCGATGGCAGACATTTAGGACCTGATGCGGGGATCGAGGAGAAAATAGAGAAAGTCGACCACCAGATTGGCGAGGACGATGAAGAACCCGGCCAGCATGACCACTCCGATGATGACAGGACGGTCCTGTGTCTGGACTGACTGCACCGCCAACGATCCGATCCCCTGCAGTCCGAACACCTGCTCGGTGACCAGAGCTCCGCCCAGAAGCGAAGCGATGTCGGCGCCGAGTTGGGTGGTCAGTGGCGGGAAGATCGACCTCACGCCGTGTTTATAGACGACCTTGCGCTCCGACAGGCCCTTGGCCCGCGCGGTGCGGATGTAGTCCTCCCCCAGGATTTCGAGCAACTGCCCCCGCGTCAGCCGTGCATAGATAGCGGCCGAAAGAAGCGCCAGGGTGAAGCACGGCAGCGCCATGTGCCAGGCCCAGATCAATGGGTTCTCGAGGAACGAGCGGTATCCTCCGGGGGGAAACAGGGTGAAGCCGGCCTGCCGGGGCAGGAAATAGAGAAAGTAGAGCGCCGCCATGCCCAAAACGAACGACGGAAAGCTCACCCCGACCAGAACGAAGCCCTGCCCGAGCCGGTCCCGCACGCTTCCCGGATGCCGGGCGGACATGATGCCAATGGGTATGCCCATACACAGCCACATGATCACCGCTCCAATGCAAAGTGATATCGTGGCAGGCATGCGGTTTTTGATAAGCTCGATCACCGGCTGCTGGTTGCGATAGGAAAACCCCAGGTCCCCGCTCAGGCTGCGCCCCAGGAAGCTGAAATATTGTTCAATTACGGGACGGTCGAGGCCCAGGTTTTCGCGCACCATGGCCACCTGTGCCTCGGTGGCACGCTCGCCCGCCACAATGCGAGCAGGATCGCCCGGCGCAACAAAGAACAGCGTGAAGACGAAACCACTGAGCAACAGCAGCACGAGTGCGGCGAAACTGATCCGGCTGGCAATGAAAGAGATCATGATTCCGAACCGATTGGCCTGGATTTTTTCTTGGTCGATCGCTTCACCGTGCTCTTGGGATCGAGCGCATCGCGTATAGCGTCGCCAAGGATGTTGAACGAGAGGGTGGTGAGCAGGAGTGCCAGACCGGGGAACAGGACGAGCCACCAGGCAAACATGTAGATCGAATTGTTGGCCGCTTCGGCGAGCATGCCCCCCCAGCTCGGGGCCGGAGGGACGATGCCCAGTCCGAGAAAAGACAGTGTCGCTTCGAAAATGATCGAGATCGGAACCATCATGGTGGTGTAGATAATGATGGGTGCACCCAGATTGGGTAGTATATCCATGACCATGATCGAAAGGTGCCCCGCACCCATCGAGCGCGACGCCATGACGAACTCCCGCTCCTTGAGTGACAGTACTTGCCCCCGGATCACCCGGCCCATCGTTGTCCAGGAAAAGAAGACGATAACCGCAAGGCTGAGCGTAAGGCTGGGGCCGAATACGGCCACCAGTGAAAGCATGCAAAGCAGAACCGGGATGCTCATCACCAGGTCCATCGCACGGCCAAGAACAGCGTCGATCCAGCCCCCAAAATACCCCGCGACCAGACCCACCGTGATGCCGATTATGGCCGCCAGGAGGGAAGCCACGAACCCGATCGAAAGCGAAATGCGCGCTCCATAGGCAAGACGAACGAAAACGTCTCGTCCCAGCTGGTCGGTGCCGAAAACGAACTCGGCGTTGGGGGGTACGGGCAGTCCGGTTGGCGTCAGGCCCGTCTCGCGAAATTGCTCGGCGGACGAATGTCCCGTTAATGCTGCTATCGCGTCGGCACCCACGGCGATGACGATGAGCACGACCAGAAACGCCAGGGCCACAAGGCCGGCCCTGTCGGCGATCAGGCGTCGTATCGTAAGTTCGAAGGAACTGCGCTGTTTGATTTCACTGCTCATGCGATCAGCCCCCGGTCAACGACGGGCGCGCTGCCTGCATTGCGATATTGGGGATCGGCCGCGGCCAGCAATTCGCGCGTATAGGGATGCTGAGGATTGTCGTACAGTGTCTGGGTATCGCCCCGCTCCACGACCTGACCGTCTTTCATGACGACAATGCGCGAACTCACATGGCGTACCACCGCGAGATCGTGGGAGATGAATAGGTAGGACAGGCCCAACTCGCGCTGAAGCTTGATGATCAGATTGAGGATTTGCGCCTGAATAGACACATCCAGCGCCGAAACCGGCTCATCGAATATGATGATGGACGGATTGAGTGCCAGCGACCGGGCGATTCCGATGCGCTGTCTTTGGCCACCGGAAAATTCGGAAGGAAACCTGTTGTAGTGCTCGGGATTGAGCCCGACGATTTCCATAAGGTCCCGGACCCGGTTTTTTCGATCAATTCCGCTGGCCACCTTCTGGATACGAAACGGATCACCGATGATCGAACCTACCCGGCGCTTTGGATTGAGCGATCCAAAAGGGTCCTGAAACACCATCTGAATGCGCTTGCGCATCTCGACCCAGGCCCGCCGATCGAGGCCAACGATGCTTTCGCCTTCGATCTGGACGTCTCCCGAGCCTGGCGGGGTCAAGCCAGCGATGATGCGGGCAAGGCTGGACTTGCCACAACCGCTTTCGCCCACGATTCCCAGCGTCGTGCCACGGGGCAATTGAAGGCTGACGCCCTTGAGCACCTCGACCCCCGGCTTGTTCGAGAGAAAAGACTGCCCACCATAGGTCAGGCGCACATCCGATACGTTGACGACGATATCGCTCTGCGAAGCCTCGTCATCGCTCGGTACGGGTGCAGCAGCCACACGACCCCGTTCGGCCTTGTTCTCGAGCCAGCACAGCGATTGCGTACCGTCCTCGAACCGCCGCAACGGGGGGCGCTTGCCAGAACAGATTTCGAGCGCCAGCGCACAGCGCGGGGCAAAAGCGCACCCCTTTTGCTCGACCAGAAGGCTGGGCGGCTGGCCGGGAATTGATTCAAGATCGCCTCGGACATCATGACTGGGAGACGAGCGAAGCAATCCCAGGGTATAAGGATGAGCCGGCGTGCGCAGTACCGCTTCGGCGGGGCCTATCTCCATGCGATTGCCCGCATACATGACCATGGCGTGGTCCGCGACCGACGACAACAATTCGAGGTCATGAGTGACCATGATGATTGCCGTGCCCAGTTCCTTTCGCATCTCGTTGAGAAGGGCGATGATCTGGGCCTGAACTGTCACATCGAGCGCTGTCGTGGGTTCGTCGGCAATAAGCAGGGCCGGGCGCAGAACGATGGCCATGGCAATCATTACGCGCTGGCGCATGCCGCCGGAGAACTGATGAGGATAGTCATGGACCCTTTGTCCGGGTTCATGAATGCCCACCCTGCCGAGCACCTCTATGGCCTCGGCAAGTGCATCGCGGGCGCTCGTCTCACGATGGGTCCGTATTGCTTCGGTGATCTGGTCGCCAACCGTATAGAATGGATGGAGGCTCGAAAGCGGGTCTTGCGAGATCATGGTAATTCGATTGCCGCGCAACCGCTGCATCTGCTTGGGCGGAAGCTTGAGCAGATCGCTGCCTTGGAAATTGATCTGTCCCGAAATCTTGGCCTGCGGGAGCAGCCCCATGATTGCCTGAGACAATACACTTTTGCCTGAACCCGACTCCCCGGCAATACCGAACAGCTCGGCTTCCTGCACAGAAAAGTTCACGTCGCGCGCAGCCTGCACATCGCCATCCCCGGTCGGAATGTCAATTGTGAGATTTTGAACGGACAATAGGGTCATTGAGCCAGCCGCAAGCAAAAAATGTGGAGAGTTGGGCTCCAACAGGGGAGCCCAACTTCGGTGTTGTGGGTGGATACCGAGCCGGTCAGCGGTTCAGCCAGACGTTGGTCCAGTCGCCATTGCCACCGGCAGCATAGGGCAGGAAGTTTTCGACGCGTGCGCCATGATAGAGCACGGTGGTCTGGGATATCAGCGGCACCGTCGGAGGATCGGCCATCACCACTTCGTCGACCTCGTTCCAGAGGAGCTCGGCTTCCCCAAGATCGGTGGTGCTCAAGGCGCGTTCAGCGATCTCGTTGGCCGCTTCATTGTTATAGTCCGAGAAGTTGAAGGTGCCGTGCGTGCCGTCATAGGTGTATTGCGGCTGGAAGATCGAGCGGGCGGCACCACCGGGCCAGTCCGGTGACCAGCCCGAAGGGACCAGATCCCAAACCCCGTTCAGGGCGTTGTCGAAATTAGTGATCAGGCGCGGGTAGAAGTCTGACGCCGGGGTCGGGATCAGTTCGATCTCGAATCCCGCTTCCTGAAGGCTGGCCTGCAGCACCTGGGCTTCGGCAGCACCATTACCCGCATTGCGGAACGGCATCTTAAGCGACAGGCCATCTGGATATCCCGCTTCGGCAAGAAGCGCGCGTGCACGCTCGGGGTCACCCTGGCTGTCGGGTGTCGGGTAGGGCTCGAAATCGTGATGCCCCAGGATACCAAGGGGGAAGATCCCGTTGAGCGGTGTGGCAAATTCGGGACCACCCACCTGCTGGACGACGGCTGCCTTGTCCACGGCGTAGTTGAGAGCCTGCCGTACCAGCGGATCGCGCAGCGCGCCATCATTGTTGTCCGAGACCGTGTTGATCCAGATCATTCGCGAGGCGCCTTCGGCGAGCGTCGAGATCTTTTCGTCACCCTGCATTGTGAGCATCTGCACGGTCACGGGCGGCACGTTGATATCATAGAGCATATCGCCATCGCCCGATTGCAATTGCTGCATGGCCGCATCCGGCTGAACGCCGGCAATGACTTCTATTTCATCGACATAGGCATTACGCAACGGATCGCTTTCCGCATCCCAGGCAGGATTGCGCGATAGCGTGAGGCTCGTATCGGGGATGTAGGACGCGATCGTATAGGGGCCGCTGGAGATGTAATTTTCCCGGTATTCCGGACTGTCGGGCAGATAATCAAGAACTTCAACCGGCGCCGGCGTCGTCACCGGCAGCGTCAGAAGATAGATGAAGTCGTTGGCGGCATAGTTGAGATGAAATACCACCGTGTCGTCGGCCGGCGTTTCGATGCCGGAGATATCGCTTTCTTCGATGTAGGCCTTCATCGCTTCAACGGTCGGCTCGACTTCGGCAAAGCCCGCGCAGAAGTCGGCAAACCCGACAACCAGATCTTCAAAATAGGACACCGCCGGAGCGGGAATGTAGGGGTTGCAGAGACGCATGAACCCGCGCTCGACATCGTCTGCAACGATTTGACGCGCACCGTCCGGGGCATCCCAATTGGCGCCTTCGCGGAGCGTAAATGTATAGGTCGTGCCGTCGTCGGTCGCGGTCGGAACGCTCGCGGCGAGGTCGGCTTGCGGTGCGATCTGCTCGGCGGGATCTTCCGAGGCAGCAAAATTTATCAGCTGCCGCGTGGTCGCCCGGAAAAAGCTTCCTGTGTCTGCGGTTGCGGGCGGCACGGTGTCGAACCGGTCGACTTCCGCTGTGCCGAGAATCCGGAGCGTGCCACCGGTTTGCGGCTCTTGTCCATAAGCGCTAACGGAGCTCAGCAGAGCCAGAATAAGCCCTCCCGAAGCCACCATGGTGGATTTGCGAAATTTCATGACTTCCCTTTCTGCCGCCTTGGCATTCCCTCAAAGCGTGGCCGGCATATTCCCTCACGGCGGCACACGCTTAGTCTGAGCATTTGATCAAACTATCTCGAACTTACGAGTGAGGTGATGATCTTGTCAACGCCCTATCCATTCGCCGCGATCGAGCCATTCACACAACACAATCCATCGGATAGAGGGTTTGTGATTTTTTGATCAAATGGCTTTACATGTGGTCGGGTTGCCGACACATTGCCCGAAATTCCGGGTCGTTCTGACCCCACGTGCATGCAGGCGGAGAAAAATATCATGGCAGCTATCGCTTTCACCAACGCCACAATTTTCGACGGAGTGAGCGACGAGGCAGTTCCCGGGATGAACGTTCTGGTTGTGGATGGGTGTATCGAAGCGGTGAGTGAACACCCCTTCACGGGCGACGCCATGACCGTGTTCGATCTGGGGGGCAGAACGCTGATGCCCGGTCTGATCGATGCGCATGCACACGTCTTCGCCATCAATCTGGTCGAAGAGCACAATCGCAACATCCCGCTGACCGAGATGACGGCGCGGGCGGTACCGCGTATTCGCAAGATGCTCGACCGGGGCTTTACCAGTGTCCGTGATGTCGCCGGTGGAGACGTGGGCATTCGCAACGCCATCGCCCAGGGTTACATTCCCGGCCCCCGTCTTTTCGTAGGTGGCCCGGCTCTGAGCCAGATCGGTGGACATGGAGACCATCGCAGCACGACCGATGAGAGCCTCGACATCGATCTCAATGCGAGCGCGTTTCACTTTACCTGCCGCATTGTCGATGGCGTGGACACAATCCGCAGCGTCGTCCGCAACGAAATGCGCAAGGGGGCCGATCATATCAAGGTGCTGGCGTCCGGTGGCGTCGGGTCGCCCAATGATGCCATTGAAGTTCCTCAGTTTTCCGAAGACGAGATCCGCGTTGTCGTGCAGGAAGCAGCCGTGCGCGGGAAATATGTGTGTGCCCACGCCTATGAAAGTGCAGCGATCCAGCATTCCATCAGAGCCGGAGTACGCACCATCGAGCACGGAAATCTCATCAATGCCGAAACCGCGGCAATGGTCGCGGCGGCCGATGCCTTTGTCGTGCCGACTCTGGTGGCCTATGAAGTCACGGCCCAGCACGGCGAGCGCCTTGGCCTGTCGCCTTATGTCATGTCCAAGCTCAACATGGTCAACGATGCGGGCATAGCCATGCTTGGCCTGTGCCAGGACGCTGGCGTCCAGCTCGGGTTCGGCACCGATCTGATGGGAGACATGGAATTTGCCCAGCTTGAGGAACTGGCCATCCGCGCCCGTGCGCAGCGCCCGGTCGATGTGCTCAAATCAGCGACATCGGTCAATGCCAAAATTGTCCAGCGCTCCGGCGAACTCGGCGTTATAGCGCCCGGCGCAATTGCCGATATCATCGTGGTGGACGGTGATCCGCTCAAAGACATTTCGGTTCTGACCGAACCGGAAAAGAACCTCCGTCTGATCATGAAAGATGGCGGAATTTACAGGACTGACCTCACCGCCAACTAGCGCCGGGTTCAACTGCGCCCGATTTCACCCCACCCGATTATCGTCCTGTAGAGCTCGACAATGACTGCCCTTCAAACTGCCCCGCTGACCTTCGAAACCCTCTATAGCGAGCCCAGCATCATCGGCACCCTGCCCCTTGGCGCATGCTGGTCGGCGGATGGCAAAAAGCTGGCGTTTCTCTGGAACGATGCCGGCCACACCTTCCGCGATATCTGGATCTGGGAAAAGGATGGCAAGCGCGTTAGCCGACGCACCCGGCTTGGCATCGACAGGACCAGCGGCGAAGCCAGGGGCATTTCCGAACTCGCCTGGATCGGATCGGACCGCCTTGCCTTTGTCCTGGACGGACAACTTTATAGTGTCGAAAGCGATGGCGCCATTGGCCCGTTGGCGATCGGCGCGGCGGTTGTGCGCTCGCTTGTCACGAGCCCCTCTGGGGATAGGTTGGCCTTTATTGCCGGCTCATCATTGATGACAATCGCGGTATCGGGCACCACGCGAGCTGACCCTCTCGTAATGGGCACTGGTTTTGTGGGCATCGAATCCTTCAAATGGTCGTCCGACGGCAAACAGATTGTCTTCGTCGAGTCCGATGACACCAACACCCGAAAAATCGAAATTGCCTATGATGCCAGGGGCGAAGCCCGAAGGGACCGGTTCACCCGCGCTTTTCCGGGGGATTTGCTGACGCGCCGCAGGATCGGTCTCATCGACGTCGCGGGCGGAGAGCCCCTGTGGTTCGAACGTCCCGATGCCGAAGACGCAATCTGGGGTTATGGCCTGTCGCCCGATGGAAATGCGCTGTTCATCAGCAGCAGCGTTCTCTCGATCAAAACGCATACCGTCTACATGTTCGACGTGCGATCGGGGGTGCGGACCGTCCATTATTCGGCGCATGACGCCTTCAAGATTCGCCCCGATTGGCAGGTCGAGTTTGCCCCCGACGGCAGGACGCTGATTATCCTGACTGATCGCGACGGGTTCAATCATCTCCATAGTCTCCCCACCGCGGGCGCGGCCCTTGAGCCCATCACGGCCGGCGCCTGGGAGATCGCCGAATTCGCCGTCGATGCCGCCAATGGCACCATCTACTTTGTCTCCAACGCGTCGCATCCGGCGGAACGCCAAATCTATTCGGTGCCGCTGACTGGAGGCCCTGTTTCGCAACTGACGCGAGCCGCAGGAATTCACGTGCCCATCTATGCGCCGGATTTCAGTGCATTTGCCGACCTGTTCAGCAACGACATGACCCCGCCGGAGCTCTTCGTTCGGGCCCTTCCGGACGCGTCCGACGACCACCAGATTACCCGGTCGCCGCGCCCCGAATTTGCCGATCACAACTGGGCCGAAGTGCGCTATGTGCCGTTCCAGAGCCACATCGATGGCGCCGAACTTGTGGCAAGGGTCATGCTTCCCGCCAATTTCGAGCCCGATGGCAGCCACCCCATGGTTGTTGGCTCTGTCTATTCCGACGGGCTTCTTAATCAGTGGGGCGGACGGGCGGCCCATCCCAGCTGGGGCATCGATCAGTATCTGGCCTCACGTGGTTTCGTGGTGGTAAGCCCGGAAATCCGCGGCAGCTTCGGGCGGGGCCGCGACTGGAACCGCCCCATGCTCAACAGCTATGGAAGCCAGGACATCGAGGATATTGCAGACTGCGTCAAAGCCCTCGTCGATCTGGGCTATGCCGATGGGCGGCGTGTCGGCCTTTGGGGGTCGAGCTATGGCGGACTGATGACGTTGATGTCGTTGTTCAAAAAGCCCGGATTTTATGCCGCCGGCTTTGCCGGCGCACCCGCCACCAACGTCTGGCACGCTTATCCCGAACAGGGCTGGATCATGGGGCTGACAGAGGGCGATGACTTTGTCGACCGCTACCGCGCCCAGTCGGCGCTGTTCCACAGCAAGGACCTTCAAGATCCCCTGATGATCCTGCACGGGACCAAGGATGAAGTGGTTCTTTATGCCGATACCATCGCCCTGGTCGAAAAGCTGATCGCGCAGAACAAGAAGTTCGAACTCGTAACGCTGCCCGGGACGGGGCACGCCTGGGCAAAGCAGGATCTGGCGCTGACGCGCTTCGCCTATGGAAAGCTTGCCGACTTTTTCGAAAAGACCCTGAAGGGCTCCAGGTAAGCCCGGCGTTCTTGTCTGACGCATGAATCCCCCGCTCCGTGCCCTTATCGGTCGGCGAATTTTTAGCGCGACGCCTCAATATCGCTTGGTGGGCTTATGGGCCCCAAATGCTGGCGGCACCCGATACGCGAGCCGCTTGCTTTTCTGCGCCGGTGACGAGAAGGGTCGTACCGCCATGGGGTTCGGTCGAAATGGCCGAGGACGCCTATTGCGATCCCTCGACTTTGCCGCAGATTGCCAAGAGTACCCCATCTGCTACAATCTGGCCGGGGAACGGGGGCTTGGCACTGGCTTATGGTTGGATCTGAACCTGGTTGGGAAGAACAGGATCTCGACCGCGTCAGGACGCGGCGCAAAGCTTTGCTCAGCCTGCTGGAAGCCGATATTTCGCTTTTGATGAATGGCGCCGGGACGGGGTCTGCGGACCTCAAGCTCGAACAGGCATTGCGGCTCGAAGCCGCTTCGCTCAGCAAGGTGCGACTGTGGCATTTTGTTTGGTCTCTGCCGAAAGGGACGCGGCTGGCCGGCCTGGCGGCTGGAAGTGAGCCGCAGTTTGTCGACGCTTTCGTGCTGGCGGGTCCGGCGTCTCTGGCACGGATTGCCGGTGCCTTCCGCAAGCCGGATTTTTCCGCAAGCGATCTCTACGCAGCGCGCCAGACATTGGGCGGCGACGATGTGCGACGCTATGTCGGCTCGTTGGGGTCGGAAGCCGGCGAGGTCACATCGCGCCTGATCGAATGTCTGAAGACGGCCGACCGGAGGGAAGGCGCGATCTGCCTCGGGATGGATCTGGCCTGGCCGAACTCGATTGGCACCGATCAGGAGAACAAGCTCGCCTTTACCGCCGAGATTGCGGACGGCAACGCGGACTGGTCGCCGGCCAGCCTGAGGCAGAACAAGATGCTTGCGGCAAACAAGGACTTCGTCGAAGCGCTGATCGCGGCAAGCGTTGCGACGCGCGAGGACGTCTCCGCGGCGGCCAGACGCGACCGGGAGCGGCGCGAAAAGGAGGAGCCGCTGCGCATGCTTTTCGATGGCAATTCGGTCAGCAGCGAGGTCTTGTCGTTCAATTCGCGTGCGGAAGCGGACCTTGTGGGATTTTCCGGGCCGGTGGAAGGCGAAGCCGTGGTTCTCAAGGTTGCCGAACTCCCGTTCTACAAGCGTACGCGCCTCATCGACATGCTGGACCGGCGGAGTGGCTATCCCAAGATAGCCCGCTTCATGGGCGAATACAGCATGGAGGGCAATGTCATCAGCTACGAACGCGTGCTGCCGATCGATTGGCAGTCCCGCACAATCTTTGCCAAGAACGCCTCCGAGAACCTGCGCCTGACGGCGGAAACGGTCCCCTCGTATCTGAAGTTTTTCTGCCAGTACATCAGGGGCAGCGACGGGTATTTCCGCATCATTGAAGACCCCGCCGAGTTGTCCTGGCTGGGCATCAGCAACGACGCCGCCCGAAGGGCAGCGAACCATATCCATCCCATAGAACTGTGGACGCCGGAGGCGGTGCCCGACCCGACCGGGGACGCCGCCATGCAAGGCCAGGGATGCTATCTGGCGCGCGGTTGGGTCATCTATTCCCGCGCCTTGTTCGCGGCGGTCTTTTTGGTTTCCGAAACCGGGGCCGTGCGGATGATCGAGGACCAGCCCTTCGGCGCACAATTGCCCATAGTGCCCGAGACGATCAGCAAAAAGACCCACTTCATCTACCTGCTCAGAGAAGAGGCGCAGGCATGACCGGCGAAATGGACGCACGCGACTTCAAGGAGTTCATACGGCTCGGCCAGTTCGAAAAGATTGAACGCGCGCGCGTCACAGGCGAAGTGAGTTTTCGCGGCGAGGAAATTCCCCGCAACCTTCGCCTTCTCTACGTTACATTTCTGGGACCCGTCGATTTTGGCGACGCCCGGATTTCGGGGTCGCTGGACCTGACCGGATGCTGGTTTGGACGCACATTGAGCCTGTCCAATGCAATGATCGATGGTGAACTCATCCTTGACGATGTGGTCGTGGAGTCGACGGCCCAAAACGGGAAAGCCGGCGACTACGATCGGGCGGTCGTCGGGACTGCGCTCGATGCAAGCGGACTTCGGGTGACCGGTCGGCTCAGCGGCGCATTCCTTTCGGTGGTCGGTTTCGCCGATTTCTCTCACGCCAGGATCGACGCCAATGCAGCGTTCCTGGCCTTCGAGATCCGCAGATCCTTTGCGATGTCGGGGCTCACTGTCGGCGGCGATCTGCACCTGACGGCAGGCTATCGCTCAGGCGCTACAACAAAGGGCTTTGTCGCGGGCAACCTTGACGCCGCAAATGTTTCTGTGCGGGGCAATGTGTTCATTGCCGGTGTCCACATCAACGGCAATCTCAATTTGTGGTCGGCCGATATCAGCGGCAATTTCTGGCTGACCCCTGCCGTTTTCAAGGGAAGCGAGGCCGTGGCTTCGGTTGTTCGCGGTGACATGCATCTCGGCGCCAGCACGGTGCGCGGCCACGTCCAATTCGAATCCGTGCAGATCGATGGGGTGCTCAAACTCTATTCGGTGGACATCGGACCCTTGCGCATCAAGCACGCCAACGATGCCGATGCCGGACCTCTGGGACGCCGGGGGTGTCGACTCGGTGGAATGTGGGCGCTGGGCGCCAGGATCCGGGGAGACGCGCTTCTATACAATCTCGAGGTTTCCGGATTCGGCGTCGGCGGGGAGCGGGCGGTGGATCTCTCGCAGGCTACCATCGAAGGCAACCTTCGGCTTTGGGCGCCCGGCCAATTCCTCGAGGAGGGCATGAGGGTCACCAATGGAGCCGACATGCCCGAGGACCGGCAGAGCCTGATCGTGGGCGACATCGACCTTAGCGGCTGCTCGATCGGAGGCGACTGCAATCTCACCAATCTGCAGGTTGACGGAGCCGTACTGCTGGACGATGCGGAAGTAACAGGTGACGTGCTGTTTCAGTCAGCTGTCTCTCTGCTTGACTCGCTACAGACCCAGGAGCGCCATCGCGACCTCTACAACCGGCTGGTGCAGCATGCGCTCGAGGACAGGACCGGGAAGCCAATGGCGCGGGTCAGGCGTCTTTCAATGGTCATGTTGCGTTGCCACAATGATGTCGATCTCAGTGGCCTGACGTTGCGGGCGACGGAGGCCGAAGTCCGCAGCCATAGCGGCTACGGCACCATCGACGCTCACGACATCACAGTGGCCGGTCACCTGTGGCAGTACCGGACCGTGGGGCATCAGCGCTGGCAGCAGATTGCGGGCGGCGATGTCGGTATCAGGCCGCCGAACTCGGATGCACAGATACCGGGCAGCGCCGACTTCTCGGGATCGAAGGTCTGGCACATGTGCCTTTCGGGCGCCAGCTTCCAGACCCCGGTTACCAGAAGAGAGGATGCCGAAACGGTTGAGCGCGAACGCGGGCTCATCCTGGCGGGTGCCAAGATCAATGAACTCGAGATCACCCCGCTTTCGAGCCGGCACATCTTTCCCATTCCCATCAACCTGGCCGATACGGCCGTTACGCTGTGGAATCTGCACGACGCTGACGACAACCGGTTCACACGCTACAAGTCACTGCTCGAGAGCGATGCCACCTTCAGGCGCTCGACCTATCTCGCCGCTGAGTCCAGCCTGCGCAACAGAGGCCATGAAGCCGAGGCCGACGCTATCTACCGGGAAATGGTCAGACGTGGCCACAGGGAGCGCGTTCGCCGCCGTTTCTGGCCCTCTCTGCTCGAAATCACCATGGTGGGCGTTCCGGCCATGCTGATCTCAATGACCCTGCAGCTCGACTTGCTGGTCATCCTCGCCACAATACTGATTGCCGCGCTGCTGTCGCGGCCGCTGGTGGCCTTTGTGCGCTGGCTGTTGTGGGACTGGCTGCTGGGATTCGGAACGCGACCCATAAGGATCGGCGTCGTGATCCTTATTTTCCTGATTATCTCGTTTGCCGCGGTCTATTTGGATTCGCGGAATATCGGGCCCACAATCGGCGCCGAGGTTGCGACCCCCGATAGCCCCTCGTACCCGCAGAGGTGGGACTTGTGGGACGGCGCCGCCATAACGCTGCGCGTCCATGTTCCACTGGCAAATTGGGGGGTGCGCGACGACTGGCAACTGGCCGACGCTCCCGAGAGGAGCCTGTATTTCGCACAAACGCGCGTCGAAGGGGTCAGGCCGGAAGATTACGGCATGCTCATGATGATTCTGAACTTTTTGGCGTGGCCGCCCTTTCTCGCATTTGCCCTGCGCCGCGCCTTCCGCTTCGCATCCTAACGCCGGGCGCCCAATTCGGGTGCGGCCCCGATGATCTTTTCGCCCGAACGCGAGCGGCGGGACGCCGCGAATTTTTGGCCCATGCAGGGAAAGTGGCGCGCCGGTCAGAACAAACCTGCGAACACTTACTGCATTGAGTTACTCGGTAATTTACAGCCATATACGAGAGTTTCGTGCCTGTTGTCACCGTATATGGAGTGACCGGGAAGGGGTCCGGCGCACTCTTCTGTCCGGCCCGTTGATGCAGCCACGAGAGACTGCTGGCCCTGATGGGGTCGGCGAACAAGGCCCCAATCTGGTTATCGGGCTATTGCGCCTCAGACAGTCCATGGGTTGTCCTTGCTCCCGGCCTGACCCGTATCGCCATCACTTCGCTTCGCTCTTACAACCTCATGGAGCCGATTGATCGGTTCGAACTGGTATCCGCTTTAGGGTCACCTCATAGGTTTGGAACATGGCGGGCTTGATAGGTCTCGGCCCGAGCCACTATCGCCCGGACCTCACCGCATGGTGGGGCGCGTCACCGCTTCGCAGATCGCCTCTGCGTCCACCGAGTCGTTCTTGCCGCGCTTCATATGGGGCTTGACGTAGGCAGGCGGCATCAAACGGACCTCGTGACCCAGCTTTGCCACCTCTCGCGCCCAATGGTGTGATGTGCCGCACGCCTCCATACCGACCAAAAAGGGCGGCAACTTAGTGAAGAATGCCAGAACCTGCGATCGGCGCAGGGCCTCGCGAATGACAAGCTCGCCAGAGGCGTTGACGGCATGAACCTGGAAAATGCGTTTTGCCAAACCGGGGCCCAAAGTGGCAATCTGCGTGGCGGATGGCTCCTTTGCTCGGGTTGCCTGAGAGCAAACCCACTTTGGCACTCAGATGCCGGGAGCGGGAGCCATCCACCTCATCTGGTTTGGGCGAGTAAGTACGGAAAGGCAACGTTCGCGATCCACCGCAATTTCAGTCATTCAAGCTGGGCTGCGAAGCGCTTGAAACCCGCCGTTTTGTTCACCACTGGCTGTTCGGCTTGAGCGGGCCTCGAAGAAGACAGGCAGGTTCGGTACGGATCGGTGCTAGCGAACTTCGAGGCGGCAGCGGCAAGGTCTGCCCCAGTGGCTACACGGAACCATCATGACCGGGTCTCGCCTTTCTAAGCGACGTGATCGAACTTGACGTCCAAACGCGACAACGCTGATTTTCGCTATCCGGCACGGCTGTGCGGCGAGTCGTGATCAGAAGCCATGTCGGCGCAGCTCCGCCGCAATACGGGCGCGCGAGGCCGTTTCGCGTGTCGGGAAGGCAGCGAAATAGTCTGCTGATGTGGCGTCCGGCTTGAGACTGCGGGTCGTTTGTCGCCACCGGGCCGCCTGTTCATAACGCTCGGCCAGCCCGTTCGCGACAAGCGCGATCATAGCGATCAGGTAATGCGCTCCGGGCGTGGTCGCCGCACGGTCGGCCCAACCGGCCGCGGCCTCATAGTCTTCCTGCTGGATTAGCATCTGCGCCCGCACGCCGCGAATACCGTATAGCAGCGGGTCGAGCGGGCTCAGATTCAGCGAAGTGTCCAAGGCGGCGAACGCGACAGTTGCATTGCCCGTCAACATTGCCGTGAATGCTGTGGCATAAAATCCCTGCGCGTAATTCGGGTTCAGCGAGGTCGCCCTCGCCAGCCAGTCTGCGGCGATCTCGGGCTCGTTGGACAGCCAGAAGGTGCGCCCCATCGTGAAATTCGCGAACGGGTCGAGAGGGTCCAATTCGAGTCCGCGTTCGGCATGGCGACGTGCGTCTCGCGCCGCTTGCGCCGGATCGGGCGTCAGGCGCAGGAACGCGTCCAGAAAACTGGTGAAGGATAATCCCGCATGAGCGCGCCCAAGCTGAGGATCCGCCGTGATCGCACGCTCAAAGCAAAGCTTCGCAAGCGCATTGTCTGTTGCCGTGAACCTGTAGAGATGGCCAAGGCCGATGTGGTAGTTGGCCCAGGCGTCCACTCCGGTTGGATCGCTCAGCCGCGCGATGCGCGCCTCGTTGAAGGGTATATGCGCCTCGAGTGCCGATACCAGGTGCGCCACGATCCGTCCCCTCAGATCGTCGATCTCATCAAGGGGAGACGCGAGCCTGTCTGCCCAGATGATCTCGCGCGAGATGGCGTCGGTCAGTTCGAGGGTCACCGCGATGCTGCGGCCGGGGCTCTCGATCACGCCGGACAGGACGTAGCGCGCGGCAAGTGCGGTCGACACCAGATCAAGATCGGCGGCGACCTGCCGGAAGCGGAAGGTTGATCCCCGCGCGATCACAGCAAGCCATCGCAACCGCGACAGTGCTTCGATGATCTCGTGCGGGATTGCGTCGCCAAGAATGGCGAGTTCCGGCAACATGCCGAGCTGTTGGAAGGGCAGAACCGCGATCGAAGGGCGCCCGCCAGAACGGTCTGGTGTCGGGTGGGCGGAGTCCTGCGAAGCCGCTTGCCCGGGCGACGAGGTGGTGACCTCCGGGATGAAGCGGAAGCCTCGACCATGGACCGTGGAGATTACTGCCTGTCGCGCGCCATCGTCGCCGACGGCCTTGCGGGCCGAGCGGATACGGCTCGAAACACTGGCATCCGACACAGCCTCGCCCTGCCACACTGCGGCAACGATTTCGTCCTTGGTGACCATGTGATCGCGGTTTCGAACGAGATGGATGAGCAATGAGAGTACCTGCGGCTCAAGCCGAACCGGCTCACCGCGACAGCTGAGCTGAAATCGCTCCGGATCGAGCCGAAAATCGCCGAATGCCCAAGTCATGTGAGAGCATACAGCACAATTCTTGGCTTCTACAGGAATTCTTCAGAACTCCGTCAAGCCAGCACAAGGCGGACGGTGCAGATTCCACGAGCGAAACTTGGCTCGCCAGTCAGAAGCAAGCGGCGAAGGAGAAAATCGATGGACGCGATGACAATGCGCACAACACAGGGGCGTGGCAGGCTTTTCGCCAGCGTCCTCGAAACGGTTGGCGACACCCCCGCAATCCGGGTCAACAATCTGGCCCCGGCCGGTGTAGAACTCTACGTCAAGACGGAAGCTTTCAACCCGGCTGGATCGGTCAAGGATCGTCTGGCACTCAACATCATCGAGGAGGCAGAGCGCGACGGAAGCCTTAGGCCCGGTCAAACGGTGGTTGAGGCGACATCGGGCAATACCGGCATCGGTCTTGCGATGGTCTGCGCTGCGAAGGGCTATCCCCTGGTCGTGACCATGGCCGATAGCTTCTCGATAGAGCGGCGCAAGCTGATGCGCATGCTTGGCGCCAAGGTCGTCCTGACCCCGCGCGCGCAAAAGGGTTTCGGCATGTACAGGAAAGCCGTCGAACTGGCCGAAGCGAACGCCTGGTTCCTCGCGCGCCAGTTCGAGACCAAGGCCAATGCCGCCATTCATGAGGCAACGACCGCGCGCGAAATCATCAACGATTTTGCGGGATCGCGGCTCGACTGGTTCGTGACGGGCTACGGCACCGGCGGCACGGTGGCGGGCGTTGGCCGTGTGTTGCGCCGGGAAAGGCCCGAAACGCAGATCGTGCTCGCCGAACCGGCCAACGCGCAATTGATCGGCAGCGGTCGCTTGCAGGAGCGTGATCCCGGGGGCGCGCCGACCTCAAGCCATCCCGCCTTCGAACCCCATCCGATCCAGGGCTGGACGCCGGACTTCATTCCGCATGTGCTGCAACAGGCGATCGACGCCAGCCTCTACGACAACGTCACCCCTATCGCCGGCGCCGAAGGGATCAAATGGGCGAAAGAGCTTGCGCAGAAGGAAGGAATTCTGACCGGAATCTCCGGCGGCGCCAGCTTCGCCGTCGCCCATCAGATTGCGGAGCAGGCGCCAGCCGGATCCGTCATCCTGTGCATGCTGCCCGATACCGGCGAACGATACATGACGACGCCGCTCTTCGACGGGATCGAGGCCGACATGGACGAGGGCGAACGCGCCCTCTCGTTGTCGACCCCCGGATACCAGCTCGCTGCCGCATGACGACGCCAAGGGGGACAGCAATGATGGATGTGCTGCGCAAGCCTGCGTTCTCGGAAGCCGAAGAAACGCTAGACCCGTTCGACTGGAGCGATGTCCGGAAACTCTCGCATCGAATGGTCGACGATTCGATCGACTACCTCCGCGATGTCCGCGAGCGTCCGGCATGGCGGAAAATGCCGTTTGAGGTGAAGGAGACTTTCGAGCGGCCGCTCCCAAGGTCTCCCATGCCGCTCGACGAGGTCTATCGGCAGGTCAGCGACAACCTAATGCCCTATCCCATGGGCAACATACATCCGCGCTTCTGGTCCTGGTACATGGGGTCGAGCAATTTCACCGGGGCATTGGCGGACTTTCTTGCGGCCGTCCAGGGGTCGAACCTCGGCGGCGGCAATCATGCCGCCGCATTGATGGACGTTCAGGTCGTTAACTGGTGCAAGGAGATGATGGGATTTCCCGCCTCCGCCAGCGGAACGTTGGTGAGCGGCGGCTCGATGGCCAACCTGCTCGCTCTCACCGTCGCGCGCAACTTCAAGGCGGGAGTGAATATCCGCGAGGACGGCATCGGCGCGATCGAAAGGCCGCTACGCTTCTACGCCTCGGACCAGGTGCACAGCTGCCACCGCAAGGCGGTGGAGGCGCTGGGGCTGGGCAACAAGTCGCTTCGCCGTGTTCCCACGGATGCCGAACTGCGGATCGACATCGCCGCTCTTCGGGCCGCCATTTCGGAGGATCGGGCCGCCGGCTTTAACCCGGCCTGCCTGATTGCTACGGCCGGCACGGTCAACACCGGCTCCATTGACGATCTGGAAGCTTTGGCTGACCTGGCGGCGGAAGAGGCTCTCTGGCTTCACGTCGACGGCTGCATAGGAGCCCTACTGGCGATTGCGCCAGCGAATGCCTATCGCGTCTCAGGCATTACGCGCGCCGATTCCGTAGCTCTCGACCCGCACAAATGGCTGCACGCTCCATTCGAGGTCGGCTGCGTTCTGGTCCGCGACGCCTCCGCGCATCGCGGCGCCTTCGCCGTCACGCAGGAATATCTCGAATCGACGCCGCGCGGGCTCGCATCGGGCAATTGGCTGTATGAATACGGCCTGCAGACGACGCGCGGTTTCCGCGCGTTGAAGGTCTGGATGGCGCTCCTGGAGCATGGTGTCGAGAAGTTTGGCCGTCTGATCGACCAGAACATCGCGCAGGCGCGTTATCTCACCAGCCTGATCGAGCAGGAACCCCTGCTCGAGCTGGTCGCGCCGACCAGCATCAACATCGTCTGCTTCCGCTACAAACACGATGGCATTGACGAAGTCGGGCGCAAGGCCCTCAATCTCGAGATCATGCTGCGGCTGCAGGAAGAGGGTATCGCAGTGCTTTCGGACACGACCGTCCATGGCGAGCACTGCCTGCGGGTGGCGGTCAATAACCACCGAACCCGGCACGAAGATCTGGACATGCTCATCCAGGAGACGTTGCGGCTCGGCGCACTGCTCATGCCATGACAGCACAGCGGACCAGGCCCGGGCGCACATGCACGGCATCGGTTACATCGAGATGGCAAGCGGTCATCCGTTGCGAGCAAATGACCGCCCCCTGTTCAAATTTCGGTCCGTTCAGCAAGAAGTCGAGATGACCCATTCATCGACCAGGCGCGCATACTGTCGCGTGCTCATGTGCTGATTGTGGTCGACACGGCTTGGAAGGGCCTAGTCACTGGCACTACCCCCTCGCCGTTCAAGCCAGGCCCATAGGCTGGCACGCACATCGCTGATCAATTCAATCGGACAGGACGTCCGGTCTTTTGTTGAACGACCACTGCCCGTGTTCGAATCTCGAGCCCAGTGACCAAGTCGCCAGTCTTGACCTTGACGAGATCGCATCCGTAAAGCTTGCTGTCGATTGCGAGATCGAACAGGGCACGGTCTCGAAATCGGCCTTCCCGGTCCAGAAAGAAACGGATTGCCAAAATCTGCTTCCGGGTCAGAGGATGCTTGGTCCCTACAGTCTTTCCGGTATTCCACGCAGCCCGTCCTCGGGCCAAAGCATCAGATCTTGAGTATACCATCGAAGGTCTCCTTTGGCGCTGATTGGCCAAGAGAGAAACGCTGAGATCGGCAGGCGCTGGGCCGACAGCCGAAGGTCCGGTTCCAGCTCGGAAACGGACGAAGCTGACATTCGGCATCCGCGCAATTTCGGTCGGTATGGCCGTGCATGACGAAGCCCAAAGCTGCCTTTCGGCCGGATGGCGACGTCGCTAAGCATTCCATTCCTGTCGTTCAATCGATGCGACATCCCGAAGGTTGCGAAAGCGGTGTGCGTCAACCCGGATTGACGCACACCTGATACTTCTGGTCAGCTACGCTCAGGAGGTCAGACCGCCATCCACAGTGATGCTGGATCCGGTGACGAATGAGGCAGCCTCGGAGGCCAGGAAGGCGACCACCGCGGCGATTTCAGGCGGCTGGCCCAGACGGCCCAGCGGAATCATCGATTGCAGATGCTCGGCAATCGGGCCGCTGCCCGGGGTCATGTCAGTGGCGGTGGGACCGGGCTGCACGGCATTGACGGTAATGCCGCGCGGGCCCAGATCATGGGCCAGACCTCGGGTCATGCCCTCGATGGCCGATTTGGTCAGGGCATAGACGCTGGCCATCGGGCTGCCGATCCGCCGCACGGTATTGCTGGCGATATTGATGATCCGGCCGCCTTGCCGCATATGGGCCAGGGCCTGCTGGATGGCAAAGTAGCTGGAACGCACATTGACGGCGATCATGCGGTCGAAATCGGCCTCGCTGACGTCATCCACCATGCCCAGCACCATGATGCCGGCATTGTTGACGAGAATGTCGAGGCCGCCAAACTGCGCCGCAGCGTCATTGATCGCTTTCCGGACCGCAGCGATGTCGCCACTGTCAGCCTTGATGGCCCTGGCATAGCCCCCGGTTGCTTGAATTTCGGCCGCCACCTGCCGGGCCGCGTCTGCGCTGGCCGAATAGCTGAAGGCGACCTGGGCGCCGTCTGCCGCCAGTCGGCGGACAATCGCGGCGCCGATGCCGCGTGAACCGCCGGTAACGAAGGCGCGCTTGCCGGCAAGGCTTGGAGAAGTTGTCATTAAAGGCACTTTCTGCCGCTGGGCGGCTGGGTGAGGAAAACGTCAGTTGAGGGAAAGGCCGGTCATGGCTTCGGACATTGTCCATAGCCGCTCGGCGAAACTGGCATCAGCCGCCCAGGGGGCGACGCCCTTGCGACCGGCTTCGGCAGTGTTGATCTCGACGATGTCGCTATCTTCGCAATAGACGCCGCCCAGGCCGGCCAGTAACGGGCTGGTGGCGCACCAAAGGCTCATCGCCGCCGCCTGCTCGACGGTTTTCATTCCCTTGTCAGGGTCGACGCGCGGCTGGCCTTCGCTGTCATTGGTATCGAAGCCGGCGATTTCTTCCGCGCTGAGGTGCCGCGCCAGCCCGGTCAGAACCTGGCCGGGATGGAGGGAAAACGCGCGGATGCAAGCGTCCTTGCCACGAGCATCAAGTCCCATGGCAAAGAGCGCATTGGCCGTCTTGGATTGGCCATAGGCCACCCATTTGTCATAGGGGCGCCTGGTGAAATCCACATCGTCGAAATCGATGCCGGCGATCTGGTGCCCGCGTGACGATACGCTGACGACGCGCGCCTCGCCCGCGCGGCGCAACGCCGGCCACAGCCCGAGCGTGAGCCGGAAATGGCCGAGATGATTGGTGGCAAACTGGCCCTCATGGCCATCGGCATCGCGGGACAGCGGCGCTGCCATGATGCCGGCGCTGTTGATCAGCATGTCGATGGCGCTGCCGGACGCCACTACCCTTGCGGCAAAGGCAGCGACCGATGCAGCCTGGGTGAGGTCGAGCGCATCCACCTCGGTTCGGGCGATCCCGGCCAAGGCGAGGGCAGCGCGGGCCGGGTCGCGGGCCGGGACGATAACACGGGCGCCAGCACCCGCCAGGGCCCGAACCGTTTCGAGGCCGATGCCGGAATGGCCGCCGGTGACAATGGCGGTCTTGCCCGCCAGATCGATGCCCTCGACGACCTCGGCGGCCGTACTGGCGGCGGTGAAGGGCGATCCGACGGGACTTTGAAGATTGCTCATGTGTTCTGCTCCGCTTGTCATGCCTACTGATATGACCTACTTCTTCGGATAAACCAGTCAGTGAAGTCCGAGATAATATCGTGATCGTCCAGAACTCGCCCAGCGATGCACTGTCCGCCGTGCTCAACACCATCAATGCCGTGGCGCTGTGTTCCATCAGCCTGCAGGCCGGCGGACGCTGGGGCATCCGCTTTCCCGCGCCCGCCAACATCAAATTCAACGTGGTGCGGCGGGGCGGCTGCTGGCTGCTTACCGAGGGCGACGAGCCGGTTCGGCTGGAGGCCGGTGATTGCTTCGTGGTCGCCAATGGACGCTTCGATCTGGCCAGTTCGCCCGGCGAAAAGCTCACCTCGGCCTATGACGTCTTCTCTACCTCCACCCTCGCCGGGCAGCTCGGCGAGGGTCGCGACTTTGCCATTCTGGGCGGCAGCGTGCGGCTCGACACCGTCGATGGCGTCGTGTTGTCCGATGCGCTGCCGCAGATCCTCGTCATCAAGGGCGGCTCGGCCGCGCCGATCGCCTGGCTGCTCGACCAGCTCGACCGGGAATGGGATTCCGGCGCACCGGGCGCACAACTGGTCTGCAATGACCTGCTGCGAATGGCCTTCATCCATGTCATCCGGGCGCATCTGGCGCAGCGGGACGCGGCAAGTCCCGGCTGGCTGGGCGGTCTCACCGATCGGCACATCGCGCCGGTCCTGCACGCAATGCACGCCGCGCCCGAAAGGGACTGGACGCTGACGGAGTTGTCGAGCCTTGCCGGGCAGTCGCGGTCGAGCTTTGCCGCGCGCTTCAAGCAGCGCGTCGGCCTGGCGCCACTGGACTATCTGATGCGCTGGCGCATGCGGCTGGCAGCTGGGCGGTTGCGCCGCGGCGGCGATCCCGTGGGCAGCATCGGCGCCGCCCTGGGCTACCGCTCCGAAAGTGCATTCGGCGCCAGCTTTCGTCGGGTCTACGGCATTTCGCCCGCGCGTTATCGCGCCGAGTGCAAGCTCAGCGGGCCAGCACATCCGCATATTCAGGATACAGTGCCACAAAGCGTCCCATGAAATCGCAGCGAACCTGAACCCGCTTTCCGCTGCGTCGCATGAGTTCTAAGACACCCTTGGCCAGCTTGTGCCAAGACCCTGGCCGGCATGCTCAAAGGGAATCTGGGTATGGGTGAGCACGACGGTCTCATCTTCGAGGTGGTAACAAACCGAGGCCGGCTCGCCCCCGGTCGCCAGTTCAAAGCGGTGTTCGGCCAAATTGTCGGTGATCGCGGTCATGTTAGGCTCCCCGTCAATGGGCGACCGGAGCCAGGTCCCGGCCGTCAGGCTTCAGGCGGCGAAGCTGGCCGCAGGTTCGATGGGGTGGACGGTGCGGGCAGCGATCTGCAGCCGGTTCCAGGTATTGATCGCGCCGATCATCACCGTCAGCGTGACCAGTTCGCTCTCGTTGAACTGGCTCTTGACCAGCTCGTAATCGGCATCCGGCGCATGGGTGGCAGCGATATTGGTCAATGATTCCGTCCAGGCCAGAGCTGCCCGCTCGCGGTCTGTATAGAGCGGAGACTCCCGCCAGGCATCAAGCAGGAATATGCGCATCTCGGTCTCGCCATGCTGGCGGGCATCCTTGGCGTGAATGTGCAGACAGGCGGCGCAGCCATTAATCTGGGATGCACGCAGCTTCACCAGTTCAGCCAGGCTATGTTCGAGACCGCCTTCGGTGATGGCGGCCTCAAGCGCCAGCAGCGACTTGGTCAGGTTTGGCGCGACTTTGAAAGGCAGGAAGCGGGGTGTCATGACGTTGGCTTTCGGTGTGGGTTTCGATGTCCCCACTCTCCAGGCAGGACGGGTATGGCCGACAGTGGCCGCAATCGATACCGAGCCTCGCCTTTGGCATAGGGCGGTCATGCCAAAGGCTGTTCGCAGCGGCAGAATGGCCGGGGTCTTTCCTCCCGGGGTCCATGGATAGGGCGGGCCGCTAATCTAACGGACAGCCCTAATTCGTCCGAAGTCGACCCGGCGATCCGGTTCCTTATGCCCCGGTTCAATGGCGGATCTCGCGTCAAGGTCTAGGTTTCCCGGAGCATTCAACCGAGGAGACTAAATATGAAGATCGTTGTTATCGGCGGCACGGGCCTGATCGGATCCAAGGTCGTGACCAATCTTCGCATCATGGGCCATGAGGCAATCGCCGCTTCGCCCGGCACGGGCGTCAATACTATTACCGGCGCAGGTCTGGCCGAGGTGCTGGTCGGCACCAATGTGGTTGTCGATGTCGCCAATTCGCCATCGTTCGAAGATGCCGCTGCCCTGGAATTCTTCCAGACGGCGGGCCGCAACCTTCTCGCGGCCGAACAGGTCGCTGCGGTCAGGCACCACATCGCCTTGTCAGTCGTCGGCACCGAACGCCTGCAGGCCAGTGGCTATTTCCGGGCCAAGATGGCCCAGGAAGAGCTAATCATGGCATCAACGGTGCCCTATACCATCCTGCGTTCGACGCAGTTTTTTCCCTTTGTCAGCGGCATCGTCAAATCCGGCGCCGTGGACGATGCAGTGCATCTGTCGCCTGCTCTGGTCCAGCCGGTCTCGGCCGATGATGTGGCCGAGGTCCTGGCGTCGATCGCCCTGGCCGCTCCCATCAATGGCATGGTGGAAATTGCCGGACCGGAGGCGTTCCGCCTCGATCAGTTTGCGCAGAAATATCTTGCCGCCAAGCAGGACGGTCGGCGCATCGAGACCGATAAGCTGGCGCTTTATTTCGGGACTGAGCTTGATGATCGCTCCCTGACGCCTGGACCGAACCCTCTGGTCGGCAAGGTCACCTTCGACAGCTGGCTGCGCGAGTCCATTTCGCCGGACTGATCTGGTGTTTATAACACATACCGACTAAGGTGGCGTTATGAACGCGCCACCTTATCAACCCGAACAACCAAACCGGCCGGCAGCGCCCAGCCTTTATGGCGCGGCGGTGGAATATGCCATCCATTGCCTGGTCTGGCTGGTGACGCCGCGCGAGCATCCCGCCAGCAGCCGCGATCTTGCTCAGCTGCAGGGCATCTCGCCCGCCATGCTGGCCAAGATCATGCCCAAGCTGGAAAGGGTCGGCATTGTCGTTGCCAGCGGTGGCGTGCATGGCGGCTACCGGCTGGCCCGCGCACCGACCGATATCAGCATCCTCGACATCATCGACGCAGTGGATGGCGGCAAGCGCCTCTTTGACTGCAAGGAAATCCGGCAAAACTGCGTGCTGTTCGGCGGAGAAGCGCCAGGCTGGAGCGGCGCCGGGACATGCGGCATTCATGCGGTCATGCTGCGTGCGGAAAAAGCCATGCGGGCCGAACTCGCCAAGACTACGCTGGAGGATCTAGGGCGCGCCTACAAGGCCCCGCCCGCCTTCTTCGTCGAGGTCGGGCAATGGTTGGACGGAAGGGTCGGCAAGCGCGAGCAGGCGCGCCTCAAGGGCATGCGCCGGGGTGGCCGGCAACTGCAAGACAATGATGCGATAGCGGGGGAGTGAGCATGGCCAATGCAGTGCAGGCGCCACAGGTGATCGTTGTTGATGACGATGATGCCGTCCGGCTGTCGATTTGTGAACTGCTCGAATCGGTGGGCTTGGCGTCGCGCGGCTTTGCCTCGGCCCGGCAACTGCTCGACAGCGATGCCCTCGATCGGGCCGGCTGCATGATCCTCGATGTCCGTATGCCCGGCCTCAGCGGGCTGGATTTCCAGAACCAGCTGGTCGCCAGCGGCGCCTCGGCAGCCATCATCTTCCTCACCGGCCATGGCGACATTCCCATGACGGTGCAGGCAATGAAGGCCGGTGCCGTCGAGTTCCTGACCAAGCCCGTGCGCGACCAGACGCTGCTCGACGCGGTCAATCGGGCCATTGTCATCGATGCCGGCAAGCGCGGAGCGGAAGAGGCCACGCGCGCCAACATTGCTCTCTTCCATACCCTCACGCCGCGCGAGCGCCAGGTCATGTCCGCCGTCGTCGATGGCGCGCTCAATAAGCAGATCGCCTTCGAGCTGGGCATCTCGGAAGTCACGGTGAAGCTGCATCGCAGCAGCGTCATGAAAAAGATGCAGGTGCCGTTCCTACCGCATCTGGTGCGGGCCTGGCAGTCGCTCCCCAGTGACCTGCGCGACGGCATCAGCAACTAAACCATCGTATAGCTGGCGGACGGAGGCGAAAGGGATGATGTATCAGCACCGAACCGTTTCCCCGAAGGGCGAAAGCCATCGCCTTGTCCCGCGCCCACCTCATTGCCATCATCGACGACGACGCGGCGTTGCGCGTGGCGTTGCAGGAACTCCTGGCCGTCCTCGACTTCGAGTGTCGCACCTTTGCCGATGCGGCGGCGTTTCTGCTGGAGCGCCGACCGGGCGAGTATGCCTGTGTGATCAGCGACCTCAACATGCCCGGCATGGACGGTCTGGCCCTGGTGCAACACCTCCACACCGTCGAGCCGGCGCTGCCGGTTATCCTCATCTCGGCCCAGGTCGATCCAGCCATAAGGGCCAGGGCCCTGCGCGCCGGCGCCATTGCCTATCTGGGCAAGCCCATCGACGATGCCGTGCTGCATCGGCACCTGGTCGCCGCGCTCAACCGCCGGCGCTGATGCCATGCGCATGAACGATGCCGACCACGCGGCCCTGCACATCGAACTTGCCCAAGCCAGGGCTAGCGCCGCATGGTACCGCCAGATGTTTCACCGGGCGCCGGTGGCACTGATGCTGGACGATGCCAGCACCATCGCCGCCCTGGTGGGCCAGTTGCGCCGCGATGGGGTCACCAACATAGAGGCCTATCTCGATGCCAATCCGGCCTTTCTCGAACATGCGCTCGATACCATTACACTGATCGAGCCCAACGAACGGGCCATCGCCCTGTTCGGGGCCACCGATGCCGCCGAGTTGATGCAGTCCGTGCGCCATATCTGGCCAGATGCGCCGGACACGTTTCGGCGCTCCTTCGTGGCCCTTTATAACGGCGCCTCCCACTTCACCGAGGAGACTCGGGTTCGCACCCTGGATGGGCGCACCATCGACGTGCTGTTTTCGCTCGCCTTTGCCGGTCAGAGCGAACTGGCCGGAGCCAGTCTCAACGGCATGCTCGACATCTCCGACCGGATCGAGGCAGAGACAAGGCTCCGCCAGGTCACGGCCGACTTCAGCCATGCCGCCCGCATTTCCACCCTGGGGGAACTGACGACGTCGATTGCCCACGAGATCAAGCAACCACTCTCGGCCATCCTGACCAATGCCCAGACAAGCCTGCGATGGCTGGACAAGGACGAACCCAATCTCGACAAGGTAGTGCAGCTGACCGCCCGGATCGTCGAAAGCGCCCAGCGCGCCAGCGACATTATCGGCCGCATCCAGGACATGGCCGGCAAACGGCAGTCGGAACGTAGCCTGATCGACCTCAATGCTATGATCCGCGATTGCCTTGCCTTCCTGCGCCACGAATGCGAGGACAAGGGCGTCCGCGTCCAGCTCGAACTGGCTGCGCACCTGCCCGCCGTGCAGGGCGATCGGGTTCAGCTACAGCAGGTGGTCGTCAATCTGGTCGTCAATGCCATCCAGGCCATGGAGGCGGCCGGCGGGACGCCGCGCACGATCACCGTCAGCACCGCTTCCGGCGCCGACGACAGCCTGCATCTTCGCGTATCGGATAGCGGACGGGGCATTCCGGAGGCAGACATGCCCCGGCTCTTCGAGAGCTTCTTTTCTACCAAGGAGGCGGGGATGGGCATTGGACTGGCCATTTGCCGCTCGATCATTGCCGCCCATGGCGGCACCATTAGCGCCGCCAATGCGCAGGCTGGCGGGGCAGTCTTTGAGGTCGTGCTGCCCCGGCGATTGCTCTAGATCAGGCCCTCGTAGCGCATTGACGCAACCACTGCCGGCCGGGCGGCAAGCCGGTCGCGCAATTGCCCCAGGACCTCGGGCACCCTCACCTCGAACCGCACAGCCCAGAGCAGCATCACGAACAGGTAGAAGTCGGCAACGCTGGGCGTCTCACCGAACAGATAGTCCGTCGTGAGCCCATCGGCGAAGTATTGCAGCTGCCGGGCAATGGTCTGTCGTGCTTTCGCCTTTTCCGTCTCGGCGCCCGCGTGCCACATCGGCTTGAACGCACGATGCACCTCGGTCGAGATATAGGTCAGCGCTTCGAGAACACGGGTGCGACCCAGAGGCGTGGCGACGCCGAGGTCCGGATACTCCGCGGCAATCCAGTCCAGCACGGCGATGTTCTCGGTCAGCACCTGCCCGTCGCCAAGGACCAGGGCGGGAACATAGCCTTTCGTCGTCACCAGGCTGAAATCGCCGCCAGAGGTCAGCTGCTTGGTCTTGAGGTCGACGCGCTCCAGCGCGAACTGAACTCCGGCTTCGCGCAACGCGATATGGTCGGCAAGGCTACAGGCAAGCGGGCTGTAATAGAGCTTCATCGGGATACCCTTTCATGGACGGAACGGCACCATTTTGCCAGCCGGGTCCACCCGGGTGAATCAGCCCTAAGGTTGCCCACCCCATCCGAAAGGTAGGGCTAATCAATCTAAAGGCCAATTCCGACAACGTTAAAGAAAATATGGCGCGCCCGAAAGGATTCGAACCTCTGACCCCCAGATTCGTAGTCTGGTGCTCTATCCAGCTGAGCTACGGGCGCGCAGTGCCGGTGCGGTTAACGCGGTGTCGGGGGCGATGCCCCGAGCGGCAGGCGAACGCTTATACTGGCTCGGCGGCCATTGCAAGGGGCCAGCAGGGGAAGTTTTCGAGGAAATTTCGTCAGCCGCCCGCTGCGGCACCCGATGGCAGATCGATGGCGAAAGCGGTTCCCTCCGCGGTTTCGAGCAGTTCCACGCGCCCGCCATTGGCTTCGATCAGTTCGCGCACGATGGCGAGGCCCAGTCCCGTGCCCCCGGCCCTGGCCGAACCCTCGAAGGCGACGAACAGGTTTTCCCGCGCGCGCGGCGGCAGGCCCGGTCCGTTGTCGGCGACGACCAGCCTCACGTCTTCGCCCGTCCGCTCATGGGTGAACCGAACATAGGGCGTGGCGATCTCGGGGCTGGCCTCGAGCGCTTCGCGGGCATTTTTGAACAGATTGGTCAAAACGCGGGCCAGATGATCGGGATCGACAAGGATCACCGAATCGTCAGGAACCTGATTTTCAAAAACGATCCGAGGATGCCCCGTCAGCCCACCCGAAAGGGCAGCTTCAAAACCGAGAGCCCGAAGATCGACAGGCTCGGCGCTTGGTGGGGCCGATTGCTGGCGTCCGTAGTCGAGCACGGTCTGGGCAAAGGCAATGGCCTTGTCGAGCGTGGTCACCAGCCGGGGGGCCAGTCGCTGCACCTGGGGATCATCGAGATTGGCCACCTGGTCGGAGAGCAACTGGGCCGAGGTCAGCATGTTGCGCAGGTCATGGTTGATCTTGGAGACCGCCATGCCCAGATCGGCAAGGTGGCGGCGCTGGCGCAGCATGGCGAACAACTCGGCCTGGGTATCGGCCAGCGCGCGCTCGAGGATGCCGATCTCGTCGCGGCGCGCCGTGTCGGGCACGATCACAAGCGTGCCGTTTTCAGGGTTTTCGCGGAAGGCCAGCATCTGGTTGGTGAGGCGCTTGATCGGTCCGATCAAAAGGCTCTCGGCCAATATGTATATGACGAAGGCCGTCACCCCCGCGATGACGATCGAAACGAGCACGATGTTGCCGGCATAGGTGAGAAGGTCGGCTCGCAGCGGGCTTTCGGGCATCAAGATCTCGACCACCGCATCGCCTGCGCCGGGCGGCACGCCGACGATGCGCAGGGTGCGCTGGCCGCCCACCACGAGTGTATCGAGCGCCTCGATGATAAGGCGCATCGGGTTGGTGTCGCGCAGATCGGCCAGGTGGGGCTGCTCGGGCATGGTGACCGCCTCGAGCCCGATCAGATCGGTCTGGCCCTCGCGGCGGTAAACGATGGCGATGGCGCCGGCCGCCTGCAACAGTGGATCGGTGATTTCGGCGGGCAGGTCCATCACATCGGGCGCGGTATCGAACACGCGTACGGCCACACTGCCGACGCGCAGCCGGTCCTCGAGCCAGCCAACGCGGTAGTTGGCGAGCGAGGGGAGGAAGACGGCGATTTCGACAAGGAGAATGACCAGCGCGATCGCCGCTATGATCTTGACGGACAGGCCGGAGAACGGACCTGGCACCTTGGCGATGTCGCGTGTCATTGTGCCAGCCTACAACCCGATTTTACCTATGGCAACAAACGCTTAAGCAGACGACGCCAGCCTGCGGGGGCTGCGCCGGGGTGGTCGCGCGCATATTCGGCGGCGGCAAGGGGTATGATCTGGGCGAACGACGGATATGGCGCCACCAGCCCCCCGAGTTCCGATGGCGTCATTTTCCGCGCAATGGCGAGAGCAAAGACAGGCACGAGTTCAGGCGCCGTCGGGCCCACGACCCCGGCGCCCAGCACCCTGCCGGCGCTGTCGATGATGATTTTGACCTGCCCGTGCGGTTGGGCGCGCGCCCGCGCCGCATCGGTCTGGGCCAGCGCGATGCGGACGATTTCGAAACGATCCTTCAATTTTGCCCTGGCCTGGGCCTCCGTCATCCCGACCCGCGCGATGGCCGGGCTGGTATGAACGATGCGCGGCACAAGGCCCTCTTTGCTCACCGAACCGGTAATGGCATCGACGGCAAGTTCGGCGCTGTGACGTGCGGCGTGTACGCCCTCATGTCCGGCAGCATCGCCGACAATAAAGATGCGGCGGTTGGCGGTCCGGCCGAACCGGCCGAGTTCGGGCCGCCGCCCCTGCATTGCCACGCGGGCCAGCTCCAGGCCCAACCCCTGAAAATCGGGCTCGCGTCCCGTCGCAAACAGCAGATGGCTGCCCACGATCCGGTCCTCGTGGGGGCCGGCCTTGATGTCGAGAACGATATCCTGATCGTCGCCGCCGGCGACCGAAACGATGCCCGTGTGGGTGTGCAGTTCAAGTCCTTCGGCCCGCATGCGGCGCAAGACGATATCGACCAGCTCGGGGTCTTCCCCGGCCAGCGGCTCGAGCATTTCGACAAGTGTCACTTTTGCGCCCAGCCGCAAATGGGATTGGGCAAGCGCCAGCCCGGTCGCCCCGGCCCCCACGACAATCAGATGAGACGGACGGCGGGTCACTTCGAAAATTGTTTCAGGCGTAAAGAACGGCACACCGTCGAGCCCGGGAATGTCCGGCACGACAGGGCGGGTGCCCGTGGCGATCAGGAAGTGGGACGCCTTTATCGACCGGCCGCCGACGTCAATTGTGGATGGGCCGGCAAAGCGGGCCCGACCGCTGACGGTCTCGATGCGCTGGGCAATCAGGTGCTCGGGAGAAACTGTCGGGCTCGCCTCTTGGATCATGGCACGGATGCGCGCATTGATGCGGGCGAAGTTGATGCGTGGCTCGTCGGTGCCAAGGCCGAAATCCCTGGCGGTGCGGATCTGGTGGGCACGCTCGGCGGCGGCGGCCAGCGCCTGGGCCGGCTGTGCGCCCCAATTGTGCGCAACGCCGCCAAACTCTCCGGCCTCAACCAGCACGACGCGCAGCCCGCGCGCAACAGCGCGCTCGGCGGCCGCGATCCCGGCCGGACCGGCCCCAATGATGCAAAGATCGATCCCGTCGCCCTGCGCCACGCGCCTGCCCTCAACCTTTGGCCTTGATCCTGGAGCCTGTCCGAATCCATGATGGGTTACGGTCCCGCTTTTAGCGCGGCCAATGCACGCTGGCCAGCGCCAGAAAACACACGCGATTGTGGCCATCGCGCAATTGACTTGCCCCCGGGTTTTCCCTATAAGCCGGCCAACCTTTGCCGATGGCCCGGGACCGCTTGTCCCATTCCCTTTCGCGCAAGACCTAAAGACAACAGACAAGCTTAACCAGAGGATCGCGCGGACCGGCGCGCGATGAACCATAATGAAGCGTACTTTCCAGCCGAGCAATCTTGTGCGCGCCCGCCGTCACGGTTTCCGTGCCCGCATGGCGACCAAGAACGGCCGCAAGATCCTCAATCGCCGTCGCGCGATCGGGCGCAAGCGGCTTTCGGCATAAGTCGGGCCTGGCTCCGATATGCCGGATAGCCCGGCATTGCCGTTACGACGCCTGAAAAAACGGGCGCAATTTCTTAAAGCCGCGCGGGGCAGTAAAATTGCCAGGCGCGGCTTTGTGTTGCAGGCCGTCCCCGTTGCCGATCCTGTTCCCGGTGTGGGATATACCGTGACCAAGAAGACCGGCAACTCGCCCGAACGCAGCCGCATCAAGCGCAGGCTGCGTGAGGCGGTGAGAGCCTGTTCGGACCGGCTGGTCGCCGGCCATGACTATGTGTTGATCGGGCGGCGCGAGAGCCTGTCCGAACCGTTCGACAATTTGACGCGCGAACTTGGCAAGGCCATCGCGCGCTTGCACAGACCGGCCCAAGCGCCAAGCGGACATCCAAAGCCATGAACGAAAACAATCGCAACATGATCCTGGCCGTCGTCCTGAGCATGCTCGTGCTCTTTGGGTGGCAGTTCTTTATCGCCGGCCCCCAGCTCGATCAGGCCCAGCGCCAGGCCGAGCTTTCGACCCAGCAGGACCAGGCTTTGGACAGCGCCGATCTGGCAGCGCCCAGCGCTGATGGTGTTGCCGGTGCGACGCCGTCTTCGGACACCGACACCCAGGTCTTTGCGAGCCGCGACGATGCTCTGGCCGCCACCCAGCGCGTCGCCATCGAAACCGGGTCGCTTTCCGGTTCGATCAATCTGACCGGCGCGCGCATCGATGATCTTCACCTGGTGCGCTACAATGAAACCCCCGATCCCGACAGCCCGACCATCACGCTGCTCTCGCCTGTCGGTTCGGACGTCCCCTATTATCTCGAGCAGGGCTGGGTCGCCGCGCAGGGAAGCGATGTGACGCTGCCCACGGCGCAGACCGAATGGAGTGTTGAGAGCGGGGACACGCTGACCGCCGCAACACCGGTGACGCTGGCCTGGGACAATGGCGAGGGGTTGATTTTCCGCCGCACCGTCAGTGTCGATGACAATTACATGTTCACCATCGACCAGAGCGTTGAAAATTCCGGCGCCGGCGATGTGACCCTTTTCCCCTATTCGCGCATTGCGCGGCTCTATACACCCCAGACCCAGAATTTCTTCATTCTTCATGAAGGCGCCATCGGGATTTTGGGCGACAGCAACCTCGTCGAAAAATCCTATGGCAATCTGCGCGACGAAGACAACGCCACGATGGGCTCGACCGGCGGCTGGCTGGGTTTCACCGACAAATACTGGGCAACCGCGATCATTCCACCGCAGGACGAGGCGATCAACGCCCGGTTCTTTTACGGCACCGGCACGCCGAGCGGAAATGACTACCGCGCCAATTATGTGGCCCAGGACGGCGTCGTCGTGCCCGCCGGTGGCAGCGCCTCCCATGAGAGCCTGGCCTTTGCCGGCGCCAAGGTGGAGTCGATCATCGATTCCTACGAACGGGCCTATTCGATCGACCGGTTCGAGCTGATGATCGACTGGGGCTGGTTCCATTTCATCACCAAGCCGATGTTCTACCTCATCCGGCTGCTCTATGAATTTCTGGGCAATTTCGGCCTCGCCATTCTGGCGGTGACCGTCATCGTCAAGGCGATCTTCTTCCCGCTGGCCAACAAGAGCTATGCCTCGATGGCCAACATGCGGCGCGTGCAGCCCAAGATGAAGGAAATCCAGGAAAAGCATAAGGACGATCGCGCTGCCCAGCAGCAGGCGATGATGGAGCTCTACAAGACCGAAAAGATCAATCCCATCTCAGGGTGCTGGCCGGTCCTGATCCAGATTCCGGTGTTCTTTTCGCTCTACAAGGTTCTGTTCGTCACCATCGAAATGCGCCATGCGCCGTTCTTTGGCTGGATTCAGGATCTGGCGGCGCCCGATCCCACCCATATCTTCAACCTGTTTGGCCTGCTGCCTTACGATCCCAGCGCCGTGCCGGTCATCGGCTCGTTCCTGGCCATCGGCATCTGGCCGGTCATCATGGGCATCACCATGTGGGTGCAGATGCGGCTGAACCCGCCGCCGGCCGATCCCACACAGGCGATGATCTTTAACTGGATGCCGGTGATCTTCACGTTCATGCTGGCGACCTTCCCGGCCGGCCTCGTGATCTACTGGGCGTGGAACAACTTCCTCTCGGTGGTCCAGCAATGGTTCATCATGCGGCGCCATGGGGTCACCGTGGACCTGCTCGGCAACATCAAGAGTTCGTTCAAGCGCAAGCCCAAGGCTGCCGAATAGACTTCATTTTGATCGCGCTTCCGAAGCGGAAAAGTGCTACCCACTTTTCCCTGAAGCGCTCTTGGTAAGGGCCGGGCGACCGGCCCTTCTCTTTTGGACACGCGAGAAATGACTGACCTGCCCGAAACCGTCCGCCTGCTGTTTGCGCGCCCCTGGATTTTCCTCAAGGGCTGCGTCCGCGTGTCCGATCTTCCCGCAGATGACATCGTCGAGATCGCCTTTGCCGGGCGCTCGAACGTCGGCAAATCCTCCCTGATCAACGCCCTTGTCGGCCAGTCCGCCCTGGCAAGGACATCCAACACCCCCGGCCGGACCCAGGAGCTCAACCTGTTTGCGCCCGAGGCCGGCGGCATCCGGCTCGTCGACATGCCCGGCTATGGCTTTGCCAAGGCTCCCAAGCCGGCGGTCGAAAAATGGAACAAGCTGATCCATCAGTTCCTGCGCGGACGCCCCAATCTGCGCCGCGTCTACGTGCTGGTCGATGCCCGCCACGGACCCAAGCCAAACGATGCAACGGTCATGAACGAGCTCGACAAGGCCGCCGTTTCCTATCAGGTGGTGCTCACCAAGGCCGACAAGCTAAGTGAAAAGGACCTTGGTGGCGTCCTCGAGGCGACAGCCAGGTTCATCGTCAAACGTCCCGCCGCGCATCCGGAAATCATTCTCACATCGAGCGAGAAGGGCCTGGGCATCGACACGCTGCGCCAGGAAGTGGCGCGGCTGCGTGAGGGCCTTTAGAGCCTTTCAGGATTTGATTGACTCAAATCCTTGGCTCCAAACCCTTGTTTTGTCTCGTGTCCGAACCGCAAAAGCGTTTCCATCCCCGATCGCGTCGAGGACATGGTTTTGCTGGACACGCTCTAGCAGGCAAGGAACCGGCTGATGGCGTGCGAGAGGATTGCGCTGTCCGAGCGGGTCTTCATTGAGTCATGAGCCGCCTCGATAACGTCTTCTGACACCTTGCCGCGCCGCAGGTCGATGAGCGCTTTCGAATAGTCGTCCTCGAATTCGGGGTGCGGCTGGAAACTCAGAATATTGCCTCCCGCATAGGACAGCCCGGCATTGGGGGCGAATGCGCTGCGCAGGATTACCTTTGCCATCGGCGGCGGCGTGATGACCTGATCCTGATGCGAGCAGGCAATGGCCAATTTATCGACTCCCGGCACGAAATGGGGATGATCGGGCAAAACGTCGTAGACGTGCCGCCCCAGCCCCCAGCCTTTTTCCGACTTGCGCACATCGCCGCCCAATGCGTCGGCAATGATCTGGTGGCCAAAGCAGATGCCCACCATCTTCGTCCCGCGCTCGTGGGCGCGGCGGATGAAATTGCGCAGCGGGTCCATCCAGGGGAGCGGGTCGTACACTCCGGCCGGCGAGCCGGTGATCAGAACGGCGTCCAGCCCTTCGGGATCGGGCAGCGGCGCGCCTTCGAGCACGGGCACGAAGTCGGGCGCAATCCCGGCACCGTGACGGGCCAGCATCGTGGCAAACATTTCAGGATAGGGGCGGAACCGGCCGCGCAATGGCTCTGGCACGAGGCCGGTTTCGATGATGGCAAGATTCATGGGGAGGGACCGTGGACGAACGATCCCGCATTCAGATCCTAGGCCGCAACGAACGTCAAGGCGACACCATTGATGCAGTGGCGCTTGCCGGTCGGCTCGGGCCCGTCATCGAAAATATGGCCCTGGTGGCCACCGCAGTTCGAGCAATGGCACTCGGTGCGCGTCATCATGAATGATGTATCGACTGACGTTCCGATAGCGCCCGGGAGGGCTTCCCAGAAGCTGGGCCAGCCGGTGCGGCTGTCATATTTGGCTTCCGAGGAATAGAGCGCCTGCCCGCATCCGGCGCAATTGTAGATGCCCGGCTCGTAGAGCTTGTCGAGTTCGGATGTGAAGGCGCGCTCGGTGCCGTGCTCGCGCAGGACATAATATTCCATCTCGTCGAGCCGCTCGCGCCATTCGGCGTCGGTGAGGGTAAAGGGAAACTCTCCCTCGGCGCCCTTGGCGGTCAAGGCAAGCCCGAATGCGGCGGCGCCGGTGGCGAGAGTTCCGGCAAGCAGGAAATTGCGACGGTCGATCATGGTCATTCTCCTTGCGTCGTTTATCCCAGTAAATTGCCTCGCGATCCAGTCAAACCCGCGTGTAGCGGGAGCGGGCATGGTTGCGCCCGGCCGACGGAGGGCGGGCCGGGCGCAGTTTGCGGCTCAGAGTAGGATTGGGGGCGAACGCTGAGCCGCGGTGCCTGTTTAGAGGTTACATGGCCGGCGTGAACACGGCGTCGGTCACATGGATCACGCCGTTGGACTGCATCACATCGGCGATGGTGACGGTCGCGGCAGTGCCGTTTTCGTCAGTGATCGTGACGGTGTCGCCGTCATAGGTGGCTTCGAGCATGCAGCCGCCAAGGGTTTCGATTGTGTGGCTGCCGCCATCGGCATCGATCATGCCCACGAGATCGGCGGCGGTCGCCTCAACGCCAACCACATGACAGGTCAGGACCTGCTGCAGCATTTCGACGTTTTCAGGCATCAAGAGCGTGTCGACGGTGCCTTCGGGAAGGGCAGCGAACGCTTCATTGGTCGGCGCGAACACTGTAAAGGGGCCGTCGCCCTGCAGCGTTTCGACAAGGCCGGCAGCTTCCACGGCGGCGACAAGGGTCGTGTGGTCAGCCGAGTTGACTGCATTTTCAACGATGTTCATGTCCGGCGACATCGGCGCGCCACCAACCATGGGGTTGTCCTGGGCGAGCGCAGCGCCGGTCAGCGCAGAGGTGGCCAGAAGGGCTGAGAGAGCAATTGCACGGGTCTGCATGGTGTTCGTCTCCTAAAAGATCATCTGTTGTGACCTCCCCTTTTTGGGGAAGTTCGCGATCAGTTACGGAGCATGAGACCAACAAGTTTCAGACGGGTCGAAAAAATTTCCTCAGATGGCGGCGATCGGTCCGGCCGCGACAATCGGGCCCTGAGGATCGCCGGTCGGCGAGCCGCCTTCCACTTCCCGCGTGACGGCCAGCGTTATGCCCTGGGCCAGTTGGCCGCGCAGCGTTTCATCGACCGCAATGGTCTGTGCCTCGGCCACATCGATCACGCCCATCGAGATCGGCGCATTGTCGCCCTCGATGAACCAGAGTTCATAATCATTGCCCGCACCGGCCGGCGAACCGGCGCCGCTCACCCGCAGCGCACCGGACGCGGAATCATAGCGCGCAATAAAGCTCACATCGCTGTCGACGGTCTGCATCGCCGCCACCAGCTGGGCGGTATCGAGCGGCGTTTCGACTGTCGGTTGGAGCAGGTTGAGACCGACGGAAAGCACCGCCACAGCGGCCGCGGCCCCGGCCAGCGACCTCCAGACCAGGAGCGAATTGTACCAGGGCGTTTTGGCACCCGCATCGGCGAACAGCCTCTGCTCGATCCGGCCCAGAAGGGTGTCGGGCGGCGAGGTGGGCACATAATCGTCATTGAAAGCGGAAAAGCGATCCTCCCAGAATCGCGCTTCGGCCGCGAGATCGGGGCGCGTTTGGATGGCGCGCGCCATTGCGGCGCGGCTTTGCGCGCTTGTCAGCCCGAGCACATATTCAGCAACCGCCACGCGGCGCTCTTCGTCCCGGTTCAGATCGTTGTCGTCAAAATCGCTCATCGTTTTGTCTATTATGCTCCAAGACAGTCGCGCAAGGCCAGGAGCGACCGGCGCAGCCAGGTGCGTACCGTGTTAAGGGGCACACCCAGCCGGTCGGCCAGTTCATTATAGCTTTCGCCTTCGACGTAGGCCCTGCGCACCGCTTCGGCGCGTTCGGGTTTTAATTGCCCCATGCACTCGTCAATCCGGTTGCCGTCGTCGGTGTTGATCGCCGACTGTTCCGGGCTCATCCCGGAATCTTCGAGATCGAACGCTTCATCGATGTCTGTATGACCCGGCCGCCGCGCGCGCAGCCTGTCGATGGCGTTGTTGCGCGCGATGGTAATCAGCCACGTCATGGGGCTTGCGGCATCGGGGCGATAACCCTCGGCACGCTGCCAGACCTTGATGAAAACGTCCTGCAAGGCGTCCTCGGCTTCGCTCCTGTTGGAGAGTATACGCAGGCTCACGCCAAAAAGTTTCGCGCTCGTGCGTGCATAGAGAGCGCGAAAGGCATTGCGATCACGCAACGCAATGCGGGCCAGCAGGTCTGCAATTTCAGCGGTATCGGCCATAGGCGCCCTCCCTATCGCATAACAATTGCATTTTTGCTTACGAGTTCCATCAGTAATTGGATCACGAGCGCGTCAGCGAGGACTATTCACAGGACGCGCGTTCGGGTTAGAGAGGTTTTCAAGACCGAAAAGGAGTTGTCCTGCCCCATGGCCGACGGACTTGAAAACGCCTACGACGCCGAAGTGCTGTCCAAGGCCCTGCCCTTCATGCAGCGCTACGAGAACAAGACGGTTGTCATCAAATATGGCGGCCATGCCATGGGCGATCCCGAACTGGGCAAGGCGTTTGCGCGCGACGTGGCGCTGCTCAAGCAGTCGGGGGTCAACCCGATCGTGGTTCACGGCGGCGGTCCGCAGATCGGCGAGATGCTCAAAAAGCTCGGCATCGAATCAAAATTCGAGGGCGGTTTGCGGGTGACCGACAAACGCACCGTCGAAATCGTGGAAATGGTTCTGGCCGGCTCGATCAACAAAGAGATCGTGGCGATGATCAATGCCGAGGGCGAATGGGCGATCGGGCTGTGCGGCAAGGACGGCAACATGGTGTTTGCCGAAAAGGCCCACAAGAAATATGTGGACCCGACCTCCAATATCGAGCGCGTCCTCGACCTCGGTTTCGTGGGCGAACCCGTCGAGATCGACCGCACGCTGCTCGACCTTCTGGCCCGCTCGGAAATGATCCCGGTCATCGCGCCCGTGGCTCCCGGCCGGGATGGCAACACCTACAACATCAACGCAGATACCTTCGCCGGCGCCATCGCGGGGGCGGTATTTGCCAAGCGGCTGCTGTTTTTGACCGACGTTCCGGGGGTGCTCGACAAGGATGGCGAATTGATCCCCGAACTTTCGGTGCGCGAGGCTCAGCAGTTGATCGCCGACGGCACGATCTCGGGGGGCATGATCCCCAAGGTCGAAACCTGCATCGAGGCGCTCGATCGGGGCGTTGAAGGCGTGGTGATCGTCAACGGCAAGACGGCCCATTCGGTGCTGCTCGAGTTGTTCACCGAACACGGCGCGGGAACACTCATGGTGCGATAGATGAGATCGATCACACCTTCGTTTTCGGTCATTTCCCATTCATCGATTTTGGGCATAATGGGGTCATGAACCAGATGACCCCGCCTGCCCTCACAACGCCCCTCGAAGTCGATCACATTACCGATTGGGTGTTCGACCTCGACAACACGCTTTATCCGCGTGAATGCAATCTGTTCGCCCAGATCGATACGGCCATCACTCAATATGTGATGAAAGTCGCCCAGCTCGATTTCGAAGCGGCGCGTGATCTCCAGAAAGCCTATTACCGCGATCACGGCACGACGCTCAACGGGTTGATGAAATCCCATGCCGTCGATCCCGAGGACTATCTGGAAATGGTTCACGCCATCGACTATTCGCCTGTCGCGGCGCATCCCGAACTGGTCGAAGCCATCGCGGCGCTTCCGGGCCGCAAGTTCATCTTTACCAATGCGAGCGCCGGTCACGCCGAAGCCGTACTGGCGCGCCTTGGAGCGGCAAGCCTGTTCGAGGGCATTTTCGACATCAAGGCGGCCAAATACCGGCCCAAACCCCTCGAAATTGCCTATACCGACTTCCTTGCCGCGCATGGGATCGGGGCCAGGCAGGCCATAATGTTTGACGATCTGGAAAAGAACCTGCGTGTGCCCCATGCAATCGGCATGTCCACGGTTCAGGTCGTGGCCGGTTCAGGGTTCGAGCATGACCAATGCGATCCCTGGGAACTGGGCCGCGGCGAAGACATGGAACACGTCCACCACGTCACCGACGACATCGTGGCATTTCTCGCGCGCTGCCGCTGACGCTTTTTCGCCCGATTGGCGTGATCGAAAAGTCATCTCAAAGCGTTAGCGTCTATGTCTGGCCGTAAGCGGCCGCAATGGTGTAAGTTCGCAGCTTTGCAGTAAAATGGCACAACAAGCGCCGAAAAACGGGGACCGTCATGAAAAGAATTACTCGCCTTTCGCTTATCGCCACGATCGCATTGGCCGGAACCAGCCAGGCCGCCCTGGCGCTCGAGGCCACCGATTTCGCGGATCGGCTCGTTGAAACCAGCAAGCTGATGGGTGTTGCCTTCACCTATGGATCGGCCAGTGCCGAGGGCGACACGGTGACGATTTCCGATTTCACCATCTCCATTGCGGGTGAAGACGATGTCGAGGTGCCCGGTGATGTGGTGTTTACCGGCGTTGTTGAAACGGCAGAAGGTGGGTTCACCGCTGAACGCGCCACCATCGAGGACGTCGACTATACCGACGAAGACGAGGGCATCACGCTCAACTTCGTCGATATCGCGGCCGAGGGCATCGCATTGCCCGCAGAGGTCAGCGTCGACACAATGCTCGAAACCGGGTTCAACCTCTATGATCGCATATCGGCAGGTCCGCTGACGGTTTCAGATGCCGAAGGCAACGAGCTGTTTGCCATCGCGTTGATGGAAGTCACCATTGACGAGGCTGCTGCCGACGGCGGAGTCACCTCGGGCTTTCAGGTCACCGGCATCAGCGCCGATCTGAGCGCGATCGAGGAGCCTGAAGCCCAGGAGGCTTTTGCGACTCTCGGCCTTGAACAGTTCAACGCCTCTATGTCGGGTGAGGGAACGTGGTGGCCCGAGACCGGGGAAGGCACTGTCAGCGACGTCTCGTTTGTGGTCGATGACCTCGGTTCGATCTCCATGGACTTCGCTGTCGAAGGCTACACCGAAGCGCTCTACTCCGAGCTCATGAAGCTCAATCTCAAGATGGCGGAAATGGCCGAAGCCGATATCGAGATGGACGACGAGCAGATGCTGGCCATGTCCGAGGCGATGATGGAGCCATTGGCCAACGTCAAGCTGGTCAGCGGCGCGTTGCGCTATGACGACAATTCGCTGTTCATGAAGGTACTCGATCTGGTCGGCGCCGAGCAGGGCGTCGATGGCGAAACCTTCAAGGCCGGTTTGCAGTTCATGGTGCCCATGGCCCTGGCCGAAGTCGAGAACGAAGCCTTCAAGACAATGGTGACCAGCGCCGTCAACACGTTCATTGCCGACCCGCAGAACTTCACGATCTCGGTCGAGCCTGAAGAGCCCATCGCCTTTTCCGAGTTCGAAGGCATGGAAGCCGAAGTGGAGGCCGATCCCTTCGTCCTGGTCGACCTTCTGAACGTGCAGATCACTGCCAACCAGTAAGCGATCCTGTTGATGTCTTGGGGCCCGCCGGATACCGGCGGGCCCCTTTTTAGTGTTCTCACGCTTGCGGCGGACAACATATGCGTTGCGCACTCCGGATCATGTCGGGGGGATGCTTGCCCTTCCGGTTCAGGCCGGGTGCTCGATCCTGGGCAGATTGTAGGTCTTGCGCACGATCTCCCAGGCCTCATCGGCCGTATCGACGAAACTGAACAGTTTGAAGTCGTCGGGCGAGATTGTCCCCTCCTCGGCCAGCGCCTCGAGGTTGAGAACCCGGCCCCAGAATTTCTTGCCGAACAGCAGCAGGGGAATGCGGTCCATTCGTCCTGTCTGGATCAGGGTCAGGGCTTCGAAAAATTCGTCCATCGTGCCGAAGCCGCCGGGGAAAATGGCAACCACCTTGGCGCGCATCAAAAAGTGAATCTTGCGCGTCGCAAAATAATGGAAATTAAAGGAAAACTGCGGCGTCACATAGACATTGGGGGCCTGCTCGTGGGGCAAGACGATGTTATAGCCGATCGAGGGCGCTCCCACATCTGCCGCTCCGCGATTGCCCGCTTCCATCACCCCAGGCCCACCCCCGGTCGCCACCACATATTCGCTGAATTCGTTGGCTTTCGAGGTCAGCGATGCCAGTTGGGCAAAGCGCCGTGCCTCATCGTAATAGACCGAATTGGCCTCGAGATTTTTCCTCGCCTCGTCGGTCTTTGCCGCCCAGGCCGGCTTGCCCGGCTCGGGGATGCGCGCGCCGCCAAACAGCACCACAGTCGAATTGACATTGGCCTCGCGCAGCCGGGATTCGACCTTGAGATATTCGAGCTGAAAGCGGACCCCACGCAATTCCTCGCTGGTGAGAAACTCCTCATCGGCGAAAGCCAGCCTGTACGCTGCCGATTGTGTCTGCGGCGTTTGCGGCGAATGGCGTACGGCCTCCATATCCTCCTTGGACGAACGCAGCGAGGAATGGCGTTTGCGGCCCATGATCAGGCTCCTTTTTGGTCTTCTAGAGCCGTTCAGGATCTGATTGACTCAAATCCTTGGCTCTAAGCCTTTGTGTTGTCGCGTGTCCGAACCACAAAACCGTTTCCATCCCCGATCGCGCCGAGGATATGCTTTTGCTGGACACGCTCTAGTTCCGGTTACTATGTCAGGGCCGTGTTAAGGATGGGTGGCTGTTTTTCCAAGCCCCTGACGCAGATGTGCGCGATCGCCCCCTCTCGATAATATTTATCCCCGCTTCTTCCACCTCCCCCATACTGCCCTCACGAGCCCGCGCACATGGACGCAAGCGCAACGAACGTTTGGGCGGGATCGGTTCGGGTTCCATGCGGGTCGCCGCAGGGAAGGTCCAAAGCGGACGGATGGCCGGACGAGGAGTGGTATCCACGTCGTACCGGGGAAACCCGGAGGGGCACCGCGGAAGGCACCAGCGATGGTGCCCTCCCGACAAACCCCAGCCCGAGACGCCGCCATAAGCCAAAAACCCCGGATGCGTGGGGCGATGATCGCTTCATATATACAAATTTCAGTGCGGAGCGTTCATCGCCCCATGCCGTCTAACCCATAACAATCCGGGGCTCTTGGTCGCCGGACGCCTGCCTATGTCCGGAGCGTCGGTGTTGGATCCCAGAAGTCCCGCGCTTGGTGCGGCAGGCGTGCCAGAGCTGCATCGAATGCGCCCTCCTCGACGTGCCGGCGCACGGCCCAGGCCACATCAGCCACAACGGTATCGGGCGAAAAATTGTGGTGCTGGCGCAGCGATTTTGCCTCGCGGGTCCATTCCGCCCGGCTACCCCAGGGTTGTGGCGGGGTCACCACCCAATCCTGGACGAAAATCGCCCGCAGCACCGCCGGCAGGGTATTTGCAAAGTCCAGCGCCTGCTGGGTGTCGAGCCGGGCACGGAAAGCTCGAAACACGCCGTCGGTCGCAGTATAGGCGACGTTGCGCGAGGGCGTATCGAGGCGATCGCGTGCATCGAGCAGGTAGGCCTCGAAATCGTCGGTGGCGTGCTGATAGATCATTGGCCGGGTCACAAATTTCTCCCTTCGCCTTGGCCGCTTCCCGAGCCGAATATGGGTTTCCCCTCCCATGCGCTTCGGTTAAGGTCCGCGCCGAATTCTTCCTTCCTTGTTTAAAGACTAAAAGGCCCGCAATCCCCATGTCCATGAGTGAGCTTGCCGCAACCATCGATGCCGCATTCGAAGCCCGCGAAACCGTCAATTACCAGACGACCGGTGAGGTGCGCGATGCAGTCAACGAGGCGCTCGCACTGCTCGATTCGGGACAGGCGCGCGTGGCGGAAAAAAGTACTGACGGGGAATGGGTGGTCAATCAGTGGCTCAAAAAGGCCGTGCTGCTCTCTTTCCGCCTCAACGACATGGAAGCCATTCCCGGCGGGCCGGGTGGCGCGCAGTGGTGGGACAAGGTGCCATCCAAATTTTCCGGCTGGAGCGAGACCCAGTTCCGTGCCGCCGGGTTCCGCGCCGTGCCCGGCGCCATCGTTCGGCACTCGGCCTTCATCGGCAAGAACGCCATCCTCATGCCGTCCTTCGTCAATCTGGGCGCCTATGTCGATGAGAGCGTCATGGTCGATACCTGGGTAACCGTCGGCTCGTGCGCCCAGATCGGCAAGAACGTGCACCTGTCCGGTGGCGTTGGCATCGGGGGCGTGCTCGAGCCCTTGCAGGCCGGCCCGGTCATTATCGAGGACCATTGCTTTATCGGCGCCCGCTCCGAAATCGTCGAGGGCGTCTTGGTTGGCGAAGGCTCGGTCATTTCCATGGGCGTTTTCATCGGCCAGTCGACCAAGATCGTCGACCGCACGACCGGCGAAATCTTCTACGGCAAGGTGCCGCCCTATTCGGTCGTCGTATCGGGCTCACTCCCCGGCAAGCCGCTCCCCAATGGCGAGCCTGGACCGCATCTTTATTGCGCGGTGATCGTCAAGCGCGTCGATGAAAAGACCCGCTCGAAAACATCGATCAACGACCTGCTGCGCGATTAGCGACAATGACCCATCCCGCCGTCCCGCTGCTCGCCGATCTCATCCGCCGCCCTTCGGTCACCCCGGTCGAAGACGGCGTGCTCGACGTGCTCGAAGCCTTTCTTTCACCACTCGGTTTTGTGTGCACGCGGCTCAAATTCGAGGGCGACGGCTCCTACCCCGTCGACAATCTCTACGCGACCCGCAAGGGCAGTCAGCCCGGACCGCATCTGCTGTTTGCCGGCCATACCGATGTCGTGCCCCCCGGTGACGCCACCGCTTGGACCCATGATCCGTTTTCGGGCGCCATTGTCGACGACGTCATGTGGGGCCGCGGGGCGACCGACATGAAAAGCGGGGTCGCCGCTTTTTGCGGTGCCATGGCGCAACTGGCCGCAACCGGTGCGCTGGAGAAAGGCACGGTCTCGCTCGCCATCACAAACGATGAAGAGGCTGATGCGGTCAACGGCACCAAAAAGCTGCTTGAATGGGCCGAGGCACAAGGCGAGAAATACGATTTCGCCATCGTCGGCGAGCCCTCATCGTTCGAGACTTTCGGGGATTCGATCAAGATCGGGCGGCGCGGCTCGGTTTCGGGCCGGATCACCGTGATCGGCAAACAGGGGCACGCGGCCTACCCCCAGCGGGCCAACAATCCCATGCCGGTCGCCGCCGACATCGTAAAAGCGCTCTATGTGCCCCTCGATGATGGCACCGAGCACTTCCAGCCGACCAATCTCGAAGTCACCTCCATCGACACCGGCAATCCGGCTTCCAACGTCATCCCCGAGCGCACCACCCTGCGCTTCAACGTCCGCTTCAACGACACATGGACGGGCGAAACGCTGCTGGCCGAAATCCACCGCCGCCTCGCCGAAGTCGACATGCGCGGCTGTAGCATCGCGTTCGAACAGATCGGCCCGATCTCGCGGTGCTTTATCTCCCAGCCCGAGGGACATGTGGCCCATCTGTGCGATGTGATGGAAGCGTTCAACGGCATTCGCCCGCAGCTCTCGACCATTGGCGGAACTTCGGACGCACGGTTCATCTCGCTTTATTGCCCGGTCGTCGAATGCGGCCTGATCGGGGCGACCATGCATCAGGTCGATGAACGCGTGCCTGTGGCCGATGTCGAGCGGCTGGCCGAATTTTATGCGCTTTACGTCGAAAAATTCCTCTTGGGAGAACCCGCCTGATGATCGAGACGCTCAAACAGGCCGTATCGGGCTGGTCCAAGATCCTGGGCCGGCAGCCCGACTGGGAGCGCCATTTCCGTCTCGATGCCGAGGGTATGAATACAGGGCTCGTGGCTTTTGGCGGAGCTGTTCTCATTGCCATCGTTCTCGCCACGCTGCGGCTGGGCTTCCCGCCGCCCTTTGCCATGCTGCTCATCGTCATCCAGCACGCTTTGGCGTTGTTTGCCCTGATGATTGCCACCCTGGCCGTGACCCGGATCACAAGCTTTTCGGGCTCGAGTGCCAAATTGATGGTACCGGGTCTTTATCTCATCGCGATCATGAAGCTCATCGAAGGACTTGCTGCGCTGATCGGGCTTCCTCTCGCTGGCGCCATTCTCGCGATAACCGGCATTCTGGGGTTCCGGCTGGCGCAGGCCAACGGGCTGTCGCTCGCTCCTTCCATCGGATACGGGCTGGCGCTGTTCGTGCTGCTTGCGGTCCTGCCGATCGCCCTCTACATGTTGGTCAACGCCTTTTAGAAAGCCATTTTTTCGTGTCCCAAGCCCAGCCGACCCTTCTGGAAGAAACCCGTTCTGCCTTTGGCGGAACCTGGCGGCTGATCATAGGGCGGCGTGACGCGCCGGGCTATTTCTTCACCGACATGCGCGGGCTCGCCTCGAGCTTTGTTGCGCTGCTGGTCTCGGTGGTCGTCACCTTCCTCATCTCGGCGCTCGTTGCCCCGGCCGGATCGGGCATTTCGACCTTTGCCGCGCTGGTTCAGAACGCGCTGCTTTATGGCGGCATCATGAGCGCCTCATGGGTGGTCCTGCGCCTGACGGGATTGACCGAAAAATTCACCGCCTTCGTCACGGTCGAGAACTGGGTCAACGCCATCGTCTCGATCGTGCTGGCCTTTGTCGCGCTGGTCACGGTCAGCGCCGAGCTGATCCTGGTTCTGGCAGTCATCGTGGGCTTTCTCGCCCGCATCAACAATGCAAGGCTGGTCGTCGGCATGACGGTCGTCCAGATCATCATGCTCATCGTCGTCCAGACCATTGGCATGTTCATCGCGCTTGTTGCCGTGGGTCTGCTTTATGGCCCCGTCCCCGCACCGGAGCTCTGATCGGGCGTGGCAGAGCGCGGATCGACGCTGCTTGAAGAGGCGGGCCGGGCCGTCGGCGGCATGTTGCGCCTGGTGCTTGGGCGTCGTGACGCCACTTGCCGGTTCGATTTTTCCCAGCGCGGGCTGGCCGGCAGCTTCATTGCCCTGATTGTGGCCTTTGTCGTCTTTACGGCCATTACGGGAATGGGCGCCGCCGTCCGGCAAACCATGTCACCCACCGGCCAACTCTTCATCATCGGCACCCTTGTCGCTGCCCGCTTCGTCGCGCTGCGGGTTGTCCTGCCGCGCCTTAATGCGCTGCATGCCTTCCGGCCGGTCATGGTTGCCAGCAACTGGGTCAACGCCATCGCGGTCGGAGGGCTCGTCGCAGCAACCTTTTGCCTTGCCTTCGTTGGCGCGCTGATGCTTGGCCCCACGGCGGGCGAAACGCTCGTCGCGATCATCCTCACGCTGTGGGTGGCCATCGCCATCGCCACATTCGTCGCCGAGGTCAACATTCTGCGCCTCGTCGCGGCGCTGGGTGGCGGAGAAATCGTGATGGTGCTGGCCGCGCAGGTCTTTGCCCTGATCCTTGCGATATTTATCCTCGCCCAGCTTCCCCTGGGCTAATAATCGATCGCCATCAGATAGAGCCCGGAGGATGGAGCCATGGCCCCGCACCGCGACCTGTCCTGTGCATCGAGCGCAGCCCTGAGCCCCGCCACCGGCCAGCGTCCTTCGCCGACCAGCTTGAGCGACCCGGTCATCGAGCGCACCTGATGATGCAGGAAAGCGCGCGCCGAAGCCTCGATGATGATCAGATCGCCCTCGCGCCTTACGTCCAGCCTGTCGAGCGTGCGCAGGGGCGAATTGGCCTGGCACTGGGCTGAGCGGAAGGTGGTAAAGTCATGCCGGCCCAGGATGGTCTGCGCCGCCGCATGCATGGCCGCCGCATCGAGCGGCACCGCAACATGCCAGACCTTGTGGATTTCCAGGGCCGGGCGGGCACGGCGGTTGAGGATCAGATAGCGATAATGGCGCGCTTTGGCCGAAAAGCGGGCCTCGAAATCCTCGCTAACCAATTGGCAGTCCAAAATGGCGATGGGATGGGGCTTGAGGTGATAATTGAGTGCTTCAGACACGCGAAACGGGTCCCAATCGCGTTCGAGATCGAAATGGGCCACCTGAGCTTTGGCATGAACGCCCGCGTCGGTGCGCCCCGCTGTCTGGGTGCGCACTGCTTCGCCGGAAAAAGCCTCGATGGCCGTCTCGATCGCCTCCTGCACCGAAAGCGCATCGGCCTGGCGTTGCCAGCCCACGAATGGCGTTCCGTCATATTCGATGGTCAGCTTGTAGCGGGGCATCAGCCCACCGAGCGGCCGGTCAGGTCGCCCGCGCCGCGCAGAAAGGCCTCGGCGTCCATGGCCCCCTTGCCTTCACGTTGCACCTGCTTGAACCGCACGGCGCCCTCCCCGCAGGCAATCGTCAGCCCGTCGAGCACAGTGCCGGGATTGCCCTGCCCATCGGCCAGGCTCGAGCGCAATGCCTTGACGCGAACCGGCTTGCCACCAAGCTCGATCTCGAACCACGCACCTGGGAACGGCGAAAGGCCCCGGACATGGTTGTGAACCTCCTGTGCCGGCCGCGAAAAATCGATCCGCGTCTCGGCCTTCTCGATCTTTCTGGCGTAGGTAACGCCATCATCGGGCTGAGCGGTAAATTCGAGAGCGTCACGGTCAAGCGCCGACAGCGCCCGCCCCATCAGGTCCGCGCCGGTGCGCATCATTTCGTCGTGCAGTTCGCCCGCCGTCATGTCCGGGCCGATGGAGATGAAATCGAGGAGGCTCACCGGGCCGGTATCGAGCCCCTCTTCCATCTTCATCACCGATACTGCTGTGCGCTCGTCCCCGGCCATGATGGCGCGCTGGATGGGCGCGGCACCGCGCCAGCGCGGCAAAAGCGAACCGTGCAGATTGAGGCACCCTTTTTCCGACGCTTCGAGTACCGCGGGAGGGAGCAACAGGCCGTAAGCCACGACCACCGCCACGTCCGCGCCCAACGCCACAAAAGTGGCGACATCGGCCGGATCGCGGAAATTTTTGGGCGTAAACACCGGAATGCCGAACTCTTCGGCCGCCAGATGCACCGGCGATTTGCGCTCGGACTGACCACGACCGGCCGGCTTTGGTGCGCGCGTGTAACACGCGATCACCTCATGGCCGCGCATGACGATCTCGGTCAGCGTGGGCACGGCGAAATCGGGTGTGCCCATGAAGACGACGCGCATTCGATTGCCCTTCGATTTCGAGACGAGTTGAAGGCGCGCAGATCAGCTGGCGAGCCGGGCCTTTTTCTGGAACTTCTTGTTCACGCGGTCACGCTTGAGGCGCGAAAGATAGTCGATATAGAGCACGCCATCGAGATGGTCGATCTCATGCTGCATGCAGACCGCCAGACGGCCGGTGGCATGGCGGGTCACTTCCTTGCCTTCGGGCGTGAAATATTTGACGGTGACCTCGGCGGGCCGTTCCACCTCGTAATACATCTCGGGGATCGAAAGGCAGCCCTCCTCGGACACCTCGGTCTCTTCGCTCAGGCCGACGATTTCGGGATTGACCATGGCGATCTTGCCGGAGTCCGGATTTTCCTCGTCGGCCAGGTCGATCACCACGACACGCTTCATATAGCCGATCTGGGGACCGGCCAGCCCGATGCCGGGCGCGTCGTACATGGTTTCGAACATGTCATCGACGGTTTTTTTAAGGTCTTCATCGAACGCCTCGACGGGCTCGGCCACCTTGCGCAGCAGAGGATCGGGCAGGATGAGGATTTCGCGTACAGCCATTCAAATATCTCGGAATTGGTGTGTGACGCACTGGTTAATGCAGGTGCACCACACCGGTCAAGCAAAGCGGATATGGGAAGCAGCGAATCAGATAACAAGAACATTATGGAAACAGTGCTCTTTGACATCGGCGGAACGCCCATTACCGTCCTTGAAGCGCTTGCCGGCGGGCTGGCGATCGCGGTGCTCGGGCTCATTATCGTCCTGATCGGGCAGACCCGCGCTGCGCGGCAGCGCGAGGAACAGGCAGCGATCGATGCCGCCCGCAATGGTGAAATGGAACGGCATATGGCCGATATGATGCGCATTCAGTCCGAAATGACCGGCCGCATGCAGACCATGAGCGAAATTTTCGGCAACCGGACATCCGATCTTGCCCGCGTTCTCACTGAGCGGATCGACGCCAGTTCGCATCGGGTCAACCAGTCGATGACCGAGACCCGCACCAAGACCGATGAAACACTGACCAAGCTCAACGAACGGCTTGCCGTGATCGACAGGGCGCAGACAAATATCACGCAGCTCTCGGGTGAAATCGTTTCACTGCAATCGATCCTGTCCAACAAGCAGCAGCGCGGCGCTTTCGGTCAGGGACGTATGGAGGCGATCATTGCCGATGGGCTGGCGCCCAATTCCTATGAATTTCAGGTCACGCTTTCCAACAATTCGAGGCCCGATGCCCTGATCCACATGCCAAACGATGCGCCCTCGCTGGTGATCGATGCCAAATTTCCCCTCGAAGGCTGGCAGCGGATCACCGATGCGGAGACCCCCGAGGCGGTGCGCGCCGCCATGACCGGATTTCGCAACGATTGCACAACGCACATCAAGGCGATTTCGGAGAAATACCTGATCGCGGGAGAAACCCAGGATACCGCCTTCATGTTCGTGCCCTCGGAATCGATCTTTGCCGATCTGCACGAACGGTTCGAGGACGTGGTGCAGAAAGCCGCAAGGGCCCGGGTGGTGATCGTGTCGCCCTCGCTCCTGATGCTGTCCATCCAGGTGATTCAGGCGCTGCTGCGCGACGTACGGATGCGTGAACAGGCCCATATCATCCAGAAGGAGGTCGTGGCGCTTCTGGGGGACGTCGGACGCCTCAACGACCGGGTCAACAAGCTCCAGACCCATTTCCGGCAGGCCAATCAGGATATCGACGACATTCTGATTTCGACCGGCAAGGTGACGCGGCGTGGCGAAAAGATCGAAGCCCTGGAGTTCGAGGACGAGCGGCCTTCACTTCTTGAATGATCGGCAACCAAGGTGCGCCTGTCGCGTTGTCCTGGACGATCATGCCAAGGAGAAGAGCGATGGCAGAACATCCCCATGAAGGTCGGGTCATCCCGGTCGATCAGGCCCTCGGTGACGACGCGAACCCCAGGGCCACGCTGATGCCGATGAGCCTCGATGAGGTCAACGACTATCTCTATGACGAAAGTCGCCCGGCCGAGGAACGCGTTGATCGGCTGCGTGAGATTTCGGACAATCTCGCCGGATTGGAAGCCTCCGATGTCGGCAGCGATGTCGATGCCCTGCGCGACGAGGTCAACGCCGCCATCGCCGCGCTGGAAGGCGCGGACCGGGCCGCCCCCGATGATGCAGCGACGAGCTTTGATCCTGCCGAACACATCGAAAGCCAGTCACCCGATGACGATGAGGCGCTTTCGCGCATCACCGGCGAAGACGACAATGAAGGCTATGAGGACAAGCCTGAGTGATTTGAGCTATGCTCTGAGCCTGAGCGGTACAACGGTCTGGTCGGGAGCGATCGTTTTTCTCGAGCCGCGCACGACATCTTCGAAAGCCGAAATATCTTCGGGTCGTGAGAACCAGTACCCCTGGGCGGCGTCACAGATCTCGCCCCTGAGAAAATCAAGTTCCTCAAGCCGTTCAACGCCTTCGGCAAGGATGGGCAGGTTTAACCCTTTGCCCAACCCGAGGACCGCGCGCACAATCGCGGCCGACTGATCGTTGTCGTGTACCGAACGGATAAAGGACTGATCGACCTTGATCCGGTCGAACGGAAAGGCGCGCAGGTTCGAAAGCGAAGAATATCCTGTCCCGAAATCGTCCATTGCGACCTTGACGCCCAGCGCCTTGATCTGGCGCAGATTGGCCAGCGCCCGGTTCATGTTCCGAATCATCGCGGTTTCGGTGATCTCGATTTCCAGCCGTTCAGGAGCCAGACCGGTTTCGGCCAGCAGCCTTTCGATGAACGCGACGAAATTTGGGGCATGCAACTGCACAGCCGAAACGTTGACCGCAATCATCAGCGGAGCCGTCCAGCTTGCGGCCTGGATGCAGGCGGTCCGCATGACCCATTCGCCCAATTGCAGAATCAGTCCGGTTTCTTCGGCAATGGGAATAAAGGTAGAGGGCGGAACCGCGCCGCGCTCAGGATGGATCCAGCGAACGAGAGCTTCGAATCCGGAGACCTCCCCACTTTCGAGATCGACCTGGGGCTGATAAACGAGTGAAAGCTGCTGGCTGACAAGGGCTCCGCGCAAATCGTGCTCGAGCAGGCGCCGGTCACGCACCTGAACGCCCATCTGGCTCTCGAACAGCCGATGCGTCCCCCGACCTTCGGCCTTGGCACAATAGAGCGCCGTATCGGCATAGGTCATTAGCTGGTCGGCGTCTTCTGCGTGTTCGGGATAGACCGCGATGCCAACTGAAGCGGAAATGACCGCCCCATCACCTTTTTCACGGTTGGCCCGCGCGAACATGCCGAGCATGTCCTGGGCAAGTGCCGAGGCATTGTCGATCGACCCTACATCCGGAAGGATGACGGCAAATTCGTCACCGCCCAGACGCCCGGCAAACTGGCTGCCCTTCAATCCGCCCTCGATCAGCCCCGCCACGCGCTGCAGCAGCGCATCGCCAGCCGCGTGACCAAACAGATCGTTGACTTCCTTGAAACGGTCGAGATCGAGGCAGAGCACCGCAAGCGTTTGACCCGCGAGGCGAGCGCGGGCGATTTCATCATCGAGCCGCGTGTTGAAACTTGCACGATTGGCAAGTCCGGTCATGGCATCGTGATGGGCGAGAAATCGGATATGGTGCTCGGCCCGCTTGCGGGCCCGCAGGTCACGCACTGCAATGGCGCGGTGGAGGCTCCCGCCAAAATCGACTTCACGCATGACAACTTCGACCGGGATCCGCTCGCCGTCGAGCGCGGTGAGTTCGGTTTCAATGAGTTCGTTCGCATTCTCAAATATGGCTAAGCAGCCAGTCGGTGCGAGAAATTCATCGATCGCGCGACCCGATAGATCTTTGCCTTTCCTTCCGGCAAGCCGCTGGAAGGCGGCATTGACCGTAACGACGGTGCGGTCCGAACAGACAACGAGCCCTTCGACCGCGGCATCGGCCAGCCCACGCATGCGGCTTTCCTCGGCCGCGGCCCGCCTTCTGTCACGCAGATCGAGATAGAGGCTGCCCAGCGCCGCCAGCAGGATGAGTATCGACACCACGCCAACGATCAGCGAAAGCACGCCCGGGCCGATTTCACCTGACGTCGCGATTGCATAGCAATTGGCGAACCCGGCCGCGCCCATCGCGGTGAAATGCATCGAGCATATTGCAAGGGTCAAGAGCCCCGCTCCGAAAACTCTTGCGCGTGGGCTCCGGCTCACACCAATGCGCAGCGCGGCCGCACCGAGAACCATGCCGGAAATTACCGAGCCCGCGACAAGACTGGAGTCCCAGGATATTTCGCCGCCGATTTCGAGCGCCCGCATACCAGTGTAGTGCATGGCGGAGATGCCGAGTCCCACGATGGCACCACCCAAAATCAGGTCAGAACGCCGGCGGCTCATGCCGGCCACAACCAGCCCCGCGCCGCAGACGGCGATGGCAATCAAAAGCGATGCCAGCGTCAGGCCGACGTCATAGCCGGCCGGGAAACCGACATCGAAAGAGAGCATGGCAATAAAGTGCGTGGCCCAGATGCCAAAGCCGACGGAAACGGCAGCAATCGCCAACCAGACGGCTCGCACGACGCTGACTGCACGTCGGGCATGGGTCAGAATTGACACACCGGCAAATGAGGAGAGCGCACAGATGAAAGCGGCCAGGATCACCAGCCGGATATCGTGCTGGTGGTATAGGGTTGAAAGAACTTCGCTCATATTAAATCCGCCCGTCCCTGGCTTTTGGGACAGGATATGAGGCAAATACGTAAACAAACTTTAGTAGTCTATGCTGCGGTGCGCCCTCACGCCTTCATTACCGTTAGCAACCTGTAAACGGTGGCGCTCAAAACCGGGTGCGAGCCTTGAGTGCCTGACTGAGCGTGCCTTCGTCGAGATAATCGAGTTCGCCACCAACCGGCACCCCATGGGCCAGACGGGTAATGGTGACGCCATTGCCGGCAAGGCGGTCGGTGATGTAATGCGCCGTCGTCTGTCCCTCGACAGTGGCATTGATCCCAAGAACGACCTCGGAATAGTCAGGGGCCCGGCGGATCAGCTGGTCGATCGAAAGATCGTCCGGACCAACACCGTCGAGCGGCGAAAGCACACCACCAAGCACGTGATAGCGCACCATCCCGATTCCAGCGCGTTCCAGGGCCCAGAGGTCGGCCACGTCTTCTACGACTATGAGCAGACCGGTCTCGGCCCGGCGCGGATCGGCGCAGATCGTGCAAGGTGAAATGGTATCGATATTGCCGCAGGTCTGGCAAACCTTAACCGCATCGACGGCGCGGTCGAGTGCAGCGGCGAGCGGGATCATCAACTGCTCTTTTTTTTTGATCAGATGCAGCACGGCCCTGCGGCCCGATCGTGGGCCCAGCCCCGGCAGGCGCGAAAGAAGCTGGATGAGCTGTTCGATTTCCGGCCCGCCGGAGGTGTTCGCCATTCTGCAACTATCCCTAAAAGGGGAACTTCATGCCCGGCGGGATCGGGAGTCCCTCGGTCATTTCGCTCATTTTCTGCTGCATGAATTCTTCGCCCTTGCGCCGTGCATCAGCATGAGCAGCGACAATCAGGTCTTCGACGATTTCGGCATCGTCTGGTTTGAACAGCGAGGGATCGATCTTGAGCCCCTGCAAATCACCCTTGGCGGTCATGGTCACCGTGACCATTCCCGCCCCTGCAGTGCCTTCAACAAGGTGAGCAGCCGCCTCGGCCTGAATTTCCTGGGCGCGTTGCTGGAATTCCTGGGCCTTTTTCATCATGCCCATGAGATCTTTCATTCGTCTTCCTCCGGATCAACGGGAGTTTCGAAATCGTCCGCTGCCGTTTCCAACTCGCTGGTCAGGTCTGGTCGCGACTTGATGTTCACCAGCCTGGCGCCGGGAAAGGTTTCCATCACCGCTTTAACCATCGGGTCTTCCAGTGCGGCGTCGCGGGCATGGTCTTCTGCGGCACGCCGCGCCTCGCGCAAGGTCGGTGCAGCAATCTCTCTAGTCGATATGGTCACCAGCCAGGGCCGCCCGGTCCATTCCTTGAGCCGTGCCGACAAGGTAGATACGACCGAAGGATTGGCGGTAGGCGTGAGTGCCACCTCGATGCGTCCAACTTCGAACGACACCGGCTTGATGTCGGATTCCAGCGCATACTTGATCGCGATATCGCGTTTTTCGGCGGCCAATGCGACAATCTGCTCGTACGATTTCGGTACAGCAAGCGCCTCGGTCCGCGGGGCCGTTTGAGCGGCAGCGCTGGGCGGTGCCAGAGGCGCTACCGCTCGAGCCTGATATCCACCGCCACCATTGGGCGCCGGGGCGGACGGCGCGGGACCAGACCCGTTTGGCTGGCTCGTCAGCTTTTCGATCAGTTCGTCAGGACTGGGCAGGTCTGCGGCATAGGCAAGGCGGATCAGCACCATTTCGGCGGTCTGCAATCCGTTGCCGGACTGAGCAATCTCGTTCAGACCCTTGGATAGAATCTGCCAGGTCCGTGTCAGCACACGCAGCGCGAGTTTCTGGGCCAACTCGGCGCCGCGACCGCGCTCATCAGGGGTAAGAACCGGATCCTCGGCCGCCGAGGGTACGATCTTGATGCGCGTCACCAGATGGGTCAATTCGGCCAGATCGGTGATGATCGTTGTTGGATCGGCGCCAGAATCATAGAGCGCTCGGGTGTCGTCGAGTGCCCCGGCGATATCGCCGCCCATCAGCTTTTCAAACAGATCGATGATGCGTGCCCGGTCGGCAAGTCCGAGCATGTCGCGGACAGACTGGACGCTGATTGCTCCACCGCCATGGGCTATGGCCTGGTCGGTGAGCGAAAGACAATCGCGCACAGAGCCCTCTCCGGCGCGCACGATCATCGACAGCGCCTCGGGCTCGACAGCGATCGACTCCTTTTCGAGCAGTCCCGAGAGATAGCCGGTCATCACGTCTGGCGAAATCCGGCGCAGGTCGAACCGCATGCAGCGCGACAGAATGGTCACCGGGACCTTGCGGATTTCCGTCGTCGCGAAGATGAACTTAACGTAAGGCGGCGGCTCTTCGAGTGTTTTCAAAAGCCCGTTAAAGGCCGACGTCGAGAGCATGTGCACTTCGTCGATGATGAACACCTTATAGGGTGCGCTCATCGGAGGCGTGCGGGTCATGGCGTTGATTTCGCGGATGGAATCAATGCCGGTATTGGATGCCGCGTCCATTTCCATGACATCGACATGGGTACCGGCAATGATCTCGGCGCAGTGGATACCCTCTTTGGAGAGGTCGAGTGTCGGGTGCGCACCGGTTTCATCGGCGTAATTGAAGGCGCGGGCAAGAATTCTGGCAGTGGTGGTCTTTCCCACGCCGCGCACACCCGTCAGGATGAAAGCGTGGTGGATGCGACCGGTCGCAAAGGCGTTGCCCAGCGTCTGGACCATCGCGTCCTGCCCCACAAGGCTCTCAAAGCTCGATGGCCGGTATTTCCGGGCCAGAACCTGATAGGGCGTTGCTGGGGTCTGAGGGGTCACCATCGCGGGCCGTTGCTGGGGGAAACTGCCGCGCCATTACCCAATGGCGCTCTAGAGCAGGAGGCTGACGACGACCCGTGCCGTACTCGTTAGGGCTGCTTCCTTCCGGACCTGACCCGGTTGGCGAGCGGTTCGTCCGCCACCAACCTCCCGTCCCCTATGTGCTGCATCGGGAACGGGTTTGCAAGTGGTCAGTGGGACTCTTTCACGGCGCGGAGTCGGCCACCGGATAAATTCCAAGCAGTTTGAAGTGATCGGAGAAAAACCCCAGTTCTTCAAGCGCCAGCTTGACGTTGTGATCTTCGGGATGCCCTTCGATATCGGCATAGAACTGAGTGGCGGTAAACGAGCCGCCAACCATGTAGCTTTCGAGCTTGGTCATGTTGACGCTGTTGGTCGCGAACCCCCCCATGGCCTTGTAGAGGGCGGCGGGAACGTTGCGGACGCGGAAGACAAAGGTGGTCTTGATTTTTTTGCCGTTCGGTTTGGGGGCAATCGGCTCGCGCGCCATGATCAGAAAGCGAGTGGTGTTGTGGGCGGCGTCCTCAATGTTTTCAGCAATAACATCGAGCCCATAGGTCTCAGCGGCAAAGCGCGACGCGATGGCAGCGATCGTTCGATCGCCCTTTTCTGCGACTTCGCGAGCCGATCCGGCCGTATCGACCGAGTTGATGGTGCGCAGCTTATGTCGTGCGATAAATTTCCGGCATTGCCCCAACGCCACCGAAAGCGATTGCACGGCCTCAATGTCCGATAGCGTTGCACCGCGCACGCCCAGCAGGTTCATACGAACGGGAAGGTAATGTTCGCCAATGATGTAGAGCCCGCTTTCGGGCAGAATATGGTGGATGTCGGTGATCCGGCCGTAAAGGGAGTTTTCGACCGGCACGACCGCATAATCTGCATCGCCCGACTGCACGGCAGCGATGGTCTGTTCAAACGTCACGCAGGGAACCGGCTGATCATCGGGAAACAGTTCAACAGCCGTTGCGTGACTGAAAGCTCCCAATTCTCCCTGAAAGGCGATCTTGCGTGACATATGCGTGGTCCCAAAGAATGAATGCGGGCGCACCTAACCCTCCGGGCGAATGGGTGTCAATTGAACGAACGAATGGCAAAATTTGGCTTGCGGGATTGTCGCACCCGGCCTATGGCGGTTGCGTGGGCCGATGCTTCCATTATATGGTCCGCGCGCGGGCTTGACGGTCGAATCCGTGGCTTTGGCGCAGGTGTGGAAACACCCTGCTTCCCGGATCGCCGATCGAAGGCCCGTATTTTGCGTTCTGCTGCCGGCGCTCGGGCGGGGATAACGGTACGGAGAGACCGAGGTTATGAATTCATTTGAACTCAACAAGATTTTTGGCGCCATCCTGGGCACCTTGGTCTTTGTGATGGGTGTCGGCTTTATCGCTGACGAGATTTACGCTCCGATCGAAGGGCGCGGCGCAAGCTACGACCTGCCGGAGCCCGCTGCCGAAGGTGAGGGCGGCGGCGAAGAGGCACCTGAAGTGCCTTCGATCGCTGCCCGCATGCAGACCGCTTCTGCCGAAGAAGGTGCGAACCTGATCACACGGTGCCAGTCGTGCCACGACTATTCTCCGGCAAACGAGAACCGCACCGGACCAGGCCTGTACGGTGTGGTCGGCCACCCGATCGCCAGCCATGAGGGATTCGCTTATTCGGACGCCTTGGCAGCGCTGGGCGCCGATGGCGAAATCTGGGACTACGAACATCTCGATGGCTTTCTTGAGAGCCCGCGCGATTACGCGCCGGGCACAAAGATGAGCTTTGCCGGCCTGTCGAACCCTGAAGATCGCGCCAATCTTATCGCATTCCTGCGTGAAAATTCGGACGATCCCTTCCCGCTTCCCGAGGCTCCTGCCGAAGACGAAGCTGCACTCGCCGAGGGCGAGGGCGGTGATGAAGCGCCGGTCGAAGACGAATTGACCGCTGCATTGGCGGCCGTCACACCAGAGGACGGCGAGGCATTGATAGTTCGCTGCCAGGCCTGCCACGATTATTCGCCGGCGAACGCCAATCGCGTCGGCCCGGGAATCCATAATGTGGTCGGGGCCGATATCGCTCATCACGAGGGCTACTCCTATTCAGACGCCCTGGCCTCACTGGGCGCCGAAGGTGAAACCTGGACGCCGGAAAATCTCAGCGCGTTCCTTGAAAGCCCGGCCGATTTCGCTCCCGGCACACGCATGAGCTTTCCCGGACTTGCCAATGTCGAAGATCGCGCAGCGCTGATCGTCTTCCTCAATTCGATTTCGGACGATCCTATCGATCTTGGTGGTTCGGATGCGACAGAAGACGCTCCCGCCGACCAGCCTGTGCTCGATGAAGTCGAACAGCTCAATCTCGAGGAGTCCGCCGAAGGGGACGACCCGGTGGTGATCGACGCTGAAGAACCGCAGGTCGATCCCACACCGCAGAGCGAAGATGCCAGTTCCGGCCAAGGCCAGCCGGCGGGCGATACGGTCGAGGGCGCGGCTGGATCGGACAATGCGCCCGAAACGACAGCCAACTGATCGTTTGCCATACGCGCGAACATGTAATTGCGGCCGCGCCATCTGGTGCGGCCGTTTTCTTTAAAGACAGGTGGGGAGGGTTCAATGGCGCTGTTATTGCATTTGACCGGCATCGATGAGGCGGGCTGGGCGAAAGGGTTCCGTGAGGCGATGCCCGGTTATCGCGTCGTGACGCGAAGCGATGCATTCGACCCCGCCGAGATCGAATTCATCTTTGTCTGGAAGCCGGCAACCGACGCTTTTGAGGGCCTCGATAACCTCAAAGCGGTCCTTTCCCTCGGCGCTGGTGTCGATGCCCTGCTCGAGCATCCCGCCCTGCCCGAAGTGCCTGTCATCCGGTTTGTCGACGAAGAACTCACTCATTGCATGAGCGACTATGTGATCTCGCAGGTCACCATGCATCAGCGACTCTTCACACGCTATGCGGCCCACCAAAAAGCCAAAGTCTGGAGCCAGCTCTACCCCCCAGCCAGCCATGAAATTTCAGTCGGCATCATGGGCCTGGGAGTCCTGGGGACCGACGCCGCGCTAAAGCTCAGGGCCGTCGGTTTTTCCGTTAACGGCTGGAGCCGCTCTGCCAAGTCGATCGAGGGCGTTGAAGGGTTTGCCGGTGACACACGGTTTATGGACTTTCTGGCAGCTACCGACATATTGGTCTGCCTGTTGCCGCTTACCGAGGAAACGCGCGGCATCTTGAACATGCAAACTTTCAAGGCACTGCGCCGCGGCAGACTTGTGGGCGGGCCTGTTCTTGTCAATGCGGCCCGTGGCGGGCACCAGAAGGAAGCCGACATCGTTGCTGCGCTCAAGGATGGTACGCTGGGCGCCGCCAGTCTCGACGTCTTCGAAACAGAACCGCTGCCCCGCACCAGTCCGCTCTGGGAGATCGAGACCTGCTTCATCACACCCCATATCGCGGCGATATCGAACGAGCACAGTGGTGTGCGCTATTTCTCACAGATCATTGCCGACCATGCGGCCGGCAAGCCATTGCGCAATGTCGTCGACCGGGGCCGGGGCTACTGACCGTAGCGAGCCTTGAGCGCACCATAAAGCGCCCTTATGGCTTGGTCGGTGCCGCCATATGGACGGCCCGGCCGCGCTTCTGGCGCCCATGCAAAAATGTCGAAATGCATCCATTCGGTCTCGGGTTTGATGAACCGGTTGAGAAAGAGGGCAGCGGTGATCGATCCCGCCAACCCGCCGGTTGATATGTGATTGACGTCAGCGATCTTTGAGGCAAGCAATTTGTCATAGCCGTTCCAGAGCGGCATGGGCCACAGCGGATCGTCGATCGCCATGCCGTGCTCGACGAGCGTTTTTGCAAAGGCCTCATCGCGGGCATAGACAGGCGGCAAATCCGGGCCAAGCGCTACACGAGCCGCACCGGTCAGCGTCGCCATGTCGATGATGAGGTCAGGGCTTTCCTCGTCGGCTAGTGCCAAAGCATCGGCAAGGATCAGTCGCCCTTCGGCATCGGTATTGCCAATCTCGACTGTCAGCCCCTTGCGAGAGGGCAGCACGTCACCGGGCCGGAAGGCATTGCCGGCGATGGAATTTTCGACCACCGGGATCAGAACACGCAAGCGTACCTTGAGGCCGGCCGTCATTATGGCGTTGGCGAGCCCAAGCACGTTAGCGGCACCGCCCATGTCCTTTTTCATCAGCGCCATGGAGCTGCCGGGCTTGATATTGAGCCCGCCCGTATCGAAGGTGACGCCCTTGCCCACCAGTGTCAGCTTGGGATGCGCTGCATCACCCCAGCAAAAATCTACAAGCCGGGGCGCCTGGCCGCTGGCTCGACCAACCGCATGGATCATCGGAAAATTGTGCGCCAGCAGGTCATCGCCGCGCACGACCTTGGTCGGAACATTGTGGGTTCCTGCAAAATCGGTGATCCACGCCTCAAACGCGTCAGGGCCAAGGTCATTGGCCGGAATGTTGACCAGATCGCGCGCGATGAATGCCGAGGTGACAAGGTTTTCGATCTCGGCGGCGTCGGCCCCCTCGGGAAGCTCCAGCACCGGCCGATCCTTGGCCTTGGTATAGCGGTCGAAGCCATATGCCCCCAACCGGAAACCCAGGGCCGCCAGCGTCGGGTCGCCGTAATCGCCCTCCAGCCGGTATGTGCCCGACGGAAGCGCCGATGCGGCAAGGCCAAGGACCAGCGCCGAACGGTTACTCTTTGGGCCAAGGCCGAAAAGGTAGGTCTCTATTTTTCCCTCGGTATCGGGCAAGGCCAGCAGCCTGCCCGATTGACCGGCAAAACCATTGCTCCGTGCCCAGGCCTTGTGCGTCTCGCTGAGACTGGCCGCGTCGACGCCGTTTTCGGCAACACAGATGATGGGCAGGGATTTGGGCATGAAAAACTCCGAGGCTGGATGTGTCCCGTTTGTATCCGCTGGCCTCCGGGACCGCAATCGATGTGGGACGGGTTTAACCCGGCGTTAGGGTTAATGAATTACTTCTTGAACGGATCAGGTACGCGCGAGCGCAGGGCGCCGGGAGTTGGAATGGGCAAATTTGGTTTGGTGTTGCTGGCGGGTGTCGCTACCATCGCCTTGGCTGGATGCGCCACCAATCGATCCGGAGCGTTGAACGCCGACTACGCAAATCTTTCCGGACCGCAGATCCAGTCAAGCGTGGCCGATCTCTCCCAGCGCTATGCCCAGGATCCACGCAACAAGGTGCTCGGCATCCACTATGCTGCCGCCCTTCGGGCCGCGGGCCAGGTCGAGCCTGCCGTCACTGTGCTCGAAAATCTCATGTCGGTTCATCAAGGCGATCCTGAGTTGGGCCTTGCCTATGCCAAGGCGCTGTCTGCGGCCGGCCGCTTCGAGCAGGCTCTGCGGGTTGTGGACAATGCGATGAATCCCGTAACACCCGACTGGGACGCGCTTTCTGTGCGTGGGGCCATTCTCGATCAGATGGGACGGCCCGCAGAAGCGAGGCAGGCTTATAAGCAAGCGCTGCTTCTGGCACCCAACGAAGCACGGCTACATGCCAATATGGGGCTTTCCTACGCCATGACGGGTGAGCTCATCCAGGCCGAAACCCATTTACGTCAGGCGGCAGCCCTGCCCGGCGCAACCTCAAAGGTGCGGCAGAATCTGGCGCTCGTCCTCGGTCTGCAGGGTCGGTTCGAGGACGCACGCGCCCTCTATGCCGCAGAATTGCCGCCCGAGCAGGTTCAAGCCAATATGGAATACATCCGCGCGCTGCTGACCCAGCAGGACCGCTGGCAAGCCATCCAAAACGACACGCCGGCCTGAGCTGGGCCCCGCTGCTGTCCCGTCAGAGCGAGGTGACGGTGATGATGGCCGGCGCCATGATGATGATAAAGAGAACCGGCAGGAAGAAGACGATCAGGGGGACGGTCATCTTGGGCGGCAGCGCGGCCGCCTTTTTCTCGGCTTCCATCATACGCGCGTCTCGCCCTTCTTCGGCCATGACGCGGAGCGCCTGTCCCACCGAGGTGCCGTAGCGCTCGGCCTGGATGAGCGCCGTCATCACCGAACGCACGCTGTCGAGTCCGGTGCGCCGGGCAAGATTGTCATAGGCGCGGGTCCGATCTTCAAGAAAGGACAGTTCGGCCGTCGTGAGGGTCATTTCCTCGGCGAGTTCAACACTTTGAAGCCCGACTTCCTTGGCAACCCGCTTTATGGCGTGCTCGATCGACATGCCCGATTCAACGCAGAGAAGGATGAGATCAAGCGCATCTGGCCACGCCTTCTTGATCGAGCGCTGGCGTTTCTGAATCTTATTGCGCAGCATCAGAACGGGGATGTAAGCCCCGACCAACCCCACGCCCACGGCATAAACTATATTGAGAAAGAGCGGACGGTCGCCGGGCGTAATGAAAATGAGATAGAAAGCACCGAGCGCAAAAAAGAGAAAGGGAGCAACGAAACGCACGAACAGGTGCTTTGTCAGTTCGCCCTGGCCACGCAGGCCTGCCTGAGCAAGGCGGTCCATCGTGTTCTCGTCCACAAATGCCTTCTGGAGCGAAAACCGCTCGACTGTGGACTTCATATAGGTACGGGCATCGGCACCGCGAATGTTGCCCCTCCCGCCTTCCTTACCATCGGCCTGGTTGCGCAAACGGGCCATTTCACGCGCCCGCATCTGTTCGCGCTCTATGGCCACCTTCTTGATGCGGTCCTTGCGTTCGACGCGCTCGAATATCTGGGAGCCGAACGTAAAGACGATCGCAGCAGCCGAAATGGCCGCAAAAACTGCGATGAGAAAGTCGGGATTGACGATCTGGTCAGCGAGGCTCACGCGCAAATCTTCCCTAATAGTCGAACTGGATCATACGATTCATGACGAACACACCCGTCATCATCATACCCGCGGCAACACCAAGGCAGATCGTACCGACACTGGTGGTAAAGAGCGGCGCCAGGTAGCCGGGACTGATCACGGATACAGCACCGATAACGAAAACAGGCAGGGCGCCGATAATCATCGCCGAGGCCTTGGCCTCCGAACTCATCGCCTTGACCTTCGCTTTCATCTTTTTGCGGTTGCGCAGGACGATGGCGAGGTTTGACAACGCCTCGGAAAGGTTGCCGCCCGACTGCTGCTGGACGGTAATGACAACGATGAAGAAGTTGACCTCGGACAACGGCACGCGATCAAAAAGTACAGGCACCGCTTCGGCCATGCTCTTGCCGACGGACTGTTGATCGAGAACGCGCATGAATTCCGATCGCACCGGCTGCTTGACCTCCCGGGCGACGAGCCGAATGGAGTCGTTGAGCGGCATGCCGGCCCGGACGCCGCGAACGATGGCCTCGACGGCGTTCGGCAATTCGTCGAGATAGGCGGCCTGATACCTCTTGCGACGCCAGCCGAGATAGATATTGGGCAGGACATATGCACCCGCGGCCGCAATGACCGCGGCAAAGGGCAGCGGCACCTGCACCACGACCAGGATTACCAACAGAGCGACGCCCAAAATAATCGAATTGCGCACCCAGACCTTGAAGGTGGTCTTGATCCCGGCCTGAAATATTCTGTGTTTCAGGGTCTTTTTGGCGCGGCGCGCATTGAGCTGATCGGATTGCTGCTTGAGTGCATCCTGCACCGTGCGGCGGCGCGTTTCTCTGGTCTTGTCGGCGGTAACGGTCTGACGGCGCACCTGAACGTCGGCCTGCAAGGCTTTCATGCGTTTGTCAGCCCGACTGGACCCCGCCAGCGCAGGCACGAAGGCAACGCCAAGCGCTCCAACGCAAACCAGGACAAGAATGCCGAGGACGATTGGGCTCATGGTCAACGCATCAGTTCGTGTTGTTCGACATTTGCCCGCTCCAGCGCTTCGACCAGCGCCATTTCCTCGTTGAAGTAGCGGGCTTTTTCGGTGAACTGGGGCTTGGTAATGCCGGTCGAGCGGTGGCGACCGAGGAGGGCCCCGTTGGCGTCTTCGCCCATGATGTCATAGAGGAACACGTCCTGGGTGACGATGACGTCGCCTTCCATGCCGAGCACCTCTGAAATATGGGTGATGCGGCGCGAACCATCGCGCAGGCGAGCGGCCTGGACGATCACATCGATCGACGACACGATCATCTCGCGAATGGTGCGGCTGGGCAGCGCGAACCCGCCCATGGTTATCATCGATTCAAGACGGGAAAGGGCTTCGCGCGGCGAGTTGGCGTGCAGCGTACCCATGGAGCCGTCATGGCCGGTGTTCATGGCCTGGAGAAGATCGAACGCTTCAGGGCCACGGACTTCGCCGACGATGATCCGCTCGGGACGCATGCGCAGGCAGTTCCTGACCAACTCGCGCATGGTGACCTCGCCCTCGCCCTCGAGATTGGGCGGGCGGGTTTCAAGGCGCACCACATGGGGTTGCTGGAGCTGCAGTTCGGCCGAATCCTCGCAGGTGATGACGCGTTCGTCTTTGTCGATGAAGGCAGTCAGACAGTTGAGCAGAGTGGTCTTGCCCGAACCTGTACCGCCGGAAATCAGAACGTTGGCCCGCACGCGGCCCAGAACGCGCAGCACTTCGGCACCCTCGGGAGAAATCGAGCCAAACTTGACCAGCTGCGGCAGGGTCAGCTTGTCCTTTTTGAACTTACGAATGGTGAGCGTTGGCCCATCGATCGAAAGCGGCGGCGCGATGACGTTGACACGAGAGCCATCGGGCAGGCGCGCGTCGCATATGGGAGAGGACTCGTCAACGCGACGGCCCACCTGGCTCACAATGCGCTGGCACACATTCATCAGGTGCGCATCGTCACGGAAGCGCACATTGGTCAGCTTCACCCGGCCACTGACTTCGATATAGCAGCGCTGAGAGCCGTTTATCATGATATCGGCGATGTCGTCGCGGGCCAACAACGGTTCGAGCGGACCATAGCCAAGAACGTCATTGCAGATATCGTCGAGCAGGTCTTCCTGCTCGGAAATTGACATGACGAAATTCTTGAGCGCGATGATTTCGGCGACGATGTCGCGAATTTCCTCACGCGCAGAATCCTGATCCATCGCGGCGAGTTGCGACAGGTCGATGGAATCGATCAGGGCCGAAAAGATCGAGGACTTGGTCTGGAAGTAGTTCTTGTCGCGCCCATTGGGTTCGACGTTGTCGACACCCTCTTCGATTCGTGTCGTTCGTTGGGCTTCGGACGTCGCGATCGCCGACTGCTCGCGGGCGCGTTCAACCTCCTGAGTCTCGGGAGGAGGCGCGGGGCGACTCGGAGCCGGCTGGGTGTTGCCACCGAAACTCGCACGCTTGCCGAACATCGTTTAAAGCCTTCCTTGTAATTACGCCCGCTTGCGCATGCGAAACAGATCGGGGAGCCGGATTCCGGAGGGGCGGCTGCCCGCCTCGGCGCCGGACCGCCCGGTCAGTTCCAGTCCAAGCGTGCGGAAAATGTCATTGACCTTGTGAGTCCCCGAGACCTCCGCAATCATCTGGCCGTTGTTGGCGGCGGTCCCGAACAGGGCCGGCTCAAACCCGATCTGGGCAGCGAGACGGCATTCGATCGATGAAGCGAACTCCGCCGCGGGGATTTCCGGACGCTTGGAGATACCCGTTTTGTTGACCACGATAATGGGGTCGCTGTCGCTCGGGCGCATGGCCTTGACCGCATCGGCGATCGCCTTGGCATTTCGCAAATTGGCTAGGTCTGGCTCGGCCACGATCACCACCTCATCGACAGCAGCCAAAGTATGGCGCACCCAGCCCGTCCACAGATGCGGTATGTCGAGAATGACAACGGGTACGGTTTTCTGGCTGAGTTCGATAACCTGTTCGAAGCTGCGCTCTGTGAGATCGTAGGCTCTGTCGAGGGTGGCCGGTGCAGCGAGCAGCGAAATGTGATTTGCCGCCTTGCTCATCAGCCGATCGAGCATCACAGCATCCATCTTGTCGCTGGCATAGATGGCATCTGCAATGCCTTGCGGCGGATCCTGATTGAAGTCGAGCCCGGCGGTTCCGAAGGGCAGGTCGAGATCGACCACAAGAACGTCCTGGCGGATCGAGCGGGCGATGGCCCAGGCAACGTTATGGGCAATGGTGGACGCCCCGGCGCCGCCCTTGGCCGAAATAAAGCCCATGGAACGGCCGATCGGAGCTGCGCCTTCCGATGCAAAAAGATCGGTTATAGCATTGATGATTGTCGCGCTCGAGGACGGCATGACCAGATATTCGGAAACACCGGCGCGGATCAGGCTGCGATAGAGCATGACATCATTGACGTGGCCGATGACGATGACGCGCGTCGAGGCGTCACACACCTCCGCCAGTTTTCCCAGAGCGCTTTCGATCTGGTCTGCGGGCAGCGTGGTTTCAACGATGATCAGGTTGGGCGTGGGATTTGTGCGGTAAGTTTCAACCGCCCCTTCCAAGCCGCCATTGTGGGTCGTGAGGGCCACCTTAGACATTCGCCGGTCGTGCGTCGTGTCTTCGATGATCTGCGCGGTCTGGGAGTGCTCACAGAAAGCCTGGATCGTTATGCGCGGGATCAGCCGTGCCCCGCTTACGGTCTCGGTGGGTGCCTCGGATGCATTTGCACGATCGTCGTTGTCGATAAAGGTCATCGTTTCTACCCCAAGCGGGACGTCTCAAAAAGGGCGCGCCGGCGGCGATGCCGGAGCGAAGGGATCAATCGAGCATGAAGCCCACGGAACCACGGAACTGTCCGCCCCCCGCGCCGCCGACCCCGTACATGTTCTCCATGCGCCCAAGGAACATGGCTTCTGCATCTGACGAGGGCTCGTAGAAATCGTCCGGCGTGGCCACCGGTGCCACACTTGGCTGGGCAATCACCGGCGTGACCAGGATCACCAGTTCGGTCTGGGACGTGCTGTATTCGTAGGACCGGAACAGCGCACCGAGGATGGGGATGTTGCCGAGCCCAGGCAATTCATTGATCTGGCGCCGTGTGCGCTCTTCGAGCAATCCTGCGATCGCCAGGGTCTGGTAGGCCGGAAGTTCCACCGAAGTGGACGCGCTGCGCGAATTGAGGGCACCCGAAATCGTATCGGAGATTTCGGAGACTTCGGTATCTATATCGAGCGCGATCAATCCATTCGAGCGCACGGTCGGTGTGAAATTGAGCTTTATGCCATATTCCTTGTAGTCGTAGCTTTCCTCACCGTCGGTGACGACGCGGATCGGCAACTCACCGCCGACGTGGAAATTGGCTTCTTGCCCCGACATTGCCGTAAGCACCGGTTCGGCGAGAAGGCGCAGGGCGTTCTGGCTCTGCAACGCCTGCAGCGAAGCGTCGATGGAGAAATTGCCCTGGCTGAAATCGCCTGAATAACTGCCTGCGGTATCGCCGATTGTGGGATCCGAATTTATGCCCAGGTTAAGCGCGCCAACCGAGAGCGAACCGGACAGATTGATTCCCAGAGCTTTCGCCGCGTCACGCTTGATCTCGGCGACTACGACTTTGAGCGCGACCTGCTGACCGCCTGCAACGTTGATGACGGAAGTGACATTGGCTTCTCCGCCCACATATTGCGCGGCGATGGCAACTGCCTTTTCCATGTCATCGCCGGACTGAACATCGCCCGAAAGAATGACAGAATTGGCAAAGGACTGCACCTGAACGCGAGAGCCAGGCAGCAGCCGATTGATGGTTGCCGCAAGGCCCGAGGAGTCCTGGGCAACCGAGATCTCGATCACCGCAATGCCTGCACCCGAGGAATCGAGGAACAAAATATTGGTTTCGCCCGGAGCCATGCCCTGAATGACGGCACGGGTCCGTGTCCGCATCAGGGCGTTAGCCACGTTTGGCTGGGAGACGATAACCTCTCCGGCCTCAACCGGCAGATCGATGATGATCGATTTATTGACCCCGATTTCCACGTATTGGGTGCGCCCCAGCTCGCTCTGGGCAATTCGCAGATGCGGCGAAGTGGCCCCCAGGGCCTGTGTGGCACCAAACAGGGTGGCCAGCAGCAAGCCTGCAAACAGGGCTCGCATCAGATCAACTCGAGCGGCGAAAGGCTGTTTCGGAACGAAGAGCATCTATCTGACCTCGATGACGGGCGACAACGGCTGGGCCGACACCGTTGGATCGGCTGGATTGTCCAGAGCCGAGACCGACGTGCCGGAGGACGGAGTAGTACGTTGCGCGCTGGATGTAACGGATTGGGACTGTCCGTAGCGGACGAGCCTTACGGTCTGGCTGCCGCCATGATCGTCCGCTGCGGTCTGCCCGAAATCGACAACCGAGCGCAGAACAAGCGCCAGCCGACCGACGGACCCGGACTGCAAAATGGTTTCCGACTGGGCAGGCGTGAGCTCGAGCGTGGCGATCTCGGCTTTTTCAAAGACCTGGGAAGAGGGGTTATCGGGATCGACCTGCCCGCCGGTCGTACCGACCTCACCGAGCCGCGTACCAATTGCCAGAACGCGAACATTTGAAAGGATTGTTTCGGAATAATCGCCACCGGAAGGGGTGAGAACGACATCGACGCGGTCGTTGGGTACGATGTATCCCCCCGACGCCGAATCAGGGTTTACCGAGACCGAAACGGCTCGCATGCCCTGTCCGATGACCGCCGAGAGATAGCCTTGGGTCGAATTGACGAGTTTGGCTTCGCGGATCGGTTCGCCGGCGAAAAATTCGAAACGGGCCACCGAGCCTGTCACCTGCTGGGGCGCATCGGGTACCGCACCGGCCGTGATGAATTCGGAGCGCACGCCGCCTTCGGGCCAATCCTGCCAGCCCACGTCCGCTTCGGTCAGGCGCTGTCCGAGGCCGATTGCCCGCGTTGCGACCAGAACCTGGGCGCGCGATTCGGTTTGCACTTCAAGCGCTGCGGATTCGGTCTCTTGTGGTCGGGGATTGTTGCCGCGTGTCGCCAGGAACGCCGCGAGCCCGCCCGCGACGATGGCAACCACGATGAGCAGAATACGCGCCGGTTTCATCTGACCCTACACTCCCACTAGCCCATGCCTGTCGCGGCACCTGCATTGTTTTCGGGAGACAGCACACCTCAGCGCTTTGAGCCCCCGCAACGATCAGCCTTGGCACGCCATATTTGGATGCGCTTACGGCCTGATGGGGCAACTATTGCCGGTAAAGGGTCAAAACTTGGTTAATTGATGCTTTTTTGCAAAGGTTAACCAATGGTTTAGAGGAAGAGCTTCCTGCCCAACGCGAAACCTTGTGCTCAACGAGCGCAAGGCGACGGCCCGGCAAGACTTCAAAGTGTGCCCAGTTGATCGAGCAGGGTCTGCTGGACAGCCTGATTGGTGACCAGACGCTCATAGATCAGGGTCTGCGGATAGATCAGCATGGCCCCGATCGCCAGAGCAATACCATAGGGCACCCCTGTCTTGGGATGATGCAGGCGCTGTATCCAGCCAACGCTCAGGAGCGGGGCCGGTAGCGCCCAGCGGCGACCGATGACAAGGGCCAAGGTCAAAACGCCGCCCAGAACGGCCGCGTAAAGAAGAAAGGGCAGCATGAACTCAAAGCCCATCCACATGGCGATCCCAGCCGCCAGCTTTGCATCCCCGCCACCGATCCAGCCCAGAGCAAACAGGGTGAAAGTGACGGCCAGCACCAGTGCGCCGGCGGCCAGATGCATGCCGATCAGGGTCGGGCTCATGCCCACGACCAGAGCGACACCTACAAAACCGACAATAACACCGGCAACGAGCGCGTTCGAAATGCGCATGGTGAGCAGATCTGAACAGGCAGCAAAGGCCATCAGAAGCGGGAATATCAGTGCGATCAAGGGATTGAACATTTGCAATATTGGTCAGTCTTACTGGAAAACAACGGCTATGCTGTCTGAAATGTACTGGTACATTCCATCCATTTGCTCCTGGTAGAAAATCAATGCTCCAATGATGGAGATTGAGACGAGCGAGGCAATGAGCGCGTATTCGATCGATGTCGCGCCTTCACTGTCCTTAATGAATAGACCGAACACGATGCACACCCTCTTCATTCGTGTTGTCGTCGTCGACCAACGATAGCGACGGCTGTTTAACAAACAAAAAAGAAAGAGGGCCAATGGCCCTCTTTCCATGCAAAACTGATTTAACGTCAGTGTTAGATCAGCACGTCGTCGTAACGGTTTCTGTGCCGTCCCGCAGCGATGCGCCGATCGTGCAGAATGTCTCTTCGAGCTGCGGGCCAATGAGTGAAAGGCCGGCAATGATCACAACGGCAACAAGCGCCGCGATAAGGCCGTATTCGATGGCAGTGGCGCCGGAATCATCGGCGATGAATTTCTTAAAAAGGTTCATGACTAAGCTCCTTGTTCGTGCGTCCTCAAGTGACTGCATCGTTCGACGCGTCACACATCGAACATGGGGCAAAGCTAGTCCCGGCCAGTTGAAATAGAGTTAATCCTAAGGCTCAAAACCGGCCGTTCAAAGCCAATACTCAATATGACTAGCAAATGGTTTAACCGACTTGTAAAACGATAACTATTATCGCTGCCATCAACTCAATATATACACCGCCGCCGGACCCGCTCTCGTTTGCCAAATCGTAACCATTGCCGTCCATGATCGGGTAACCATGCCAATCGGGACGGGAAGCCAGTCATGCCGGGTCAATTGCGCAGCACCCTGATTGCTGCAGTATTATTAATCAGCGGATATGGCCTAAGTCCCGCCATCGCTCAGGACCAGGACGCCATTACGGTCACTGTCAATACCAACATGGCCCGGGTGCTTCGCATCAACGCGCCGGCTGCCACGGTGATTATCGGCAATCCGGCAATTGCCGATGTCACGATACAGGACCCCCAGACCCTGATCCTGACCGGCAAGAGCTTTGGCCGGACCAACATGATCATCCTCGATTCCAATGGCGATCCCATAGCCGATACCATTGTCGAAGTGGCTCAACTCACCTCCGACACCGTTACCGTGTTTATGGGCGCCCAGCGGACATCGATGGCGTGCGCACCCAATTGCCAGCCCGTTATCATGCTGGGCGACGACACCAGCTATACCTCGGACGTGGTCTCTTCGAGCACCATCATCGACGGCGCGGCCAGCCGATAGGTCGAAATCTTCCCAACTCCTTAAGGTCCGGTTTACCGTGGCCTCAGATGCGCGGTCACGCGATCCAAACCCTAACTATTGGTTAGGAGAGCTTTGCGTATTGTGCCCAGCGATTTCAGACGGAGCGCGGGCATGGGGACTACCGCAACACGATTATCGAGACGGAAATGGCTGGCCCGCAGGTTGGCGCGCCGTTTTGCCCTGTCCGATCGAGGTGTGACAGCCATCGAATTTGCGATTGTCGGTCCGGCGTTTCTTGCCTTGATTGGGGCAACGTTGGAAACCGCCCTCGCCTTTTTTGCAGGTTATGCCCTCGACACAGCGGTTATCGACTCCTCGCGGCTGATCCGTACTGGGCAATCGGCCTATATTTCCTCGGAAGCCGACTATAGGGAAGCGCTCTGCGGGCGCCTGTATGGCATCTTCGATTGCGAACAGGTGCGTATGTCGGTGCGCCCTATCGACGATTTCGCCAGCTTTTCGATGTCCGGACCCATCGACACCGACACGGGCGAATGGACGATGGACAATTTTTACACCGAAGCAGGGCCGCTCGAAACCATGATGATTGAGGCCTATTACAAATGGCCGACATTCTTCAATATTCCGGGCCTGAATGCCGGACAGACAGCCGATGGCAAGCGCCTTCTGGCCGCGACGCACGTCTTTCGAACGGAGCCCTTCTGATCATGTACGAACCGCGACAGGGCATAGCCGGGGCATTGGCCAGATTACTCCGCAACCAGAAGGGAATAGCGGCAGTCGAGTTCGCGCTGATCGTGCCCATCCTGTTGCTGAGCTATCTGGGGGCAACAGACGTAACGCAGGGCCTGGCCATTGACCGTAAACTGGGCCAGGTCGCCTCCACCGTATCGGATCTGGTGGCCCAGGAAGGTTCAATCACACGCGACGAGGTTCATGCGTTCTTTCAATCCGGAATCGCAATCATGCGCCCGTTTGACTTCGAGAACACGAAGCTTCGGCTGACCATCGTCGAAGTGAACGGCAGTTCTACCGAAGTAACCGGCGCGACCGCGCGCAATTGGGAGATCGACGCCAGCAACGGAGAGACATATGAGTTGCCAAGCGACCTGCTGACGCTTTCAGATGAGCGCTATGTGGTGGTTGCCGAAGTAAGCTACGATTATTCTCCCATGTTCGGGACCGTCTTTAACAGCACAGTCCCCCTCGGGCAGCGTTCCCTTCACGTAACCCGCAAGGACGTCAGCGAATTCGGCTTTCCACCGGACGGCTCTCCGACCGGCGGGGGGCTCATCGAAGACGTTGTCGATGCAGTGGACGATGTCGTCGACGACGTCGCAGGCGACGAGGATGAAGAGTCCGGAGAGGATGATGGCGGTTCCGCTGGCGATGGCGATGACGATGGACCGGGCGGTCCTGGCGGTGGATGGGGTGGCCCTGGTGGTGGATGGGGCGGCGGGTGCTGGGGCTGGCGCTGCTAGCCCTCAGCCAGCAGCCATTGCCGCGACGCCGCAAATACCGGATCGCCCTTTTCTCTTGTCTCAGCGCGCCAGCGCCATGGGTGGTTGTAAATCACGCATCTGCCTGACATGACATCGATCGAACCCTGGAGCGATAGCGATGTCCGAACCCCTCATTCCCGTTTTCGATCTTGGCGGCGTCTTTGTCGACTGGGATCCGATGTATCTGTTCCGCAAGCTGTTTGCGACCGAAGAAGAGGCGCGGTGGTTTGGCGACACCATCTGCACCAAGGATTGGAACCTTGAGTTCGATGCCGGGGATATCTATGCCGAAGGCGTGGCCAGGCTGATTACCCGCTTCCCCCGCTACTGGCGTGAAATCGGAGCCTATGATACCCGTTGGAAAGAGACCATCGGCGGCATTTTCCAGGGCACAGTCGATATCCACAACGAGTTGATCGAAGCGGAAATCCCGACCTTTGCGATCACCAATTTCTCATGGGAGAAATGGGTTTCGGTGCTCGACGAGTGGAGCTTTCTCGAAAAGTTCGACGGGGTGGTGGTCTCGGGACTTGAAAAAATGGTCAAGCCCGATCCCCGCATCTTCCGTCTGTTTTGCGACCGCTATGGATTGGCGCCGGAATCCTGTGTCTTTATCGACGACAACGAGGCCAATGTGGTTTCGGCCCGCGCGGTCGGCATGGAAGCGATCCATTTTTCATCGCCCGAGGCGCTCAGGGCCGAGCTTGTCGGTCTTGGATTGCCGCTCAAAAGCTAGCGCGTGCCGTACATCCGATCGCCCGCGTCGCCCAGACCCGGAACTATGTAGCCATGCTCATTGAGCTTTTCATCCATGCTGGCCGTGAAGATCGGCACATCGGGATGGGCTGTTGTAAACCGCTCCACCCCCTCTGGCGCGGCCAGCAGGCACAGGAAGCGGATATTGTTGGCCCCACGATCCTTGAGTTTTTGTACCGCCGAAATGGCAGAGTTCGCTGTTGCCAGCATAGGGTCCACGACGATCACCAACCGGTCGGCGGCGTCTGAGGGGGCCTTAAAATAGTATTCGACAGCCTCCAAGGTTTCGGGGTCCCGGTAAAGCCCGATATGGGCGACGCGTGCCGAAGGAACCAGATCGAGCATGCCAGCCAGAAGCCCCTCACCGGCCCTCAGAATCGAGGCGAATACGAGTTTTTTTCCCTTGAGGGTTGGGGCCCGGGTGGGCCCGACGGGGGTTTCGATATCAATATATTCGACCTCAAGGTCGCGCGTGACCTCGTAGCATAGAAGATGCGCGATCTCGCGCAGAAGCCTGCGGAAGCTGGCGGTCGAGGTGTCCTTGCAGCGCATGATGGTGAGCTTGTGCTGGACAAGGGGGTGATCGACGATGGTCAGGTTCTGCATGAGGCCGCTCTTTGTTTATGGTTATAGGGCGCTGGAGCCGTGCTTGCCCGGCGCGATGCCCAGCCAGTGGGCAATTGTTTCGCCAATATCGGACAAAACGGGGCGCAGGCCAATGCTGCCCTTGTCCAAAGCGCGGCTAAATAACAGGATTGGCACCTGCTCGCGCGTGTGGTCGGTGCCGGGCCAGGTTGGATCGTTGCCGTGATCGGCTGTGATGACCAGAAGATCGTCGTCGCGGAGCCTGGCGATGAGTTCGGGGAGGCGGCGATCGAACTGTTCGAGGGCGTCCGCATAGCCGCCCGGGTCGCGCCGGTGACCGAATTCTGTATCAAAATCAACGAAGTTCGTGAAAATCAGCGCGCCATCGGTTGCCATATCCATGGCTTCGAGCGTGCGGTCGAACAGCACCATGTTGCTCGATGCCTTGATCTTGTGGGTAATGCCGCGCGCTGCGTAGATGTCGGAGATCTTGCCGATGGCATAGACCTGCCGGTCGGCCGATTTGAGGCGATCGAGCACCGTATCTTCGGGGGGATCGATGGCGAAATCGCGCCGGTTTCCAGTGCGTTTGAAGCTCTTGGCGTCCTCGCCGAGGAAAGGTCTGGCGATGACGCGACCGACCTTTAGGGGGGCTGTGAACTTGAAGACCGTTTCGCAGAGCGCGTAGAGGTTTTCGAGGCCGAAATGCTCCTCGTGGGCGGCGATCTGGAAGACTGAGTCCACCGAAGTATAAAAGATGGGTTTTCCGGTGCGAATTGACTCTTCACCGAAATCCTCAATGACCTGCGTGCCCGAGGCGTGGGTGTTGGCAAGGGAGCCTTCAAGTCCTGCCGCTTCGTAGATTTTTGCAAGCAATTCCAATGGGAAAGCCGGATTTTCGTTAGGGAAATAGCCCCATGCGAAGGGAACCGGGACACCGGCGATTTCCCAGTGGCCGGACGGAGTGTCCTTGCCGATCGAGACTTCGCGCCCAACGCCCCAACGCCCGCCGAGGGGGGCGTTGCTCAGGCCGGGCGGGACTGTGCCGGTGGACAGTTCGGCTGCGGCGCCCAGGCCGAGGCCGTCGAGATTTGGCAGATATAACATACCCTTACGGGTGCCTTCGATATCGCCACGGCCATCGGCGCAGGCCTGGGCGATGTGGCCGAGGGTGTCGGCGCCCGCATCGCCGAAATCGGCGGCGTCGGGGGCACCGCCGATGCCGAAACTATCGAGCAGACATAAAATGGCGCGGGGCATCACTGGCCTCCCTGGGGAAGAATTTCACTATAGATAACCGGATGTTCAGGCGCATCCTCATCGATCACGTAAGCCGCGAGAAGGCGCCTTTCGGCCTCTGCGGCAGTGGCCTCGTCGCGGGCATGGATGCGGGCGATGGGGGTTTGCGGGTCGACTTTCGTGCCGATGCCGGCGAGGCGATCAAAGCCCACATGGTAGTCGAGCTTCTGATTTGGATCGGTGCGTCCTCCCCCCAGAACGACCACCGCCATGCCCAAGGCACGTACATCGATCCGGGCCACACGCCCAATGGACGCAGCATACACTTCCCTTACCACACCCACTGGACCGGGCACATATTTTTCCAAATCGTGCCAGGATCCCAGCGCATTTGCCATGGCAAAAAACTTCTCGGCGGCAGCACCGCTGTCGAGTGCTATTTTGGCGCGGATAAACCCGTCATCATAGTCGAGCGCCATACCCCCGAGGATCAGTCCGTGGGCACAAAGGGCGAGCGTTACCTCTTCGAGGCGCGGGTCGCGATGGGCGCCGGTGAGGAAATCGATGGCGTTTTTCACCTCCAGCCAATTGCCCGCCGCAGAGGCGAGCGGCTGGTTCATGTCGGTGATCAGCGCACCGGTTTTCAGCCCCGCTCCATTGGCGACCGATACCAGGCTTTCGGCCAACCCGACTGAATCCTCGAGCGTCTTCATGAAGGCGCCCGAGCCGGTCTTGACGTCGAGGATGAGAGCATCGAGCCCGGCGGCGAGCTTTTTGGAGAGGATGGAGGCTGTAATGAGCGAGATGTTTTCGACAGTCGCTGTGACGTCGCGGATGGAATAGAGCCGCCGGTCGGCGGGGGCGAGATCATCGGTCTGGCCGATAATGGCGCACCCCACGTCCTTGACCACCCGGCGCAGGGTGTCGATGTCGGGATTGGTCATATAGCCGGGGATGGAATCGAACTTGTCGAGCGTGCCGCCGGTGTGTCCGAGACCGCGGCCGGAAATCATCGGAACATAAGCGCCGCAAGCGGCAAGAATTGGCGCGAGCATGAGGGACACGTTATCGCCCACTCCGCCGGTCGAGTGCTTGTCGATCGTGGGGCCATCGAGATCGGACCAATCGAGCACGCGGCCTGAATCGCGCATGGCGAGGGTCAGCGCCACGCGCTCATTACGCGTCATGTTCTGGAAATAGACGGCCATGGCAAAGGCGGCGGCCTGCGCGTCATTGACAGCGCCGGAGGTGAGCCCGGCGACGAAACCGGCGATATCGGCTGGGTCAAGTTCCAGACCGTCGCGTTTTCTGGCGATCACTTCCTGGGGGAGAAGCGGCATGCAGGATCAGACCTTGTGGAGCCGGACGGGAGATTTTGGCGCGCGTTTCAATATGCCCTTGGCCTCAAGATCAAGTTGGACGCATTTGAACCACCAGCCGGCCTTTTCGCCGCCGGGAAACAGGTCCTGGGGCAGGTCGGGCTTGATGGCGGCGATCAGATCGGCCGGGGTGGCGCCCGGTTCGGTTGTGGGAATGTGTTTCATCACCGCTTCGCGGACCGCCATGTATTTGGCCTTATCGACCCGCGTCTTGTGGTTGGGGGAGGTGAAGTTTTCGACTTCGATCTTCTCGTTCATGGTTCAGGCTCCGTAGGGTACCCAGACGTTTTTGATCTGGGTGGCTTTGCTCAGGAGATATTCGCCCTCCAGCGCCGGGTCGGCCCAATCGAAGGCCAGTCCGCGCGTGGTCCAGCTTTGCTTGACGTTGCCCGCCGAGAGCCTTTCGATTTCGGTGGAGTCTGCCAGAGAGCCGGCGAACCAGATGCCGTCCACGCCATCGTGTTCGGCAAGGGTTGTGGCCAGTGATTTCGCATCGCCGGTGACGATGTTGACGACGCCGGAGGGGACATCGGAGGTTTCGAGCACCTGATAGAAATCGGTGACGGCCAACGGATAGGCCGATGAGGGGATCAGGACCGTGGTGTTGCCCATGGCGATGGCCGGGGCGAGCAGGGAAACGGCACCGAGCAGCGCGCTTTCGAGCGGGGCGGCGATGCCGACGACGCCAACCGGTTCGACCATGGCCACAGCCATCATGCGGGCGGGCGGATTATGAACGGCACCATCGAACTTGTCGGCCCAGCCGGCAAAGGCAAACAGCCGCTCGACCGAAAGATCGACCTCGCGCCGCGCCGCATTGGCCGAGGTGCCGGTCATCGACCGGATGCGATCGGCAAATTCGGTTTTGCGATAATCGAGATTTTCCCCGAGGTAATAGAGCACCTGTGCGCGGTTATGGGCCGTGGCATTGCTCCAGCCCAAGGCGGCGCGGGCCGCTTCGACAGCGTTACGGATGTCCTTGCGGTTGCCCTCTCCCACTTCGCCCAGATGCTTGCCGTCGGCCGATAGGACGGACCTTGCATAGCCTGAATCGGGGCGGGCCTGCTTGCCGCCGATATAGAGCTTTGCCGTGCGGTCGATGCCGGTTGTTTCGCTTGTGTCGGCCGGAGTGGGCCGTTTCACGTCCGGGGCGGCTTTGAGCTTTTTCTCCCAGGCGGGCTTGAGGTAGGCGGCCATGCCTTCCCTTCCCCCTTCGCGGCCAAAGCCGGATTCGCGATAACCGCCGAAGCCGACCGCTGCGTCGAACTGATTGGTGGAATTGATCCACACGACGCCGGCCTTGATCTGAGGGGCGATATCGAGGGCGAGATTGACGTTTTCGGTCCAGACCGAAGCGGCCAGGCCATATTTGGTGTTGTTGGCCAGCTCTACCGCCTCTTGAGGTGTGCGGAAGCTCATGGCGACGAGGACGGGGCCGAAGATTTCTTCGGACGCCAGCGTGTGGGCCGGAGAAATGCCGGTGACCAGCGTGGGGCGGACATAGCACCCCTTTTGCGGCATATCGCCATCGGGCGAATAGAACTCGCCACCCTCGGCCTTGCCGGCCTTTAAGAGATCGAGAACCCGTTCGACCTGAACGGGGGCAACGAGCGCGCCGATATCGATGGATTTATCCAGCGGATCGCCGACGCGCAGGGTTTTCATGCGCTGCTTGATCTTGGCGATGAAGGCGGTCTCGATCGATTCCTGGACAAGAAGGCGCGAGCCCGCGCAGCACACCTGCCCCTGATTGAACCAGATGGCATCGACCAGCCCTTCGACGGCGCTGTCGAGATCGGCATCCTCGAACACGACGAATGGCGATTTGCCGCCCAACTCGAGCGAAAGACCCTTGCCCGAACCGGCAGTGGCGCGGCGGATGATCTTGCCCACCTCGGTGGAGCCGGTAAAGGCGATCTTGTCGATATCGGGGTGGGTGACAATGGCCTCGCCGGTTTCTCCGGCCCCGGTGACGATGTTGACGACGCCCTTGGGCAGGCCGATGCGAGCGCAGATTTCGGCGAACAGCAATGCGGTCAGCGATGTGAATTCGGCGGGCTTGAGGACAACCGTGTTGCCCGCCGCGAGGGCCGGAGCGATCTTCCAGGCCAGCATCAGCAGCGGGAAATTCCACGGGATGATCTGACCGCAAACGCCATAGGGCACATGGTCGGGGAAGGATTTCCCCAAATGCTGGGCCCAGCCGGCGTGATGATAGAAATGGCGGGCGACGAGGGGGATATCAATGTCGCGGGTTTCGCGGATCGGCTTGCCATTGTCGAGGGTTTCAAGAACGGCAAACAGCCGGCTTTCCTTCTGAATCTGGCGCGCGATGGCATAGAGATATTTGGCGCGCTCAAAGCCGCTCAGTTGCGACCAGCCGGAGAACGCGGCGCGGGCCGCCTTTACGGCCTTGTCCACATCGGCTTTGCCGGCTTCGGAAATGTCGGCCAGCTTTTCGCCATTGGCCGGATTGGTCGAGGCGAAGGTTTTGCCCGGCCTGGTGAAATCACCATCGATGAAATGGCCGAATTTCCTGCCATGAGCCGCCAGCCAATCGAGGGCCGGGCCGGGCGCTTCGGGAGCCGGGCCGTATTCGAGGGTTTCAAAGATTTCCGCCACTTTGGTCATTTTCTTTCTCCGGGCTTTGGAGCCCCTAAACTCGGCGTGTTATCCTAGACCAGACCACTCAAGGGGCCGGAGTCTGGAGAAACGCACACTGGTCCCCGGGAATAAATCCCGGGATGACAGTGGGGATGGGTGAAGCGCTGGAAGCCATGGCGCTCAGGCCATCGCGAAGCGGTAATCGGCGGCGTAGTGGCCGGTGATGCCGTGTTCGATCTGGCGTTCGATATCGGTCAAAAGCGAGGAGGCGCCAAAGCGGAACAGGTGCGGTTCGAGCCAGTTGCGGCCCAGTTCCTCGCGCATCAGCGCCATATAGGTCAGCGCGTCCTTGGCCTTAGAAATGCCGCCGGCCGGCTTGTAGCCGATCTCGATGCCGGTCTGCTCGTGAAACCAGCGGATCATGCGGACCATGGCCAGAGAGGTGGGCAGGGTCGCGTTGGTCTTTTCCTTGCCGGTCGAGGTCTTGATGAAATCGGCGCCGGCCAGCATGCAGACCAGCGAAGCCTTGGCGACATTGGTGAGCGTTGCCAACTCGCCGGTGCCAAGAATGGTCTTGATATGGGCTTCACCACAGGCGGCGCGCATGGCACGAACCTGATCGTAAAGCCCCTGCCAATCGCCGCTGAGCACCATTCCGCGCTCGATGACGATGTCGATTTCCTTCGCGCCGTCTTCGACCGAGGCCTCGATTTCCGCAAGGCGGATCTTGAGGGGGGTCAGCCCGTGGGGGAAGGCGGTGGAAACCGCGGCGACGGGGATATCTGTGCCCTCGAGCGCTTTGACGGCGGTCGCAACGAAATTGTGGTACACGCAGACCGCCGCCGGAGTAACGCCCAGTTTTTTGACGCCCATGGCTTCGACCAGATCAGCGCGGATGGGATTGCGGGCCTTGGCGCACAGGCGTTCGACCCGGCCCGGCGTGTCATCGGAATTGAGCGTGGTCAGATCCATCAGTGACACGGCCTTCAAAAGCCAGGCAAGCTGGTGGTCCTTTTTGACCGAGCGGCGGGCGCCGATCGTTCCGGCGCGGCGTTCGAGCGCCGAGCGGTTCATGCGCACGCGTTCGACCCAATCGAGATCGAGCGGGAAGCCCGGATTGCGCTTGTGGCCGGTGGCGTGGCTCTGGCTGTCGACGATCTTGAGACTCATATCTCCTCCATCAGCGCCGGGATGAGGCGCTTCAATTTCTCGGCCCCGTATTTCGCCACGTCCTTGGTCTGGGTGTGGGAGATGACCTCCTGAGCCATGCCGGCGCCCATATTGGTGATCGAGGAACAGGCCCAGACCTTAAGGCCCAGGAACCGCGCCAGGATCACCTCGGGGACCGTGGACATGCCGACCGCGTTTGCACCCAGGGTCTGGGCCATGCGGATTTCGGCCGGCGTTTCGAAGCTGGGGCCAGAATACCACATATAGATGCCCTCCTTGAGGGCGATTTCGAGGCGGGCGGCGACCGCGTGGGTCGTGGCGCGCAACTCGGGATCGTAGGCATCGACCATGTTGACGAAGCGGGCGTCGGTATCCTCGCCGATCAGCGGATTGACGCCGGCGTAATTAATGTGATCGGAGAGCAGCATCAGATTGCCGGGCGGGACGTCGTGATCGAGCGAGCCGGCGGAATTGGTCAGGAGCAGCGTTTTGGCGCCGAGTTCGGCAAGGGTTTCAAGCGCCGGGCGCATGGCGGCGGGGTCGCCATGCTCGTAATAGTGCTGGCGGCCGGTGAGGATGGCGAGACGCCGGGAGCCCATCTGGCCGATGAGCAGATCCTTGCCGTGGCCGGAAACGCCGCCCTGGGGGAAACCTTTGAGATCGGAAAAGGGGATCGTGACCTTGTCGGTCAGCAGGTCGCCGATGTCCGACAGGCCCGAGCCCAGGATCAGCGCGGCATCGATCGGGGTATCGCCCGCCAGATTGCGGATGGTCTTTTGTGCCTTGGCCATTCTCAGTGCCTTATGGTTTTCGCGTTTGCTCCGGTGGACCTCCCCATCCGATACCCAGAGCTGGAGCAGTTTCAGCATTTCTCCGAACCGCTGAAACTGCTCTAAGTCTTTGTTTTGTCGCGCTTCCGAACCAGATAAGTGGTACCCACCTATCCTGGAAACGCTCTAGCGGCCCAGAAACTCAGGGCCGAAAGAGTGGGGCAGAAGTTCGCCCAGCGTCGTAAAGAGCGGTTCGCCCTCGACCCCGAGGCAGATGATTGGGGTGGTTTCGGAGGCGAATTCGCGGATGCGCTGGCGGCAACCGCCGCAGGGGGTGACGGGGGTTGTGCCGGGGCCCGTCACAAAGATCTTTTCGATGCGCCTGCCGCCGCCGGCCAGCATGGCGGCAATGGCCGAGGGTTCGGCGCAATTACCCACGGGGTAGGCAGCGTTTTCGACATTGCAGCCCGAATAGATGTTTCCATCATCGGCCAGGATTGCGGCGCCGACATGGAAGTTCGAATAGGGCGCGTACGCGAGGGCGCGGACGGCCTCGGCGGCGTCGAGCAGGGTTTTATCCTGCGGCGAAAGTGTTGCCATCACCGTTCCTTGACATAGGGCTGACCGGCCGCCTTGGGCGCGATGGCGCGACCGACAAAGCCGGCGAGCAGCAGGATGGTGAGCACGTAGGGCAGAGCCTGCATGGCCTGGGTGGGGACAGCGCCGATCAGCGGGAGTTCGACGCCTTGCAGGCGGTACTGCATGGCTTCAAGGAAGCCGAACAGGAGGCAGGCGCCGAGGGCTGGATAGGGTCTCCATTTGGCAAAGATGAGTGCCGCGAGCGCGATATAGCCGCGGCCCGAGCTCATTTCACGCGAGAAGCTGGCGGCCTGGGCCGTCGAGAGATACGCCCCGCCCGTACCAACCAGAACGGCGGTTATGGCGAGGGCCTTGTAGCGCAGGAAGCTCACCGACATGCCGGCCGTGTCCAGGGCCTTTGGGTTTTCGCCCACGGCGCGCAGGCGCAGCCCGAAGCGGGTGCGCCAGAGCACCCATGCGGTCAATGGCACGGCGAGGAAGGCGAGATAGGTGAGAATCGTGTGTCCGGACAGGAGCCCCGAATAGATGGGGCCGATGACCGGAACACCGGCCAGCTCGCGCGCGAAGGGCAACTCGATACCGTAAAAGCGGGCACCGCCGGACAGGGCGGGCGTGTTGCCGCCACGGCCGAACCAGGCGGCGCCCAGGAAGACGGTGAGGCCCGAGGCGAGGAAATTGAGCGCCACGCCGGAAATGATCTGATTGCCGCGGAAATTGATCGAGGCGAGGCCGTGTACGGCCGAAAACATCAGCGACACGCCAATGCCGGCCATGAGCCCGAGCCAGACATTGCCGGTGACCGAGGCCACGACGGCGGCGCCGAAGGCCGAGCCGAGCAGCTTGCCCTCGAGCCCGATATCGACGATTCCCGAGCGCTCGGAATAAAGGCCGGCGAGGCAGGCAAGAATCAGCGGGGTCGAGACGCGGATGGTGGTGGTGAGAACCGAGATGATGTCCTCCATCGCCTATGCCCCCTTCTCTTGCGGCACGGGATCGGGATCTCGCTTTTGCCGCGTTGCCATAAAGGCAAATTCGACCGGACGGCGCAGCATGTTGCTCATGGCACCGGTAAACAGGATCACAAGGGCCTGAATGGTGACGATCATTTCGCGGGTGATAGCGGGCATGGTAAAGGCCAGCTCCTGCCCACCCTGATAGAGCACGCCGAAGAGCAGCGCTGAGAGCCCCACCCCGATCGGGTGGGCCTTGCCCATGAAGGCCACGGCGATGCCGACAAAGCCGGTGCCGGCTACGTAACCCAAAATCAGGCGGCCATGGGCACCGGCAGTGTCGTTTACCGCGACCATACCGACAAGCGCTCCGGAAATTGCCATGGTGGCCATGATGAGCTTGGCGTTGGACATACCCGCATATCGCGCGGCGGTGCTGTTATGTCCCATAGTGCGCAGGGCGTAGCCGAACTTGGTATGCCAGATCAGGATATAGACGCCGATCAATGCGAGAATGGCCAGAATGAAGGAGATGTTGACCGGCGTGTTGCGAAGCAGCGGTATCCATTCAGCCAGGAACGGCACACGGGTGACTTCAGCGATGCGGGCACTCTCGTCGGAATTGATTTCTTCCGGCTTCAGGATGCGCGAGATGATGTAGCTCATCATCGAGGTGGCGATGAAGTTCATCATGATTGTGGTGATGACGACGTGCGACCCGCGTTTGGCCTGCAGATAGCCGGGAATAAAGGCCCATGCGCCAGCGAAAAGCGCCGAGGCGATCATGATGAGCGGCAGGGCGAAGGCCCAGTGCAACCCGCCAACGGCAAGCGCCACAAGAATGGCGCCGAGCCCGCCAACATAGGCTTGCCCTTCGCCGCCGATATTGAACAGCCCGCCGTGAAAGGCGACCGCAACGGCCAGGCCCGCGAAAATGAAATTGGTGGTGTAATAGAGCGTGAACCCGAAACCGTATCCGTAGCCGAAGGCGCCGTAGATCATGATGCGGACAGCTTCGATGGGGTTTTCACCCACGATCAGGACAACGATACCACCGATGATGAAGGCCAGGGTAACGTTGAGCACCGGCAGAAGGATGATATCGACCCAGCGGGGCAAGGGCATGGACGCACTCATTGGCTCGACTCGGTGGATCTGGTTTTTTCGCCGGCCCCGACACCGGCCATAAGCAGGCCCAACTCGCCTTCATCGGCGGTGGCCGGATCGGCCTCGCCAACGATCTGGCCGTCGAACAGGACGACAATGCGGTCTGACAGCGAGCGGATTTCATCGAGCTCGACGGAAACCAGCAGAATGGCTTTGCCTGCGTCACGCATCTTGATGATCTGGTTGTGGATGAACTCGATGGCGCCAATATCCACCCCGCGCGTGGGCTGGCCCACGATCAGGACGTCGGGATCGCGCTCCATTTCGCGGGCCAGAACGATCTTTTGCTGATTGCCACCGGAAAAATTGGCGGTCTTGAGGTCGGTATTGGCCGGACGGATGTCGAATTTTTCGATATGGCGCTCGGCCTCGGCCCTTGCGGCCCTGACATCGAGTATCAGTCCTTTGCCATAGTTTTCATGGTAGCCGAGAATGGCGTTTTCCCACTCGAAGAAATTGGTGACAAGGCCCATGCGGATGCGGTCCTCGGGCACATGGGCCAGACCGTTTCGCCGCAGCATGGCGGCGCTGTCCTCGTTGACGGCGGTCACATCATGGCCGTTCAGGGAAATGCTGCCCGATTTTGCGGCGCGCATGCCGGCTATACATTCAAGCAGTTCGGACTGCCCATTGCCAGCAACGCCGGCCACGCCAAGAATTTCTCCAGCCCGCACCTTGAGTGATATGCCCTTGAGGCGTTCGACCCCTGCGTCGTCGGTGACGACGAGATCGTCGACATCGAGGAGCACATCGCCGGGGCGGGCCTCTTCCTTGTGGACGCGCAGCAGAACGCGGCGCCCCACCATCAACTCGGCGAGTTCTTCGGGACTGGTCTCCGAGGTCACCAGCGATTCCACCATCTGGCCCTGACGCATGACCGAAACAGTATCGGTGATGGCCATGATCTCGCGCAGCTTGTGGGTGATGAGGAGTATGGTCTTGCCCTCGTCGCGCAGCGTCTTGAGCACCTTGAACAGGTGATCGGCTTCGGCCGGGGTCAGCACGCCGGTCGGCTCGTCGAGGATCAGGATATCGGCGCCGCGATAGAGCGCCTTGAGAATTTCCACCCGCTGCTGCTGGCCGACCGAAAGGTCCTGGACCAGCGCATCGACGGGAACATTGAGCCCATAGTCGTCAGCAAGGCGCTGCAATTCGCGGCGTGCCTTTTCGACGCTGGGGCCCAAAAGCGCCGAATCCTCGGCGCCCAGAATGACGTTCTCGATGACCGAAAAATTGTCGACCAGCATGAAGTGCTGATGAACCATGCCAATGCCGAGCGCCAGCGCATCGGAGGAATTGTGGATGGTTACTGGCGTTCCGTTGACCACGATCTCGCCGCTGTCGGCGTGATAAAAGCCGTACAGAATCGACATCAGGGTCGATTTTCCGGCTCCGTTCTCGCCCACGATGCCATGAACCGTGCCTCGCGTAACAGCGAGGTCGATATCCTTATTCGCGTGAACCGGCCCGAAGCTCTTGTTGATCTTTTTCAGTTCGATCGCCAGAGAGGTTTCAGCGGCCGGAGCCGGCCGCTGAACGTTTTCGGTTTGCGTGTCCATTATCGGACCCTTCCCTTAAAGGGGTAACGAATCAGACCGGGCAGGACTCGTCTTCGCGGTAGTCGTGAACGACGATTTCGCCCGATACGATCTTGGCGGTAATGTCGTCAACCATAGCGCGCATATCATCGGTGATGAGCTCGGCGTTGTTTTCGTCGAATGCTGCGCCCACACCGTCTTCGGCAAGGCCGAGGACCTCAACGTCGTTGGTCCATTCGTCATTGGCAAAGTCTTCGAAGGCGTCGTAGACGGCAACGTCGACGCGCTTGAGCATCGAGGTCAGAACCTGTCCGGGATGGAGATGGTTCTGGTTGGAGTCCACACCGATGCCGAGAACGCCGGCATCGGCGGCAGCCTGGAGAACGCCGACACCGGCACCACCTGCAGCGTGATAGATGACGTCTGCGCCGCGGTCGATCTGGCTGCGGGCAACTTCAGTGCCGCCGCCGGGATTGTTGAAGGCGTCAAAGCCAGTGCCAATGGCCGTTTCGATCACTTCGATATCGGGGTTCACATAAGCGGCGCCCTGCTTGTAGCCGCAGCCGAAAGCCTGGAGCAGCGAGAAATCGAAGGCCGGAATAAAGCCGATGGTGCCTGTTTCGGTTGCCATGGCAGCAAGCGCGCCCACGAGATAGGAGCCTTCATGCTCCTTAAAAATCACCGAGCGCACGTTTTCGATATCGTCAACGACGGTGTCGATGATGAGGAACGAGGTGTCGGGGAAATCCGGAGCAACCGCGCGCAGCGCGGTTTCCCAGCTAAAGCCCGGCAGGACGATGGGATTGTTGCCCCGCGCCGCAAACTGGCGGATAGCCTGTTCGCGCTGGGCATCGCCCGAAATTTCGAGATCCTGGTAGTCCTGCCCCGTATCTGTCTTGAACAGTTCGGCGCCGTTATAGGCCGCTTCGTTAAACGAAGCGTCGAACTTGCCGCCGCCATCATAAACGAGCGCGGGATCGGCAAGGGCCGTGCCGGCCAGGAGAGTGGAGAGGGCTACGCCTGCCAGGGCGGCGATGCCAGTCTTTGTTGTTTTGGACATGATTGATGCTCCCTATTCACGGGCTGCAGAAAGGGGCCCGGCGACGGCCGGTGCATTTCCACGCGCGATGGCTTCAGATACAATCGCGCAAACAAAGCGGACGCAATAGAGAATTTCGATTTTTTGACCATTTGGGCAAAAAATTTTAGGGATGCGGTAAACCACGCAGTTGCCCGTCTAGAGCTGAGGCTCCAACGGGACAACCCTGGCGCCCATGGCCTCGCCGAAGCGCTCGAAAAATCCGTCGATGATCTTCTGGGCGGAATTGCCAACGATGGCCCTGCCCAGTTTCATGATCTGGCCAGACGCTCCACCGGTGGCCGAAAAGCTCAGAAGCGTTGAAGAGTCGAGATCGATCAGTCTGATATCGGCCGAGGCCTGCGCCTTGCCGAGCAGCCCACCCCTACCCTGTCCGGTCAGCGTATAGCTTATGGCCGGGTCGATATCGGACAAGAACAGATCGCCTTTGAAAACGGGTTGAACCACGCCGAGATTGACAGTGATCTCAAGCTCGAGCGCGGTGTCGGACACCCAGCGAATCGCCTTGCAACCGGGTATACAGGCCTTGAGCACTTCGGCATCGTTGAGCGCGTTCCAAACCGCGAGCCGATTGGCATCGACCCTGTAGCGTCCACCGAAATCCAAGCCATCTTCCTCTTCATTTAACTCAAACACCGTGTATGCGGCTTTTTGGCACCAATGGCGAGAAAACAGCGCCATGTGGTGCATGCGCAATTGTCTTATCTCTTGCCAGGCGGAATCATGTCACCACATCTGCAAAAGTTGCAACAGGGACGTGGGCAATGAGCACCGAGATTACCCAAACCGAAGCTCCCCAGCTTATGGACAGGCCTCTGCAATATCTGGACAAGGCCGTCGCGGCGATCAAGGATCTTGGGCTCTGGCCCGAAGGTGAACCGGGCGAGGCACCGATTGCAGGGCTTCTGGCCGAAATCACGCATCTCGACGACACCAGGGTCATCCTGATCGGGCGTGTTCTGACCCAGGCAAGTGCCTTCAACGAAGTGGTGCGCACCCAAGTTGCGGCGATGAATGTGGGCGAGCGCTACGAGGACATTACCAAATCCTTCAATTCGATCCGCGACGACGCCAAGAGCATGGTCGACCAGCTCGAGGACGGCAAGATCGATATTTTCGAGCGCGCTTCTAACGTGTGGATGAAGGTCTCGCGCGGCGATATCGCCGCACGATTCGACAAGATTCGCGACACCTATCTCGACGTCTCGAAAGACACCAAGGACCAGATCGACCGCGAACATACGATTCTCGAAGCCTATCGCGACTTTCGCGGCGCGCTCAAGCAGGCCGAAGTGATGGCGCTCGAAGTGCTGGACATCGCCAGCGCGCAGCTCGAGCAGCGCAAGATCGACCTGCAGGGGGCAACCGATGCGCTCAACGCGTTCACCGAAGGGACCCCGGCCGACCGCGCACGACTGGAAATGGCGCGGGACGAGCGGGTGCGCGATCTGCAGAACGAGGAGCGTCGCTACCAGATCGCCAAGGATCTGTCGGACAACCTGACGATTTCCTACTCGACCTCGGAAGTGATTATGGCGCGGCTCATGCAGACGACCAACGCCAAGGAACGCGTCTATCAACAGTCCATCTCGTTCTTTTCGACCAACGAAACTGTCCTCACAGCGCTTTCGGCCTCGTTTACCGGCCTGTTCGGGCTCCATGAATCGACCGAAACCCTCAATGCAATGAAAGAGGGCATGAGCCAGAGCCTGGAGACACTTTCGGAGATCGGCGGCAAGGTTCAGGAGGAAGCGCTAAGAGCGGGGTACGGTCCGACCATCCGCGCAGATGCGGTAAAAAAGCTTGTCGATAGCGTGGTCAGCTATCAGGAAAAAAGCATCACCATCATCGCCGAAATGCGCGATCAGGCCACCAAAAATTCGGCTGAAATCCGCGACGCTGTCGAAGACGGCAAGAAGCGGCTGGCAACGCTCGCCGCTGAAGGCAACGCCCTCGTTTCGGCCCGTTAGGATGCGATAACCCGATTATGGCAAGCGGTGGGGCAATAACGGGACAGACAGGCAAGGCGCCGCTGGACGATGTGATGCTGGCCATGGACGTGGTGGATACACTGCGCCATGAGCAAAATCTCGTGGCCCGCGAACTGGGGGCCACCGCCCGCGAAGCCGAACTGATTGAGCGCCTGCGCAAGATCTATCACGACCAGGGGATCGAGGTTCCCGACCATATCCTCAAGGAAGGCGTCAAGGCGCTGGCCGAGAGCCGGTTTACCTATACCCCGCCGCCCGATACATTCTCCACACAGCTGGCCCGGCTCTATGTGAGCCGGCAGCGCTGGGGACGTACGGTGCTCATCGGGGTTGTAGTGCTGGCGGTGGTGCTGGGCGGGTATTTCCTTGCCTACCGTCCCTATCAGGCGGGCATGGAGGCGGCGGCGCGGATCGAGCTGGCCGAAGAACTTCCGGCGCGAATCGACGCCGCCTATCAGCAGATTTTCAACGAGACCAAGGTGCAATCGGCCCTCGAGGTGGCCGAGCCCTGGGTCGAGCGCGGCAAGGCGGCCGCCGAGCGAGGTGATCGCGAGGACGCGCTGGCGGCCATCGAGCAGCTTGAGGCCATCCATGCGACATTGCTGGCAGAATATTCTATCCGCATCGTCAACCGGCCGGGGGAATCCACGGGGATCTGGCGATTCCCCGAGAGCAACACCGAAGCGACCAATTATTACCTCGTTGTCGAGGCCGTGGGGTCCGATGACGACCTGGTGACACTGCCGATCACCAATGAGGAAACCGGGCAAACCGAAGAGGTCTCGACATGGGCCATAAGGGTGCCGGACGTGACCTATGAATCTGTCCGGGCCGACCGGCAGGATGACGGGATCATCCAGCGCAATATCTTGGGCATAAAGCAGTACGGGTTCCTCGATACCGACTACACGATGCCGGTTCTCGACGGGGCAATTACGCAATGGTGAGGCTGCAATGAGCGTAAGCGGACCTCAGGCCATGCGGGCGCTAGACGATGCGCTACGCGACATCCGGCGCGAGGAAGATGACATAACCAAGCGCATCGCGCGGGCCAATGAACGTGTGGGTAAGCTGCGCGAGACCGAATTGGGGCAATTGCGGGCGGTGGCAAAGGTGCGGCTTTCGCCAGAGGTTCAAAAAGACCTGGCCGGCACTCTGAGCCAGGCCGAGAGCCGGGCGCGTGAGCTGCTCAAGAGCCATGCAGCCGCGATGGCCGACATGGAAAGGGCGCTGACCGGCAAAGAGGCCGATCTTGCAAAACTCAGCGCCGAGCGGCAGGAGTTGCTGGAAAATACGCAGAAATGGCAGGCCGAAATCGACGCTCTGGAGGCGCCCGTCAAGGCGGCACTGGCCGATGATGCAGCTTATGTTGCGTTGATTGCCGAGCGGGCCGAGACCGAAAAGGTGGCGACCGAGGCCGATCGCAAGGCCGATATGGCCGAGGCGGATCGTGAAGAAAAGGGCAAGCCCTATCGCGAAGATCCGCTGTTTTCCTATCTGTGGGACCGGGGATATGGAACGGGGGCTTACAAGGCCGGCACCTTAACGCGCATGCTCGACGATTGGGTGGCGCGGCTGGTGCGTTTTGCCGATGCGCGGCCCAATTATGCAATGCTGATCGCCATACCCGAGCGCCTGCGCGAGCATGCCGAGAAACTGGCCGCCGACGCCGATGTGCTCGACGAGAATGTGCGAGCGCGCGAGAACGCTGCGCTGGACGCCGCCGGTGGTGGGAAAGCGCGTGCGGCGCTGGAAACGGCACAGGCGCGGGTTGAGGCCATTGACGCGGAATTGCTGGCCATCGAGGACGAGCGCGAGAACCTGACCGAAAAGCAAAAACAGATTGCAGATGGCGGTGATCCGGCCTTTGCCCAGGCAGTGGACATGCTGGCAGAGGCGATAAGCGACACCGGTATCGAAAGGCTTCTGGCCGAGGCGCGCGCGACGCGCACCGAAGAGGACGACGCGATCGTCGTGCGGCTCGAGGAAACGCGGCGGCGCATTGCCGAAGAGCAACTCGAACTCGACGATGAACGCAGCCGGCTCAAGGTGCTCGAGGCGCGCCGGCGTGAGCTCGAGGACATCGAGTTCGAGTTCAAGAAATCGCGCTATGACGATCCGCGCTCCCGGTTCGGCAATGAAAGGCTGGTCGGCGATCTTTTGACCGAATTTCTCAAGGGCGGGATGACAGCGGCGGCCTACTGGGGGCAATGGCGTGACTCCCAGGACTGGACCGGCACCTCCGGACCGATCGTTCCGACGTCGCCGCGCCGGTCGAAAAAGTCGAAGGGCGGGTTTTCCGTGCCGCCGGGGGGCTTTTCGCCGCGACCGCCTTCGGGCGGCAATTGGGGCGGATTCTCGCGTCCTCGCAGCGGCGGCTTTGGCGGCGGCGGGTTCAAGACCGGTGGCGGATTCAAGGGCGGTGGATTCAAGACCGGCGGCGGATTCTGATCTTTTCATAACGGTCCGGCTTTGGAGTGCTCGGCAAACGAGCCCTTGACAGGTTCCGGCTTCGCCTTTATTAAACCAAATAGTTTAAAACTAAATGGTTTAATTTGATGTCTGCCACCGACCCTCTCAGTCAGGTTTTTGGCGCCCTCGCCGACCCCACGCGCCGTGCGATCCTTGCTCGTCTGTCATCGGGCGAGGCGAGCGTTGGGGAGTTGGCAGCGCCGCACGAGATGAGTCTGGCTGCAGTCTCCAAGCACATCAAGGTGCTCGAAAATGCCGGGCTGATCAGCCGCAAGAAGGATGCCCAGTACAGCTACTGCACATTGGTGGCCAGCCCGCTCAAGGATTTGCATGGGTGGCTCGGTGCCTATCGGAAGTTCTGGGACGAAAATCTCGACCAGTTCGAAACCTATCTCGCCGAGCTTCAGCGCGGCGATCCCAAATCAAAACAGTAACCAGGGAGCAATCGTGTGAGCGAAACAATCATCGCAACCCCAACCGACAAGCCGATCATCACCTTCACCCGGACATTCAAAGCGCCCCGCGCGCTGGTCTGGAAAGCCTATACCGAACGCGAACACGTTGCGCAATGGTGGGGCCCGAGGTCCATCGGACCGATCGAAATACTGGCACACGATTTCAAGCCCGGCGGGAGTTGGCGCTATGTGCAGGACGTGCGGGATGTTGGCCAGGTCACCTTTTTTGGCCGGTTCATCGAGATCGATGCGCCCGAGGGCTATGTGAACACTTTCGGATTTGAAGGCCCGTTCGGATCGACCGAAGGCAATGAGGGACGCGAGACCCAGCGCTTCGAGGATCTTGGTGAGTCGACCCTCTATACCGGCACGTCCCATTTCGACGATTTTGCGAGCCGCGACGCCGTTGTCGCCTCGGGCATGGAGAGCGGCGCGCGCGAGCAGATCGAGCAATTCGCAAATTACGTACTGGAAATGGAGCAGTAGCCCAGACGAGCGAGGTCGGCGGGCGGATTTTTTTATCCGGCTGGGCGTTGTTCAGACCATAGAGGCCCGCCCTCCGGATCAGATTTCGATCTGCAGGCGCGCGCGGGTACCCTGAGGCACCTTGTCATAGGCCAGCGTCGCACCAAGGCCCGTCGCCGTTGCGGCAATGACGCGAGACCCCACACCGGTCCCGTGAATTTTGCCCTCACCCATCCAGCCCACACCGTCATCTTCGACGATAATCTCACAGGTGCCGGGCTCTATCTGGCTGGCTCTGACGCGAATTTCGCCGACCTCGCGGTCCCGATAGGCGTATTTGGCGGCGTTGGTGACCAGTTCGTTGACGATAACGCCGACCGAGACCGCCTTGTCGGTGGGAATGCGAATGGGCTCGGCCACGAGCTTGATGTCCGCTGCAGCGCCGTCAAGGCTCATGGACATCTGAATCTCGCTGGCCAGATTGCCCAGATAGGCATCGATTTCGACGAAACGTACGTCGTCGGTGGTATAGAGTCGCTTGTGGATGCCGGCTATGGCCGAGATGCGCCCCTGGGTTTCGGCAAGCGCTTCTTTTGCCGCCGGGTCCGCAACCGCCGAAGCCTGCAGCCTCACAAGCGCTGCAACCAGCGCCAGCGAATTGGCAACGCGATGATTGACTTCAGCCAGAGCCAGTTCGGCGCGCTCCTTGGCAGCGCGCAGTTCGCGTTCGGCCTGTTCACGTGCCTTGCGCAGGCGCGATGTCGTGATGGCCTGCTCGACCGCATTGCTCAAAAGTTCAAGAAAATCTTCGCCCACAGTCTTGAGCACATAGTCGGCAGCCCCCGCCTTGAGCGCGGCAACGGCAATTGCCGCTTCGGTCGAACCTGTGACATAGACGACCGGCGGGGAATCTTCGTTGGCGGCGACCTGTTCGAGCATGCCAAGGCCGGTGCTGTCTGCCAGATAGTGATCGAGCACCAGAACATCGATATCGCCTTCGCCGAGCCGTTCGAAGCCCTTTTCGGCGCAGGTGACATGGATGATCTCGCGCCCCTGCCGACCCAGCACCTTCTGGACCAGCCGTCCGAGAGCGGGATCGTCATCGACATAGAGAATTTTGGCGGGTCTGTTGGGCATCGGCGTTACGCGGTCTCCGGGACCTGCATGACCGAAAAGAACATGCCCAACTGGCGGATAGCGTTGGCAAAGCCGTCGTAATCGACCGGCTTGGTGATGTAGACATTAGCCCCGAGATCGTAGCAGCGCTGAATCTCGCGCTCGTCGTCGGTGGTGGTCAGCACGACGACAGGCGTACGCTTTGTGTGGGGGTTTGCCTTGACCTTTTCGAGGATGGAAACCCCGGTCATGTCCGGCAGATTGAGATCGAGAAGGATGAGATAGTGGCGGTTCGTGCTCACTGTGCCGCTGCCGTCCTGGCCGAACAGATAGGCAAGAGCATCGGTGCCGTTCACAAACGGAATGATTTCATTGTTCACCCCGGCGCGACGGATGTTTTTTTCGATCAGGCGTGCGTGACCATCGTCGTCCTCTATCATAAGGATGGTGACGGGTTTGGCGTCGGTCATGGTCGGTCCTTGATTTTAGCAATGGCGCGCAGATCAGGCGCCACGATCACTGTAAATATGGTCCCATGATCGGGATTGGATTGCAATTGGATATCGCCGCCGAGGTTGCGGGCCATTATGCGCACATGGGCGAGCCCGATGCCCTCTCCGGGGACATTCTGGTTGCCCGATCGCCGGAACAGTTCAAACACGCGGTCATGGTCTTCGACAGAAATTCCGCGGCCATTGTCGATCACATCGATCACGATGCGGCCGTCGCGCTCCTGCCGTCCCTCGATGGTAATGGCGATGGGGCGCTCTGGATGCCTGTACTTTATGGCATTGTCGAGAAGGTTGCCCAAAATCTGCTCGAGCGCCAGGCGGTCGGAAAACACCGGCGGGGTTGCAACCTTTATGACGACGTCGCCATCTGTTTCCGCAACCTGATGGCGGACGGCCGATACCGTCGACTCCACGAGCGCTTCGAGATCTATGCGCTCGGCTTTGAGGTCTCGACGACCCTCGCGGGAAATCTTGAGAATGGCGTTGATCAGCCCATCCATCTTCTTTGTGGATGAGCGGATGAACCCTATTGCCTCCGGCAGGTCCTCGGTTGCGGTCTGACGCGCTTCGACAACAACAGGATCGTCGGGATCACCAGCGTGGCTTTCAACGAGTGCGTTGATAGGCCCCAGAGAGGCTTCAAGCTCGGAGGTAAAGCCCATGATGTTGACCAGCGGCGCGCGCAGATCGTGGGTGACGATATAGGCGAAGCGCTGCACTTCCTCGTTGGCGCGCATGAGATCGCGGGTGCGCTCGCCGACCCGGGCTTCGAGATCGCGATTGACACTCTCGACTTCGGCGCGCGCGGTATCGATTTCGCGGGTGTACCGCAGGACCAGCCATGCGGCCCCCCCCACCACGGCGATAATCACCAGCGCGCCGATAATTGCGATGATGCGTAGTGCGCCAACCGCGCCGCGTTGTTCGACCACGCCGTTGAAGGTTCTCTCATCCGCTGCGGAGACGATGGCATCGAGAAACGTGCGCATGCGCTCCATGATGATTTCACCCTGATCGGTGCGCACCAGATCCAGCGCCGACTGGAGATCGCCCTGCTGGGCAAGTTCCAGCGTCCTGTCGAGTTCGGCCAATTTGGTCTCGATATCGGAGCGCATCTGCACCATGGACTGCTCTGCTTCCGGATAGGGAATGAGCAACTCATTGAGCAATTCGTAAGCCGGGACGATGCGGTCGACGACGTCGCGATAGGGTTCGAGATAACGGTCATCGAGGGTCAGCAGATAGCCCCGCTGGCTCGACTGTGCGTTCTGGAGCAGATTGCGCAAATCGACGGCGGCGATGCGGGCCACACGGGCTTCGGTGACCTCGTCGAAATGGGCCCTGTTGCGCTCGACCAGCCAGATGGTCGTGCCTACGATGCCGATCAGCGCCATAAGGCCAACAATGATGAGCGCAAGGCTGGACCGGGCGAAGCCCTTTGACGAGATTGGCATTTTTGGTGATGAAGCCCGGAAATCAAAGCGTCGAAGTTCACTTTTGCCGGAAAATTGAACCGAACACAAGCAGCGCGGGCCGCACAGACTTGCGGGGCGTGGTGGCACGGCCCATATTTGCAGAGAAAGGAGAGCACGTGGCCGAAAAGACCCCGACCAAGACCCCGAGCACCCCTCCGACCGATGATCGCGCATCGCATGCGGAGATCGCAGACTTCGTTGCGAAGGTGGGCGCAATGAGTGCCACCAGGACGGCAGGTACTGACCAGCGCGGTCGGCTGCTGTTTGCCATGGACGCAACGATGAGCCGCCAGCCGACATGGGATCTGGCCTGTCAGTTGCAGGGAGAAATGTTTGAGACGGTGGCCAAGACCGGCGGGCTCGACGTTCAGCTCATCTATTTCCGCGGCTTTGGGGAATGCCGGGCCTCGCGCTGGGTTTCCGACGCACGGGCGCTGGCGGGCCTGATGACCGGCATCGACTGCCGGGGCGGACATACGCAGATGTCCAAGGTGTTTTCCCACGCCCGAAACGAGCACAACTCCAAAAAGATCAACGCCGTCGTCTATGTGGGCGACGCCATGGAAGAAGACATTGACAAGCTGGCCCAGAAGGCGGGCGAGCTGGGGCTTTTGGGCTGCCCGATGTTTCTGTTTCAGGAAGGACACGACCCGGTGACCCAAACCGCGTTCAAGGAGTTCGCAAGGCTCACCAAAGGTGCCTATGCGCGGTTCAACGCCGGTGCAGCCGCGGAACTGGCGGCGCTGCTACGAGCAGTGGCCGCCTATGCGAGCGGTGGACGCGCGGCGCTCAAGCTCCAGCAGGGCGGGCCAGCGAAACTGCTGCTCGAACAGCTTTCATGATCTGGTTTGTGCTTGCCGGCGCGGTGGCGCTGATTGCGCTGTATCTGTACGCACTGTTTTTACAGGGCGCGATCCGGCAATTGGTGCGCGCATTGCGCTGGATCGTCGGTGGCGTTTTGGTGATCGGCGCAGCAGTGCTTGGCGTGCGCGGCCAAATGCTTTTGGCCAGCTTCATGGCGGCGGGCGGGCTGGGCGTGTTGATGCGCGGACGGCTCGGCCCCATCGATTTTGGGGCGGGCCTGTCGAACCCGAACAACGTTTCAAGAGTGTCTTCGGTCTATCTGGATATGGCACTCGAGCACGAGACGGGAGCGGTTTCGGGCACCGTACGTTCAGGGCATTTTGCCGGGCGCGGACTGGCGGACCTGTCTGCAGAGGAGTGCTGGGCGCTCTATGACGAGTTGAGCGACGATGCGGACTCGCTGGCGCTGTTCAAAAGCTGGCTCGACGCCAATCGGGCGGGCTGGCGGGACTATTTTGCCAGCGAATTCGGCATGGAAACCGGCGAGGAGGACGGCCAATCCGAAAGCCAGAGCACTGCCGGCGTCAGCGGGCTCGAAGAAGCCTATGAAGTGCTGGGGCTCAAGCCCGGCGCGGGCCCGGACGCCATCAAGGCGGCGCACCGGACGCTGATGAAAAAGGTTCATCCCGATACGGGCGGATCGGCCTTTCTGGCCGCCAAAATCAATCAGGCCAAGGACTTGCTGCTCAAGGAGACCGCCTCGCGCAAATCCTGAATGCCAAGCGCGTTGTTTTCCACAGGCGGTTGTAACAACGCCACGCCCTGATAGACTTTACCCAAGTCAATTGCCTCGGGCCGCCGTTGTCCGGGCAAAAAACAAGAAATGAGTGGGGTTCATGTTTTCGGGTTTCGTCATCAATCCACCGGTCTTTTTCGGCGCCATTATCATTATTGCCGTTTTCCTTTTGATCGGGGTCGTGATGCCCGATCAGGCAGCCGATATTTTTTCCGCATTGCAGGCCGGTATTCTTGGCAATTTCGGCTGGCTGTACCTGCTGTCGGTGGGCATTTTTCTCGCCGCAGTTCTGCTGTTTTCGCTGGGGCGTTTCGGCTCGCTCAAGCTGGGGCCCGACGATGCCACGCCGGATTTCAAATATCTCTCCTGGATAGCGATGCTGTTTGCGGCCGGGATGGGAATCGGGCTGATGTTTTATGCCGTCGGCGAACCTATGACCCATTTTTATGCGCCACCGACCGCCGAGCCGGGCAGTATCGCTGCCATGCGCGAATCGATGGCGGTGACGTTTTTTCACTGGGGCATTCATGCCTGGGCGATCTATGCCGTGGTGGGGCTGTCGCTGGCCTATTTCGGCTATCGCTACAATCTGCCCCTGACCATACGGTCCGGGCTCTACCCGTTGCTCAAGAGCCGGATCAACGGCCCGATCGGGCACGCTGTCGACATCTTCGCCATTGTGGGGACTATGTTCGGCATCGCCACCTCTTTGGGGCTCGGGGTCAACCAGATCAATGCCGGGCTGAACTATCTGATCGGCGTGCCGATCGGACCGCAGGTGCAGGTTCCGCTGATTGCGATCATCACTGCATTGGCGACCGTCTCTGTGGTCACGGGGCTCGACAAGGGTGTGCGCATCCTTTCTGAAACCAATCTGGTCGTGGCCGTGCTGCTGATGGTGTTCGTGCTGCTGGTCGGACCGACGGCGGATCTTTTCAGGGATTTCGTCCAGAATATCGGTCTCTATCTCGATACGCTGCTGCTACGGACCTTCAATATCTATGCTTATGAACCCACGCCCTGGGTTGATGGCTGGACGCTTTTCTACTGGGCCTGGTGGATTTCTTGGTCACCGTTCGTTGGCATGTTTATCGCGCGCATTTCACGCGGGCGGACGGTGCGTGAATTCATCGTCGCGGTGCTGTTCATCCCGGCCGGTTTCACATTCTTCTGGATGACGGTGTTCGGCAATACGGCAATGTTTGTGGATACGGGGGTGGCGGCCGGAGAATTGGGCACGGCAGTTGCCAACGACGTGGCCGTGGGACTGTTCCAGTTCTTCACCTACCTGCCACTTCCGGCCGTGACCTCGACGCTGGCGGTCATTCTCGTTGCGGTATTTTTCATTACCTCATCGGATTCGGGTTCGCTGGTCGTGGACACCATCGCGGCTGGCGGGGAAACGGAAACCTCGACAGCCCAGCGCATCTTCTGGTGCGTCATGGAGGGCGTTGTGGCGGCCGGCCTGTTGCTGGCGGGGGGCCTCGGCGCACTGCAATCGGCGACCATCGCAAGCGCCCTGCCCTTCACATTCGTAATGCTGGCGCTGGTGTGGTCGCTTTATGTCGGCATGCGGGCCGACCTCGCCCAGCAGGACGCACAAGCGGCCTCTCCCCATTCCGGTCCGGCCCATCCTGCCTCAGGCTTGACCTGGCAAAGGAGGCTGGCCCTGATGCTCAAGGCGCCAACGCTCAAGGAGGTCAAGGCCTTCATCAACGGCGACGCCAAGGCAGCGCTCGAACAGGTGCGGGACGAACTGGCCAAACGGGGCTGGAACGCGAACCTGGAGGAAGACGAGGCCGCCGGGACCATCGCGCTGGTGGCCCCTTCCGAAGGGGTGCGTAACTTCGTTTATGGCCTGCAGAGTTCCGAGCAGCGGCTGGCGGCTTTTACCGCCTTTGAGGCCAGCCGCCCCGAAGTGCGCCACGAGGCGCGGACCTATTTCTCGGACGGGTCGAAAGGCTATGACGTCATGGGGATGACGCGCGAGCAGCTCATAGCGGATGTGCTGGTCCAGTTCGAACGCTACCTGGCGCTGGTCCAGATGCCAGCGTCCCAACTCGTTACTGCAGCGCCAGAGCACAGCGTCGAGACGAACTGAGTGGGTTGGGGGCAACGCCCCCAACCCACACTTTCAATAATTCTTCATCTTGAGATGGGGAATGCCGGCGTCCATAAACTGGTCCCCATAAGCCATGAATCCGAGCCGGGCATAAAAGCCCGTCTTGTCAGCCTGGCTTTCGAGATAGCACCGAGGCTGACCATTTTCACCCGCTAGCTGCACGGCAAATTGAATGAGCCGGGCACCCAGCTTCTTGCCGCGGTGGGACGCTGCAATAGCAACGCGACCGATCTTGGCGTGTTCGGGCTTGAACAGGATGCGGGCAACGGCAACTACCGCTCCTTCGGCGATGCCAACGATATGGGTCGCTGTCATGTCATCGGCATCGTGCTCGAGGTGTTCGGGCACGCGCTGCTCGATGACAAACACCTCGCGGCGCAGGGCAAAGCCAAGATTGCACAGCGGCGAGAAGACAGGCACCGCAAGCAGCGTAAGGTTCGACTGTCCCATCAGGCAAAAACGCTCGCGCCGCGATCTGCGGTTCCCACCAATTGCCGGAAGCCGGCGAACAATTCACGGCCCATGCCGTAATGCTGATCGGTCAGATCTTCGGTGGCCGCCGGGCGGGCTGCGAACTCCTGGGCATCGCCCAGAAATTCAAGCGTTCCGGTTTCAGCGTCGAGGCGAAGCAAGTCGCCGTCCCTCACTTTGGCGATGGGTCCGCCATCGGCCGCTTCAGGGGTCATGTGGATGGCGGCCGGTACCTTGCCCGAAGCGCCCGACATGCGTCCATCGGTAACAAGCGCGACCTTGATGCCACGATCCTGAAGGATGCCCAGAGCCGGGGTGAGCTTGTGAAGTTCTGGCATGCCAATAGCCCTTGGGCCCTGAAAGCGGATGACGGCGATGAAGTCGGACGTCAACTCGCCGGCCTTGAAAGCATCCTGGAGGCCCTGCTGGGAGTGGAAGACCCGTGCGGGTGCCTGGACGAGACGATTTTCCGCCTTTACGGCGGAAATCTTGATGACCGATTTGCCCAGATTACCCGAGAGCAGCTTTAATCCACCGGTCCTGGCAAACGGCTCGGACGCCACTGTCAGCACCTTGGGGTTGCCGCTCTGGGCGGGAGCAGGCTCAAAAGTCAGCTCTTCTTCGATATAGCGCGGCTCTTTGGTGTAGGCGTCGAGCCCCTTGCCCCAGACCGTGGTCACATCGTCGTGGAGGTATCCCGCGTCGCGCAGTTCGCGGATGAGGAAACCCATCCCGCCGGCAGCGTGGAAATGGTTCACATCGGCCAGCCCATTGGGATAGACGCGAGCCAGAAGCGGTACGGCATCGGACAGTTCGGACATGTCATCCCAAGTGATTTTCAAGCCCGCCGCGTTGGCCATGGCGACAAGGTGCATTGTGTGGTTGGTCGAGCCGCCCGTGGCGAGCAGGCCTACGAGACCGTTCACTATGGACTTTTCGTCAATGACATGGCCGGCCGGGGTATATTCATTGCCCTGTGCCGTTATGGCCAGCGCCCGTTTGGTGGCCGCCTTGGTCAGCGCGTCGCGCAGAGGGGTGCCCGGATTGACAAAGCTCGCACCCGGCAGGTGCAGGCCCATGATTTCCATGAGCATCTGGTTGGAATTGGCCGTGCCGTAAAAGGTACAAGTGCCCGGGCCGTGATAGGATTTGCTTTCGGCCTCGAGCAATTGGTCGCGCCCAACCTTGCCTTCCATGTAAAGCTGGCGGATGCGGGCCTTTTCGTCATTGGGCAGGCCGGTGGTCATGGGGCCAGCGGGGATGAAAATGGCAGGCAGATGCCCGAAGGTAAGGGCCGAAATCACGAGGCCGGGGACGATCTTGTCGCAGATGCCGAGAAAGACTGCTGCATCGAACATGTTGTGGGACAGGCCGACGGCAGCGGCCATTGCAATCACATCTCGGGAAAACAGCGAGAGGTCCATGCCGAGCTGACCCTGGGTCACGCCATCGCACATCGCGGGCACGCCACCGGCGACCTGGGCGACACCACCCGCATCGCGCGCCGCCTCGCGGATGATGGCGGGATAGGTCTCATAAGGCTGGTGGGCCGAGAGCATGTCATTGTAAGAGGTGATGATGCCCAGATTGAGCGCCTGATCGCCGGCCAGTTGGGCCTTGTCGGACGGTCCGCACGCCGCAAAGCCGTGAGCGAGGTTGCCGCAGGACAGAGCCGAGCGATAAACGCCCTGGGCCCGCGCCTTGTCGAGACGGTCGAGATAGGTGCGGCGCGAGGCTTCCGAACGCCTCGTTATGGCATCGGTCACGTCCTTGATTGTGGTCTTTACGGTCATGGTCGCCTCCTTAGCGAGGATGAAGGAGGTGACCCTGGGTCAGGTTGGGCCTCAGGGACACCAGAAGAGGGAAACGGGAATATGGTTTTGTGACAGCACGGCGCGCACCGGCATGGTTTCGACCGGCCCGGTTTGAAGCGCTTTGTCGAGCACCTGGGCCTTTTCATCACCTTCTATATGCAGATAGAGGGCACGCGTGGCCAACAGACGCGGCAGCGTGAAGGTGACGCGCGGTTCGCCGGCGCCAGGCGCGTTGATCGCGATGACCGGACCGTCGGCATTGAGAGCTTCCTGAAGCGTGTCACCGCCGGGAAAGAACGAAGCTGTGTGCCCGTCATTGCCCATACCGAGGACGACGGCATCAAAGGGCATGGGCAGGCAATCAAGAGCGGCGTTGGACTTTGCGATCCCAGTCGCGTCGGGTTCGGGCGTGCCGGCGTAAAGCGGCACAAAGGCCGCGACGGAGGCGGGGCCTGCCAGGAGATGTTCCTTTACCAGCCGCGCGTTCGACCGTTCCGAATTTTCGTCCACCCAGCGCTCGTCGACAAGGGTGACCGCAACGTTTTCCCAATCGACGTCCTCGCGCGCTCCGAGCACTTCGAAAAAGCGTTTGGGGGTCGAGCCGCCCGAAACGGCGAGCGAAGCCGTGCCGCGTTCATCGAGCCCGGCATTGAGGTTTTCGGCTATTGCGTCGGCAAGGGTTTCGGCCAAACGCTCCTTTGTCGAAAAGACGTTGCGCTCGATGGTCATTGTATTCTCCAGACTGTTTCAGGCGTCGCCTTCGTGCCAGGTGCGCCCGTCACGTTCGATCAACGCGACCGACGCTGTAGGACCCCATGTTCCCGCAGTATAGGTCTGGGGGGCATCTGACGCATTGTCCCATGCCTGGCGGATGGGATCGATCCAGCGCCACGCGGCCTCAAGCTCGTCACGGCGCATGAACAGGGTCTGGTTGCCGCGAATGACGTCCATTAAAAGCCGTTCATAGGCCTCTGGGGTGCGTTCGGAGAAGGTTTCGGCAAAGGACAGGTTCAGAGGCACTTCGCGCAGGCGCATACCGCCGGGACCGGGGTCCTTGATCATCAAGAACAGCTTCACGCCCTCGTCGGGCTGCAGACGCAGGACGAGCTTGTTGGGCTTTGGGGCGCCCTCGGCATGATCGAAGATCGAATGAGGGATCGCGCGGAACTGGATGACGATTTCGGAAACACGCGAGGGCAGGCGCTTGCCGGTGCGCAGATAGAAGGGCACGCCGGACCAGCGCCAGTTTTCGACCTCAGCCTTGATGGCTACGAAAGTCTCGGTCTTGGAGCCCTTTTTGTCGTCCGGCAATTCATCCTGATAGGAGGTGACCGAACCGCCATTGACCGCGCCGCCCTTATATTGGCCGCGCACCGTAAACTTGGAGACGTTGTCGCCGGTGATCGGCTTGAGGGACCGCAGGACCTTGAGCTTTTCGTCGCGCAGGGCGTTGGCATCGTCGGACGCCGGGGGCTCCATGGCGACGAGGCACAAAAGCTGCATCATGTGGTTCTGGACCATGTCCCGCAGGGCGCCGGAATCGTCGTAATAGCCGCGCGTGCCCGCCCCAACATCCTCGGCCACCGTGATCTGCACATGATCGATATGGGCCGCGTCCCAGATGGGCTCGAACAGGATATTGCCGAAGCGCAGAGCCAGAAGGTTCTGGACCGTTTCCTTACCGAGATAGTGATCGATGCGGTAAACCTGATCTTCGGCGAAGACCTCCGAGATCGCATCGTTGATTTCCATCGACGATTCAAGATCCTGGCCGAGCGGCTTTTCGACAACCACGCGGGCATCGCGCCGCCAGTAGCCCTTGTTGTCGAGATATTCGCAGATGGGGCCGAACAGCCCCGGGGCGACGGCGAGATAAAAGGCGCGTTCGATCTCGGGATCGGTGCGCAGGGCCTTTTCGAGATCGGCCCAGCCATCCTTGTCGGTGACGTCGTTGGCGATGTAGGAAAAGCACGAGACGAACCGGGCGATAACGTCCTTGTGCTGATCGACCTTATCCACAAATTCGCTCACGGCATCGCCGGCAAATTTCTGAAAATCGGCATCGGAAAGCTCCGAGCGCGATACACCGATGATGCGCGAGCGCTCATCGAACTGGCCATCGGCAAAGCGATGATACAGCGCCGGGATCAGCTTGCGCCGGGTCAGATCGCCAGTGGCGCCGAACACCACATAATCGAAGGGCTGGACCGGAATAATGCGTGCGGACAAGGACGAGCCTCCGTCATTAAAAAATTAGCGGGCGGCGTTCTGGCGGGCCAGAATCACCGCTCCGTGCAGCGGTTCTGCGCGGGGCAAGGAAACGTAATCGCCGTAGCGGATCTGAAGCAAAGGCATGAGCCTTTGGCCAAAGCCGCCGACAATGGCGAGTCTGTCTGCACCACAGGATTTGAAGTAAGACACATAGCGATCGATATAGCCAAGCTCGATTTCCATCAGTTCGGCCGCTACAGGATCGCCTTTTTCAAAATATTCAATGAAAAGCGGCATCAACGCGCCGTAGTCTGCCGGCTGGCGGCTGTCGAAGCTCCAGGCCATGACGGCGTTGAGATCGCCACCGAGCTGGGCGATGACGGCATCGGTCAGAGGCGAGGTATCGACGAGGCCGTCGGTGGCTTCGACGGCGTAGCGGACGAGTTCTCGACCCAGAATGGCGCCCGACATCTGATCGCCGATGTGAAAGCCCCAGCCGCCGACCTGAAAGCGCTCCCCGTTCACCAGCGCCATGCCGGCCGAACCGGTGCCCACGATAATGACTGCGCCATCCTCGCCCTCATGGGCGCCGGCACGGGCGATGTCGATATCGTCATAGACTGTGACATGGGCGAATGGCCAGGGGCGCAGCGCGAAAGCCTCGCGTGCCGAGGGCAGCCGTGCGCCGGCCATGCCGAAACACGCTTCGGTGTTGGCTGTTTGGGCATAATCGAGCCCGGCCAACGCAAAGACCTGCCGCGTGCCTTCCTGGATGGACGCATAGGCCGGATCGCCACCCTCGAGCTGGAGATTGGAGCGTCCGCCACGGGCTTCGGCAAGCGTTTCAAGGTTGGCATCGGCGAGACGGATGCGGCAATTGGTGCCGCCGCCATCAACGCCGAGGAAGTATTTGGGCACGATCGGATCAGCTCCCGGTTTTCGCGGCGGACCATACTGCGCTTGCGCATAGGACGAAAGTATTATGAGGTCAAATCGTAAATCGGCCCGATGAAACGATCAGGCTGATTGAAGAGCTGAACGGGCGCAGCCATTTTTGCCCGGACACAGACTGCGGAGGGCATAAATTTGGCTGATCACATCCTGGTTCTGGGCGGAACGCGTTCGGGCAAGACGGCGCTGGCCGAACGGATCGCCCTGCGATCGAGCACCTCGCCCGCCTATCTGGCCACCGCCGAGGCGCTGGACGATGAAATGATCGAGCGGGTCTCGGCGCACCAGCGTGCCCGCGAGGGGCGGTTTGCCACCATCGAGGAGCCGCTGGAATTGCCGCAGGCGCTGTTTGCGGCGGCGCAGGCCCATGACGTGATTCTGGTCGATTGCCTGACCTTGTGGATCACCAACCTCTTGAGCATGGAGCGCGATGTGGCCGAGGAGGTCGATCTGTTGGTCGAAGTGCTTGAAAACATTACCGACACTCAGGTGATCCTGGTCTCCAATGAAGTGGGACTGGGGATCGTGCCCGACAATGCTCTGGCGCGGACCTTTCGGGATCTGACCGGGGCGGCGCATCAGGAGTTGGCGGGGATTTGTGAGCACGTCTATTTCGTCGTCGCCGGGCTGCCCATGGTGGTCAAGGGCAAGGCGCCCAAGCTTTAGAAGACCATCGAAAATAGCGCCCAGACGGCAAGTATGCCGAGCGCGATGAGCATGGCCCTGTCGTAAAGGCTTATGGCGGTTGCGATATCCTCGGCGGTGAGGTTTCGCTTGCCCTTACCCATTTTCGGCAGATCGAGCGTCTCGCCCTTGTAGGCGCGCGCGCCGCCGAGACCGAAGCCCAGGGCCCCGGCCATGGCGGCTTCGGGCCAGCCGGCATTGGGGGAGGCGTGATTGGGTGCGTCGCGGCGGGCGGTTTCCCAGGCGGCCCTGGGGTCGGCTTGTGGCATGGCGCGGGCGGCGAGGGCGAAGAGGCCGGCCGTCAAGCGCGCCGGGATGAAATTGACCAGATCGTCGAGCTTTGCTGACGCCCAGCCGAAGGCTGCGTGGCGCTCGGAGCGATGGCCGATCATGGAATCGGCAGTGTTGATTGCCTTGTAGATCGCGGCGCCGGGCAGGCCGAACAGGGCGAGAAACAAGAGCGGCGCGATGACGCCGTCGGAGGTGTTTTCGGCCAGGGTCTCGATGGCGGCGCGGGAGATTTCGGCTTCGTCGAGCTCGGCTGTGTCGCGGCCCACGATGTGGGCGACTTCGCGGCGGGCGCCTTCGATGCCCTGTTCGCGCAGGGCGCGGGCCACGGCGAGGACGGCGTCGCGCAGGCCTTTCTGGGCGATCAGGGTTGAGGCGAGCAGGATTTCTATGAGCCAGCCGAAGGGCAGAAAACGCAGGACCTGCTGGAGGCCGAGGGTGACGATGAGAACGGCGAGAACCACGATGGCGATGGCGAGAACGCCGGCTATCTTGCGGGAACCAAAGGATTTTTCAGGGTCGTTCTGGCGGCTGTCCAGAGCGTCGATCAGCCTGCCGATCCAGATTACGGGATGGCCGATCCTATCGGTGAGCCAGGCGGGATAGCCCACAAACCGCTCGAGGATTGCGGCGAGGAAGGCAATCAAGGCTGCGGCTCCCGGGCGAGGGCGAGAACGGCCTCGAGGTCGAGATGGGTTTCGAGATGGGCGGCGAGATCGTCCAGGGTTCGATCGATCGCCGCGTCGAAATCGAGCAGCGGATCGGTGGAAATGCCAAGGTTTGCAAGGAATTGGCGGCGGAAGGCATCGGCGGCGAAAAGGCCGTGCAGATAGGTGCCCATGATTTTCCCGTCCGCCGATCGGGCGCCTTCGGGGGCGCCGTCGACATGGGCGAAGGGGCGGGATGTGTCGGGGCCGATCGTTGTGCCCATGTGCATGTGGTAGCCGGTGAGCGGTAACTGGGAGATGGCGTCGGTGGCGGTTTCGAGGCGGAGTTGTTTTGTACCTTCGAGGCGGGTGGTGACGGCGAGGTGGCCAAGTCCTTGGGTTTGCCCGGCTTTTCCCTCGATGCCGTCAGGGTCGGCCACCCAATCTCCGAGCATCTGGTAGCCGCCGCAGATGCCAAGGACGTGGCCGCCGGCGCGGATGTGGGCGGCAATGTCGATGTCCCAGCCCTGGAGGCGGAGGAAATCGAGATCGGCACGAGTGGCTTTCGAGCCGGGGAGAATGACGAGTTTTGCTTCGCGCGGGATGGGCTGACCGGGCTGAACGATGACGAGGCGGACGCCGGGTTCGGCGCGCAGGGGATCGAGGTCGTCGAAATTGGCGATGCGGGCCAGACGCGGCACGGCAATGACGGTTTCGGCTGAATTTTGTTCAATATTTTCAAGGGCTAAGACGTCTTCTGCTGGAAGACGGCTGGCGGGTGCAAAATGGGGGACGACGCCGAGACAGGGGCGGGCTGTACGGGTTTGTACGAAGGTCCGGCCAGCATCGAACAGCGATGGATCGCCGTGGAACTTGTTGACCAGCGTTGCCGCGATCAGATCGGCATCTTGGGGCGCGATGACGGCGAAGGTGCCGACCAGCGCGGCGATGACGCCGCCGCGATGAATATCACCGACAAGGATCACCGGAATTTTCGTTTCCTGCGCGAAACCGAAATTGGCGATATCGCCATCGCGGAGGTTGATTTCCGATGCACTGCCGGCGCCCTCGACGATGATGAGATCGTTTTGAGCAGCGAGGAGTTTAAACGCATCGATGACGGCGGGCATAAATTGGGTGCGGGACGCGAAATAGTCGCGGGCCGACATGGAGGCGACGCGCCGCCCCCTGATAACCACTTGAGAACCCGTGTCTTTTTCCGGCTTGAGCAGGACGGGGTTCATCAGGGTGGTGGGTTGTTTGCGGGCGGCTTTGGCCTGGAGGGCCTGGGCGCGGCCGATCTCGCCGCCATCTGATGTGACGGCGGCATTGTTGGACATGTTCTGGGGCTTGAAGGGCGAAACCGAAAGGCCGCGATTGGCAAAGGCGCGGCAAAGTCCGGCCACTATCAAGGACTTACCGACATCGGACCCGGTGCCCATGACCATTATGGCGCGGGTCATTGTGCGGCGCCTTCGATGATATGGGCGTAGGAGCCCATGACATTTTCAAGCACGCAGCCCATGGGATCGAGGGCGGTTCCCAGGGCGTCAACCGCGCCAAACAATGGCGCTAAAAGGTATGGAGTTGAGCGTTCGGTGACGCCAGATTGCTCAACATTGGGGAAATATTGTTGGGAATAATGAAATTCGTGCCCGCACAGTTTTTCCGGCCACGGCAATGGCGAGGCATGGGTAAGGCGGCGATAGCCGAGGACGCGCCTGGGGCGGTCGATGGCGGTTGAGACCGGCAAAAGACCGGCCATGGGGTAAGTGGCCCCCGATTTGTCGGTCAGGGTTTGCCCCAGGACCATATAGCCACCGCATTCGCCATAGATCAGGGCGCCACGGTCGCGGGCTTTGATAAGGCCCGATTTGAAACCCGACGCATTGGCGAGGGTGGCGCCATGCAGTTCAGGGTAGCCGCCGGGGAGGAAAACCGCGTCGGCACCTGCATCGGGCGCTTCGTTTGCCAGGGGCGAAAAAAAGTTCAGCGATGCGCCGGCATTGTGCCAGCTTTCGAGCAGGTGGGGGTAGATAAAGGCAAAGGCCGCGTCGTGGGCGATGGCGATGCGCTGGCCCAGCGGCGCAAGGCTGGCGATTTGCGCGGCGGGCGCGACGGGTGCGGCGATGGCGCCAAGCAGGCGGAAATCGAGATGGGTGGTCATGATCGACCCGGCGCGGGCCAGATGGTCCTCGATGCCTTCGATATCGCCAGGGAGGACCAGACCGAGATGGCGTTCGGGGAGCGCGAGATCGGCGCGGCGGGGGATGGCGCCAAGGCAGGGGATGGCTGTTTTGGCCAGCGCATCGCGCAGCATGGTTTCATGACGGTCGGACGCGACCTTGTTGAGGATGATGCCGGCGATCGTCACATCGTTTCGCCATGAGGCAAAGCCGTGGACCAATGCTGCGACGGACTGGGCCTGACGGTCGCAATCGACAACGAGGATGACCGGCAGGTTGAGCGTTGCGGCGAGATCGGCCGTGGAGCCTTTGCCGTCGATGGCGGAATCGAACAGGCCCATGACGCCTTCGATGAGCAAAATGTCGTGGCGCTCGGCGTGTTGGGCGGCGCGCGCCGTAAGGGTTGCAGCGTCCATCGCCCATGGGTCGAGATTGATGGCGGCCGTGCTTTTTTGTGTCGCGGCTGCGAACGGCGAACCGGTTTCCACTTCGCCTGCATCCGCTTGAGCCGCTCTGGAGAGAAAGGCGGGATCGATATAGTCCGGGCCGGTCTTGGCCGGGGCGACGCGATAACCCGAATTGACGAGCGCGCGGGCGATGCCCAGCGTTATGGCGGTCTTGCCCGAGCCCGAGCGCGGGGCGGCAATGATGAAGCCGCGGGGGGACGGGTCAGTCATTTCTCGCCTCGTGCGAAATCAAACGCCGTGGATGCGCCTTTCCGCAACCTCGCTGCCCCGGCGAACGCCGGGTTCCAGCAGGGCTGATCCACAAACCGGAGTTCGCGGCGATGCACATGGACCCCGGCTTTCGCCGGGGAAGCGATGGGGGGCAGGCGTGTGTGGGGACAAGCGCCGAGGGATGCGGGGATTGGAGGGAGAGCGCGAGAAGCGCGGGAGCGGGATATCCGTTAGCAGTGCGGTGTGCTTCAGCCAATGGTGTTCTCCCGCAGGCTTCCGGCGTACCAGTCGAAGGTTTCGCGGTAGCGTGAGACAGGGCCGAGGACGATGACGGCCGGGGTGGGGACACTGGCGTCGGCCAGCTCCCCGGCCCGGCCCAAGCGCGTTTCGAGAACGGTTTGATCGGGCAAGGCGGCGTTGGAGACGATGGCGAGGCGATCGGCGGGGTCGCGGCCGGCGGCGATCAGCTTTTCGGCAATCGAGGGGAGATGCTTGACGGCCATATACATGACGATGACCGGGGAGGCGGTGGCGATGGAGGCCCAATCCACGCCCTGGGGGATGCCGCCCTTTTCGTCGTGGCCGGTCAAAAAAACCACAGTGTGGTTGGTGTCGCGATGGGTGACGGGGATGCCGGCATAGGCCAGCCCGCCAATGCCGGCGGTAATGCCGGGCACGATGCGGAAGGCGATGTTCTCGCGGGCAAGGGTCTGGACCTCCTCGCCGCCGCGCCCGAACATCATGGGGTCGCCCCCCTTCAAACGCAGCACGCGTTTTCCCGCTTTGGCGTGTTCGACCAGTTTTAGGGTGATATCGGCCTGTTTGGGCGAGGGCTTGCCGCCGCGTTTGCCCGCATAGATCTTTTCGGCCTTCGGGTTGGCCATATCGAGCAGGCCCGGGCCGACAAGGGCGTCATAGACGATGACATCGGCCTGGCCCAGGGCGTGATAGCCCAAGAGGGTGATGAGGCCGGGCGCGCCGGGGCCTGCGCCGACCAGCCACACCGAGCCGGGCGCAAAGACCGGAAAGCGCGCGGAATCGAGGGCGGCAAAATGGCCCTTTTCCACCGGTTTGCGCCTGAGCCAGCCGAACACGCGAATCCCCATTTCCTTTTTCGTAGCGCTGTATAAATCTATGCCATGGATATGGGCAATCGCGACACCATTGGCAGGCGCATATTGATCGTTGGCGGCACGACCGAGGCGCGCGAACTGGCGGGCCTTTTGGTCGATGCCGGCTACGAGGTCATCACCTCGCTGGCCGGGCGGACCGACACACCGCGGTTTCCGGCCGGAATCGTGCGCATCGGGGGATTTGGCGGCAAGGAGGGGTTGGCCCGATATATCAGGGAGAACTGTATCGATCTGCTGGTCGACGCCACCCACCCCTTTGCGGCGCAGATTTCGGCCAATTGCGTTGCCGCGGCGGCGGACGCCGATGTGCCGCTGATTCGGCTCGAGCGCCCGGCCTGGAAAAAGCCCGAGGGCGCGACCTGGATCGAGGTGGGCACGGCCCAGGACGCCGCCGACGCCCTGCCCCGCGGCGCGCGGGTTCTGCTGACCGTGGGCCGGCAGGAGCTGGGGCCGTTTCTGGCCTATACAGGCTGCCATTACACAGCGCGGATGATCGAGGTGCCGGCGGGGCTTCCCGACGATTGGCGCGTGATTGCGGCGCGCGGGCCGTTTACGCTCGAGGATGAGCTGCACCTGATGCAGGAACGCGGCATCACCCATCTGGTGACCAAGAATTCGGGCGGGACGCAGGTGGCCGGCAAACTGGAGGCGGCGGTGCAGCTTTCCATCCCGATCATCGTGATAAAGCGCCCCCGGTTGCCCAAGGCGAATGCCGTGGATTCGGTTGTCTGGGCGCACCAGAGCGTTACGCGGATTTTCCGAACCGGCTAACGTCTATGGGCGTATCGGCCCGGCCCAGCGCGCAGGTGACATTGCCCGCAATCTGCTTGGGCACGATGAGCGTGCCTGCCTTTATCGCCACCGCTTCGCACACGCCCGAAAGACCGATTGCCGCCTCGACACTGGCGGACGGGGTGACCAGGCGTTTTTTCTCACGGTCGATCTCGCGGCGGGTGAAGGTGCGCAGGGGCACGCCGAAATGGGCGGCCGCTTCGATGAGCGCGGGGGTTTTGCCATGAGTGTGGATGGTGGCCAGCGCGGCGAGGGCTTTCGGGGCGATGCCGGCGGTTTCCAGGGCAGCTTCGAGAAGGGTTATGACCTCACGCATTTGGGCCTTGCTGGTGCAGCCAATGCCGCCGACCACGGTTTTGGGATGGACGAGCAGGCCGGGGCCGGGCGCGGGGCTTTCGGTGAGGCGCAAAAGCTGGCTGCCATGGCGCGAGACGGGATAGCCCGCCAGCTCCAGCCAGCCCGACAGGCCCTCGACGCGCAGCTTTTCGCCCTTCAAAAGCGCCGCCATGAGCGGGCGCACGGCATCTGGATTGGCCACCACATAGCCCGGCGGCGGGTCATCGAGGGAAAAATCGTAAAGCGTATCGGAGGTGGCGGTGACAGCGGCAAAGCCGCGAAAGCCATCGGCGATCCAGCGGGCCAGCGCGTTGGCGCCGCGATGGCTGCCAAGCAGGGGAACGGCAACCTTGCCATCGGCGGAAACCGCGACCACGGGCGGCTCGGACATCTTGTCGCCCAGCGTGCCATCGAGCAGCCGGATCAAGGCGCCGGTGGCGCATACGCCCACAATGGGGGCGCCCTGGCGATAGGCATCGCCGACGAGGGGTGCCGCATCGATCCGCCCCGGACCGCACAGATGCACCGGCGCACCCAGAAGCTGGGCCACGTGGCGGGCGATTTCATCGCCGCGAGGCGAGGTGGAAAATACGAGCGGGGTCTTCAACGCCAAAATTTAAGTTGAGTGAGGCAGTTCGGTTTTTTCGCCTAGCATGGTTGGGGGGAACGGGCAATGTGTTGGGGGCGGGAAGAGAGGTCTGGGGTACTGGATCCCGGGTCATCGCCCGGGATGACGGGGGTGGGGAGGAGGGGTTGGGGGGCAATAGGCAAGGTTGGGCGGGTGGTGAACGATGAAGCTGGTTCGCACGGGCTCGTCTCGCCTCCACGGTCATCCCGGACTTGTTCCGGGATCCAGTACACCCAGCGGTGTTGCAGTTGCAGGGGGTATGAAACGAGATGAAGACTGCTGGCTCTGCCGGGTACTGGGTCCCGGGTCTTGGCCCGGGATGACGGTGGTTGGGGGGAGGGGTTGGGGGACAGCTTCGGCCTGGCGGTCAGGTGATGCGGGTAACCGACTCGCGGGGGACGAGGTGGACGGGCAATTCGATGATGGGAAGGTCGGATTTTGTGCGGGCTTCGATGATGTCGAGGACCAGGTTCATGGCGTGGCGGCCCATTTCTTCCTTGGGCTGGTGCACTGTGGACAGGCCCGGAACGTATGTATCGGCCAGCACGATATCGTCGAACCCCATGACCGAAAGATCGCCGGGCACCGAGATGCCGTAGCGGTGAAGCTGGGAGATGAACCCCATGGCCGCCTCGTCATTGGCGCAGAAAACGGCGGTGGGGCGGTCCTTGAGCGAAAGGAAGCTCTGGGCGGCGGCGCGCCCGCCGATGGCCGAAAAGCCGCCTTCGAAAAACCATGTGTCATTGATGGCGACACCGGCTTCGGTCAGCGCCCGGCGCAACCCGTTGGCGCGGGCGCGGCGCACAGGGGTGCGGTGGGGGCCATAGGCGTGGCCGATGCGGGTGTGGCCCATTTCAATGAGGTGCCGGCCGGCAATATAGCCGGCCCGTTCATTGTCGATGAGGATATGGGGCACGCGCATATAGCCGCGCTCCTCGCTCATGGCGACGATGGGCGGGGTGCCCGAATAGAGCTGTTGCAGCAGCGACAGGTCGTGATCGGCGATTTCGTGGCCCGAGAGGATGATGACACCATCGACCTTGGCGTTGCGCAAATTGGACAGGATCAGATCCTGGGTGCCGCCGGGGCTGGGATTGGCAATGATCGTGGAATAGGACGAGGCTTCGGCCCGGCGCTGGACGCCGCGGAAGATTTCCGAATAGTAGATATTGCCGATATCGTTGGCGACGACCAGCACGGTGTTGGCGCGCTGCTTTTTGAAATTGCGCGCGGTTTCCGATTGCACGTAATGGAGCGCGTCAACGGCCTCCTGCACCTTGCGGCGGGTCTTTTCGGTAACGGTTTCGGGCGCGTTGATGGCCCGTGACACAGTTGCCGTCGACACGCCGGCCTGGCGCGCCACGTCTCCAATGGATGGTCTTTTCACTTGCCCCTGCCCCAAGCGCCGGTTTTGTGGCCATTGTTTACGCCAATTGTGGTCCGAGCGGAACCATGGCAGCCCAGAGATGGCTTGCGAAAGCCACAATCGGTGGGCAATCATCGCCAAATGTTGCGCTCACTTGTCCTCGCCATTGCCGTTTTTTCCAGCGTTTCCGGCAGCTTGCCGGCGGCGGACTGGACTCGCTATGTCAATCCGCGATTCGGGGCGGCTGTCGATGTTCCGGCAGATTTCGCCGCCGATGGTCCGGCCCAGGTGGCCGGCGAAGGCAAACGGTTTCGCGCATCGAACGGGCGCGCGGTGATTACCGTATGGGGCGGTCCGAGCCAGGGCGCCGATTTTCTGACCGAAATGGGTCGCCGGATCGGGGCGGAAGAGGACGAGGGCTGGGCGATCACCTATCGCTCGGAAACCCCCGATTGGGCCGCGTGGGGCGGAACGCGGGGCGGGCACGTCTTTTATGCCAAGACCATTCTGGTCTGTAACGGGCGGCAGACCGCCAATGTGCGGCTCGACTATCCGGCGATGGACGTGCCGGGGTTCGACGCCGTGGTCAACCGGCTGGGGCAGAGTCTGGGCCAGGACGGGGCGTGTTTTTAGGTTGTGCGTTCAGTTAGGTGAAGGTGGCGTAGCGACAAGGTTGCCGCTCTTTCAGCGACGTCATCCCGGACGTGATCCGGGATCCAGTAATCGGCAGCGCAGAAATTTTCATCGCCAACGTGGAGTGTACTGGGCCCCGGGTCTTCGCCCGGGGTGACACGAGTGGGTTGGCGGGCTCGGGGACTGCCCCCCGCGAATATCGATTGCAGGCGCTCTAGAATTCAATCCCCGCCTGGGCCTTGATGCCCTGTTCGCGGAAGGGGTGTTTGATCTGGGTCATTTCGGTGACCAGATCGGCGATTTCGACAAGCTCGTCCTTGGCGTTGCGGCCGGTGACGATGACGTGCTTGTCGGCGGGGCGGGATTTGAGGGTTTCGATCACTTCATCGAGCGGCAGGTAGTCGTAGCGCAGGCAGATGTTGAGCTCGTCGAGCAGGACCATCTGATAGTCGGGGTCGGCGATCAGTTCCTTTGCCCGGTCCCAGGCCTTTCGGGCGGCTGCAAGGTCGCGCTGGCGATCCTGGGTTTCCCAGGTGAAGCCATCGCCCATGGCGTTGATCGAGACCTGATCGGGGAAATGCTCGAGGATGTCGCGCTCGCCGGTGTGCCATTTGCCTTTCACGAACTGGACGATGCCGACTTTGAAGCCGTGGGCGATGCCGCGGAAGACCATGCCGAAAGCGGCTGTGGATTTGCCCTTGCCTTTGCCGGTGTGGACGATGAGCAAGCCCTTTTCATTGGCGTTGGCCTCGACCAGCCTGTCGCGGGCCGCCTTTTTCTTTTTCATCTTTTCGGCGTGATAGGCGTCGCGCTCCGCCTCGGACATGAGGTCGGTCTTTTTGGGCTGGCGTTCGGTCATGTCTCGTCCTCGAGATAGGCGTAGGCGGAATTGGAGCGGGGGGTCCAGAAGCCGCGGGTGCGGGCTTCGGAAAACTTTTCGATCAGCTCGTCATAGCCGAAGCGGTTGGCGGCGATGAGGAAGTCGCGGGTGGCGTCGTCCTCGATGAAGGCGGCAAAAGCCATGTCGAAATGGTGGGACTTGACCGCGCCCGTGGTGGCGGCAAAGCCGAACATGAAATCGACCGTCGCGATGATTTCGAAGGCGCCGCGATAGGAATGGCGCTTCATGGCATCGATCCATTTGGGATTGACGACACGGGCGCGCATCACCCGGGCGATTTCTTCCTCGAGCGTGCGCACTTTCGGCGTTTCGGGACGCGAGGTGTCGAGGTGGTAGGCGGCGGGCTTGTGGCCCGAGAGGGTTTCGACGGCGGCGGAAAGGCCGCCTTCGAACTGATAATACTGGTCGGAATCGAGCAGATCGTGCTCGGCATTGTCCTGAACGTGGACGACGGCATCAGCCGATTTCAGGCGCGCGGCGAACAGCGTTTTTTCGGGCACGCCTTCGGTGCGGGCGCCATAGGCATATTGGCCGGTGGCGAGGACGGCTTCGGCAAGGTCGGATTTTTCGGCCCATTTGCCGGTCTCGACCAGCTTGCCGAGGCCGGTGCCATAGCCGCCGGGCGCGGCGCCGAAAATGCGGTGGCCGGCGCGCAAACCCGCTTCGTCCTGGGAAGTGCCTTGTTCCATCATGGCCAGAGCGTCGGTGCGCATGCGGGCGGCGATGGGGTTATCCTCGATGGGTTCGTCGAGCGCTCCGATGGCGCGGATTGCGCGGTCGAAGAGAGCAATCTGGGCGGGGAAGGCATCGCGGAACAGGCCGGAGATGCGCAGGGTGACATCGACACGGGGGCGGCCGAGTTTGGCGAGCGGGATGATCTCGTATCCCGAAACGGTGAGCGAGGCGCCCTGCCAGACCGGTTTGGCGCCGATGAGCGCCAGCGCCTGGGCGATGTCGTCGCCGCCGGTGCGCATGTTTGCGGTGCCCCAGACACTCATGGCGAGCGAGGTGAGCCAGAGGCCGTGATCCTGATAGTGGCGTTTGAGGAGATTTTCGGCGGCCTTGCTGCCCAGAGCCCATGCGGTCTGGGTGGGGATGGCGCGGTTATCGACTGAATAGAAATTGCGCCCGGTGGGGAGCGTATCGACCCGGCCCCTTGTGGGGGCACCCGAAGGGCCGGGGGCAACGAATTTTCCCGCAAGGCCATCGAGGAGCGATTTGATCTCGTTGGGGCCGGACGCGGCCAAGCGCGGGCGGATGGTGGTTTGGATGGTGTCGAGGACGGCGGTTGTGGCGGTCCAAGCCGGATCGGGGGCGCGGCCGGTGACGAGATCGGCGGCCAGGGCTTCGAGGCGATCGATGGTATCGCCGTTGGAGCGCCAGACACCGGGCGTATCGAGCGCCTCGGGTTTTGGGCCGGTCCAGGGGGCGGCAAGATCGAGCGAGAGGGGATCGATGCCGAGTTTGAGATCGTCGGCCAGGGCGCGGATCAATGAAGCATCGCCCCCCTGCCCTTGCCCGCGCGGGACGCGGGCGAAGGCGACCAAAAGGTCGCGCTCGAATGTGCCAGTGGGCGATTGACCGAAGATGTGCAGGCCGTCGCGGATCTGGGCCTCTTTGAGTTCACACAGGAAATTGTCGATCTGGTTGAGGGCTTCGGTTTCATCCTCGGGCAGGCGCAGATCGAGATCGAGCCGCGCATCGCGGGTGAAATCGAGGATCTTGCGTTTGAGGCTTTCAAGCCGGCGCTGGTCCATGCCGAGCGCGGCGTAGTATTCATCGAGCAGGGCTTCGAGGTCTTTCAGGGGCCCATAGGTTTCGGCGCGTGTCAAAGGCGGTACCAGATGGTCGATGATGGTGGCGCCGGTGCGGCGCTTGGCCTGGGTGCCCTCGCCCGGATCATTGACGATGAAGGGATAGAAATGGGGGAGCTGGCCCCAGAGAACCGAAGGGTAGGATTCACTGTCGAGGGCATTGGCCTTGCCGGGCAGCCATTCGAGATTGCCGTGCTTGCCATTGTGGATCAGCGCGTCGATGCCAAAGGCGTGGCGCAGCCAGAGATAGGAGGCGATATAGGCGTGAGGCGGCACGAGATTGGGATCGTGGAAGCTGATTTCCTCAGCCACATCGTAGGCGCGGGCCGGCTGGAGCAGGATGGCGATGTTGCCGAAGATTTTTATCGGCAGATGGAAGGCGTTGCCGCGCACGAAAGGGTCGGCCTCGGGGGCGCCCCAGCGGGCGGGGACATCCTCGCGGATGCAGGGGTGGAGGGTTTCGAGCCAGGCCTTGTAGGTTTTAACCGGCAGGATGGCGTCGGAAGTGCCGTTGTGCGGACGGGCATTGGTGGGGCCGGTCTGGAGGTACTCGACAAGGGCGGTGCCCGATGGCGGAACAGGCGAAATATCATAGCCCGTTTCAGCGAGGGTTTTGAGAATCTCGACGCTCGATTGGGGGGCGTCATAGCCGACGCCGTTGGCGAGGCGGCCGTCCTTTAGGGGATAGTTGGCGAGGACGAGGGCGATCTTGCGCTCGGCGGGGGATTTGGCGCGCAGGCGGGCGTAGTTCTGGGCGAGGTCGGTGGCGCGGGCGATGCCGTCGGGTTCGGGAGTGAAGGCGGTGAGCGGGCATTGGGTGCGCTCGTGCCAGACCGCTTCGGCCTTGTGGCCGACGATCAGCGCGCCGACGCGGCCATCGATTTCGGGCAGGACCACCTGCATGGCGAGATCCTTGGAGGTCAAACCGCGCGGATCGGCTTCCCACATGATGGGCGGGCGCGAGCCCTGGACGAGCTGGATGACGGGCGCGTCGGTCAGCGCGAAGGGGTTTTTCTCGGGCGTGAGGTCGTTGATGCCCAGGGCGAAGCCGGTGAGGTTGAGAATCGCGGCGGGCTCGATGTCCCCCAAAGCCTGGCGCACGAACGCGGCGCAGTCGGGCGATTTCAGCGAAGAGATAACGATGGGCACTGGTGCCAGACCCTGACGCTCCAGCCCGCTTGTCAGCGCTTCGAGGGTCGCTGTGCCCGATCCTTCGAGCACGGCGCGGTAAAAGAGGATGGGCACATGGGCCGGCTTTTTATGCGGTGTGTCGATTGGTTCGGGACAGACACCGCGCGCTGGCGCGCTGACGATGCCGCGTTGGCGATCCCAGAAGCCAAAGGCGGGAAAAGGGTGGGGCGCGGCGGGGATGGGTTCGCCCGCAGCGAGGGCGCGGAAGGCCGATAGGATCGCGTCCGCATTGTCGGGACCGCCGGTCAGAAACAGTTTGTGCAGGGCATGCCAATCGGCGTCCGCAATGGTCGAGCGGGCCAATAGGATCGGGTCGGGGGTGGCGTCGCCGGGCAGGAAAGCCAGGGGAATGGATTTTTGCCGGGCCAGCATTTCGATTTCATCGCAGCCATAGGGCCAATAGGCCGAACCGCCGATCAGGCGGATGACAATCAGTTTGGTGTGGGCGAGGGTATCCTGGCACCAGAGGTCGACCGAGAAATTGTGAGTCAGCCGCATGAGGTTGGCCAGCCGCAAGCCGTCCGCGCCAGCCCTATCGGCGGCGGCGGCCAGCATGGCCAGTTCGCTATCGGCTGAGGAGGCAAAGGCAAAATCGCCCGGGGTCTGGGCAAGATCGATGGCCTCGCCCTCCTGCTGGAGGGCGCCGGCCTGGGCGGCAAGCAGATGCATCAGTGGTCGCTCCAGGGCAGCGCAGTGGCGGCAAGGGCGACCGCTCCACCGACACCACCCAGAAACGAAAACGCACTGAAGGGCGCGAAGCTGTGGCCGAAAAGAAGCAGCATTGGCCAAATCAAGACCGCACCGGAAATGCCACCGATTATGAGGGCGGCGATCGTACGCGCGAGTGGGTGGCTCAAGCGGCATCCAACGCTGAACCACACGTATGCCGAAACCAGCGCCGGCAAGAAGCCGACAAACCAGCCGAAGAACAGAAAAAATCCTAGATCCGACCAGAAACTGGTTGTGAAATCGCTCGAGAGCCATATGCGCTCGGCGAGCATCACGCTGGCAAAGACGGTAAGCGATCCGACAATTGGGCCTAAAAAGCCGATCGCCGCCGATCTCCGTGAGGCGCGACGGGTCGATGGGCTTTTCAAGTCCGGCAAGATCAGCATGACGCTATGCCGCCTCGGCAATCTTTTTCAGGCTCGCCTCGATGGCGTCGCGGGCCAGGGGGCTTTCGCCGATGACGACGAGGCGGGTTTCGCGCGCTTCGCCCTCTTGCCAGTCGCGGTCGAAATAGGCGTTGACGCGGGGGCCGACGGCCTGGATGGCGAGGCGGGCGCGGGCGCCGGGGATGGCGGCGAAGCCTTTCAATCGCAAAACGTCATGGGTGGCGATGGTATCGGCGATGGCGGTGAGGAGCTGATCGCGGCCGGGGCCGGACGGGATGGTGAGCGAGAACGAATCGAAATCGTCGTGCTCATGGCCTTCGCCGTCATGCTCAAGCTCGTGATGGCTTTCGCGGCCTGCCAGATTGTCCTCGGTGGACATGCCAAGACCGAGAAGCGCGATTGTATCGACGTGGCCGTTGGCGGCGCGCACGATCTGGGTGCCCTTGCGCATATGTTTTTTGAGTTCTGACTCCACCGCTTGGAGGGCGGCGGGATCGACCAAATCGGTCTTGTTGAGAACGATCATGTCGGCGGCGACCATCTGGTCTTCGAAGAGTTCGCCGAGCGGGGTTTCGTGATCGAGCATTTCGTCGAGCCGGCGCTGGGCGTCGACGGCCTCTTCATTGGCGGCGAAGCGGCCTTCGGCGAGGGCGGCGGCATCGGCGACGGTGACGACGCCATCGATGGTGACCTCGGCCTTGATCTCAGGCCAGTTGAAGGCGCGGATCAGGGGCTGGGGGAGCGCCAGGCCGGAGGTTTCGATGACGATGTGATCGGGGCGGTCGGGGCGCGCGAGGATCTGTTTCATCGTGGGGATGAAATCATCGGCAACGGTGCAGCAGATGCAGCCATTGGCAAGCTCGATCATATCCTCCTCGCGGCAGGTTTCATCACCGCACCCGGCCAGGACGTCCTTGTCGACACCGATATCGCCGAACTCGTTGATGATGAGCGCTATGCGCTTGCCTTTGGCGTGGGCGAGAAGATGGCGGACCAGCGTTGTCTTGCCGGCGCCGAGAAAGCCCGTGATGACGGTTGTGGGGATTTTCGAGGTCATGAGACCCTCCGTGAAAAACGTGACGTGAGAACACCATAGCTGACACCGAGCACCACCCAGAAGACGAGCCCGTTGGCGAGAACGGCGGACGCAAAGGACGCGGCGAGGCCGGCGGGAACGCCGGTCTCCTCGAGCGGGGGCCGGGGGGCGCCGGCGGCGTGCGGCAGAACGATGAGGATGGCGGCCAAAGCGAGGGCCCACCATGTGCGCCATTTGGCAATCGCCAGCAGGCCGAGCGCCGTGGAGACGGCGGCAAAAACCCACCAGATCTGCCGCGCGCCGGTTTCGGCGACCGGCATGCCGGGCAGGCCCGGCGGCAGGCCAAGGGCGGGCGCGAGGGAAAAGGCGATGAACCCGCCGATCCCCCAAGCCAGCCCCGTCTGTGGGGTTACGGGCAGGTTGAAGATGAGCGAAATCGCCGTGATGACGAAGGCAAAGCCGGCGGCCATGAGCAGATTGGCGGCCACTGTGAAAGCGGTGCGCTCGAACCCGTCGGCGGGCATCCATTCGCCTTCGTCGTGAGAGTGGGGCGCGACGGTTTGTTCGCCGTGATCGTGGGGGGCTTCGCCCTCATAGCTTTCGGCGGCGACGATCAGGGGGATCAGCCGGAAATGCTGGATGATGGATGTGGCCAAGCCGGCACACAACGCGGCGATGAGCGCCGCGAAGAACAGATTTCTAAACATGTGATTGAATCCCCGATCCTGCCTTAATGGCAGGGAAAGCCCATGGAATGGCGGGTATCGTGGGCCCCGTTATGGGCACGATAATCGCCGGCAAAGCCCGTGCCCGCGACGAACACCGCGCCGAGGACGAGAAACAGGGCTCCAAGGAGCAGTCTTTGGGAAACAGATAGCGGACCAGCCGCCGAAACAGTTGCAGTCGTCATGGCAACACCCTCCGTGTGCGAACGCGATATGCCGGCCCCCTCATGGGGCCGGGCCTGTGTGCTGGCAGGTCTCCTGGCTGATCGCTTTATCGGTTCCCGGATGCCTTCCCGGCCTTTGGGCCAGTGGATAATTCCGAAATCCATCGCGACTTACAGTTGCGGGGGCAGCCACGGCATTGGCCCCTTTTTGGGTCGTCCGCACCGTGTTCCCTTTTGCTTCCCGTTTCGACTCTTGCAACGAAAGGGGAACCAACACGGTTCTAGATGTGCCACGCGCAATGACCTCTCGTCAATTGCATCGGATGGCATGCTCGCTTATCACCAAAGAGAACCGGACAACCCGAGAGGCAGGACAAAGATGAAAACGCGGCGATTGGGCAAAACCGACTTTCTGGTTTCCGAAATCGGATTGGGCACCTGGCAACTGGGCGGCGATTTCGGCCCGATCGAGGATATGGACGCCTCAACCATCCTGGCCAATGCGGCGCGGCTGGGGGTCAATTTCTGGGATACGGCCGATGTTTACGGCAACGGGCTGTCCGAGCACCGGATCGGCACGTTCTATGGCAAGCCCGACGGGCTGGTGGTGGCCACCAAGGTGGGCCGGGCGGCGGCGCTCTATCCCGACAAATACACAAAGGGCGGGGTGCGCGAGAGTCTCGAAGAGTCGGCGCGGCGGCTGTGTGTGGAGAGCATCGATCTCGCCCAGCTCCATTGCGTGCCGCGCGCAGTGCTCGAAGCGGGCGAAATCTTTGGCTGGATGGACGAGATCAAGGCCGAGGGGCTGATCAAGAACTGGGGCGCAAGCGTGGAAACGATCGCCGAAGCGGAAATCTGTCTCGAGCACGAAGGGCTCGCGACGCTGCAGATCATTTTCAACATCTTCCGCCAGGACGCGACCGAAAGCCTGCTCGATAAAGCCATGGAGCGCGACGTCGGGGTGATCGTGCGCCTGCCGCTGGCCTCGGGGCTGCTGTCGGGCAAATATACGCGCGACACCGAATTTTCCCCCACCGACCACCGCAGCTACAATCGGGATGGGCAGGCGTTTTCAGTGGGCGAGACGTTTGGCGGCATTCCGTTCGAGGTCGGGGTGGAGCTGGCCGACGAATTGCGCGGCTATGTGCCCGAGGGCCAGCGGATGAGCCTTTTCGCGCTGCGCTGGATTTTGGACCACAAGGCGGTCTCCACGATCATCGCGGGGGTTTCGCGGCCCGACCAGATCGGGGTCAATGCCGAGGCGGGCGATCTGCCCGAACTTCCGCAGTCCGTGCATGAAAAGCTCAAGGCGTTCTATGCGGAAAAGGTGCGGCCGGCGATAAGGGGCGAGGTCTGAGCCAGGGCGGGCACGTCAGGCCCTTTCCAGCAGGTCTGCCAGTTCATCGGGCATGAGCAGCGGGACGTCGTGACCGCAGGGCAGTTCGTGGACGCTCCAGGCGGGATCGTCGCGGAGCGGGGCGGCTACAGAGCCAAAACCGTCCCAGCCGGTGGCGAGGATGAAACTCTTGCGGGCGATCTTGAGATAGGCGCCGGTGAGCGTGAGGCGTTCGGTGAAGGTGCCGGTGGGCTGTGGCGTGGCCAGCGCGGCGACCCGGTCGGTTTCGGCCTTTGTGGCGTATTCGCCATCGCCGATTTCGGGCACCGGCACGACGGGGCCGGTCAGTTTTTCGCCCATGATGTCTTCGAAGGACTGGCCATCTTCAGGGATGAAGGCGTCGAGATAGACAATCGCGGCGATGCGCTCGAGCGCACGCTCGGCCACACCCGTTGCGACGAACCCGCCATAGGAATGGGCAACCAGAACCACATCGGTCAGCTCGTGCCAGATCATCTCGTTGACGATGTCGTCGATATGGGTGCTCAGGGTGATGGGCAGCAGGGCCAGGTGCGAGCGTTCGCCCAGCCCGCTCAGCGTGGGCACGTAAACGTCATGGCCCGCCGCGCGCAGCCGCTTTGCCACACGGTCCCAACCCCATGCGCCTGTCCAGGCGCCGTGCACTACGACAAAAGTCGTCATCGCCTCCTCCTTACGATTGCAAAATGCAATCACTTGTTTTTTGCAATCATTGAACCTAGAGTCAACCCATGGACTCATCAGTTTTTCGTTCCGGCTGTCCGATCAATCTCGGTCTTGAAGTGTTCGGGGACAAATGGACCCTTTTGATCATCCGCGACATGATGTTTGCGGGCAAACGGCATTTCCGCGAGTTCCTGGGCTCGGACGAGGGCATCTCCACCAACATTCTGGCGGACCGGCTGGCCATGCTGACGCGCATCGGCATTATCACAAGGGCGGACGATCCCAGCCACCGGCTCAAGGCCATCTATTCGCTGACGGAAAAAGGCATTGAATTGCTGCCGGTGATCGCACAGATCAGCCGCTGGAGCCGCAACCATATGCCGGTCGATCCTGCGCTCGCGGCAACGGGCGAGGCACGCGATCGCGCCGGGCCGGGGGCCGTGGAGGCACAGATGGACGCGTTGCGGGCGGTGCATCTGAACACCGGCGGCTGACGGGGTTCGTCGTGAGCTGTGATCGTTACAGAAGATTGCACTTGATTTTGGTACGCGAAGCGCGCTTTCGATTTCGGTCCGCCAATCGTGGCGGCGTCCGAGACCTCAGCCATGACCGCCCTTGCCGCAGCGCCCTCGCTCCTATCCCTTGCCGCCCCGATCCTTTTGTTGATTGCCTCGAACGTCTTTATGACGTTCGCCTGGTACGGGCATCTGAAATTTCCCGGCGCGGCGCTGTGGGTCGTGGTGCTGGTGAGCTGGGGGATTGCGTTTTTCGAATACTGGCTGGCAGTGCCCGCCAACCGGATCGGGTATGGCACCTATTCCGCGGCCGAGCTCAAGACGATACAGGAAGTGATCTCGCTATCGGTGTTCGCGCTGTTTGCGATTTTCTATCTCGGGGAGAAATTCACGCTCAACCATCTGGTCGGTTTTGCGTTTATCGCGCTGGGGGCGTTCTTCATCTTCAAGGGGCCGATTCGATAGAGCCCTGCGTGATCGCGGGGGGACCGCCCCGAAAGGCGGTCCTTTTATTGTCAGTGCACGGCGCCAGAGCCGCCGGCGACGACGATGCCCATGGGGAGGCCATCGACGGGGATGGTTCCGGCAAGCTCGAAGGCGTTCGCATCGATCCGGTGGATCTGCGAAGCGTTGGGATCGGTCACGAGGATCTCATCGCCAGCGACCGCGATGCGGGGGCGCGGGTCGGACCAGTGGCCGTCCATGGAATAGGGTTCGGTGAGCGCCAGGGTTGCGCTTATCTCGCCCGAGAGGGTGTTGAGGCGGTGCAGATTGCCGCCCTCGGTGAAGATGTAGGCGAATTGCGGCCGGACGGAATCGACGGCGAAATGCACGCGGCGGGTGGGCAGATCGACGAGGCGGAAGGTTTCCTGATGGGGATCGATCAGCACGACGCGGTCGGCGCCGTAATTGCCGAGGAAATACTGGATGCCGACGCCGCCGAGCAGAGTGGAGCTTTTGCCTTCGGGCAGCGCCTCGTCATAGGGCAGATGGGTGATCTGAGGACCGTCGGCGCTGTCGGTGACCAGAAGAAGGCCGGTATCGCAGGCGATGGCGAGCAGATTGCCGGAACTGGCCTCGCCGTGAAGGCCGGGGCAGGCATGGGTATCACCCAATTGCTGGTCGTTGGCATCGAGGATGTTGATGCCAACGGGAAGGTTCGAGGGATCTTGGGGGTGCGGTTCGGTGACGAGGACATAACCGCCATAGGCAGCGGCGACGCCGTGATGAGGGGCGCCGGACTCCACGAGGCGCGGTTCGTTCGTTCCGAAATCGGATTCATCGATGATCTTGGCAACGCCTTCATCGTCGAAGAACAGGGCGATCTGGCCGTGATGTTCGACGAAGTGGACGGGATATTCGCCCTCGATTGCCGCATCGAGCAGAGCGGGGTCGGTGATGTCGATGTCGCCATGGTCGCCGTGATCGTCGATGGCGATGCCGGTATCGATGGCCTGGACGATGTTGGCACCGCCCTGAACGGCAAAGACGCGCTCGCCGCTGGAGGTGACATAGAGGCTGGCGGGACCGTTGAGGGCGAAGGTGTCGGCGATTTCGCCGGCTTGAAGGTCGATGACGTTGACGGTGCCCTGGGCCTGATCGGCTACGAAGGCGCGCCAGACGGAGACCTCGTCGGCATGCGCGATGCCGGGGAGTGCGATGCCGGCCAGAAGGAGGGCGCGGAAGAGAGGGGGGTTCGGTTTCACGGCAATTTATCCTTTATGTTATAACATAACACTGCAAATGAAAGGTTTGCGATTGTGGGGTGGAATTGGGGAATAGCGGACGTCGGGGTTTGGGTGCGGTACGGGTCCTCGGGGCGAGACCGAGGACGACGAAAGGGGGTGACGGTCTGGGTCGTTCTGCCTTTTTGAACCATCACAATCGGGGATGGCGGCAATTTCGGGGTGGGGCGGGTGCCACACGGCGCCCCGCCCCTATGCCCGGCAACCGGGTCCGGCAGGCAAACCGGCTCAGTCGGCGAGGCAATCGAGAAGGCTGTCAGCCATGGTGTTCATCAAGGTGAAGTACAGTTCTGGGCCGTCGGCGATGGCGGCGCCCAGGGGATCGAGGGTGCCGATGCGGGCGCCGGTGCCATCCGCGATGGTCTCGATGACCTGGGGGGAGAACTGGGGTTCGGCGAAAAGGCAGGCGGCGCCTTGCTGTTCGACAATTGCACGGATTTCGGTCAGCCGCCCTGCCCCCGGCGCGATCTCGGGATTGACGGTGAACGAGCCCGTTGCCTCGATGTCAAAACTTTCTTCGAAGGCGTGATAGGCGTCGTGGAAGACAAAGAAGGGCGTGCCGCGGGCGGGTGCGAGGCGGGCATCGATTTCGGCCTGCAGCGCATCGAGGCGGGCAGCGAGGGCCTGGCCATTGGCGTTGTAGGTTTGCGCATTTTCAGGGTCGGCGGCGATCAGGGCGTCGGCGATGGCGGCGACCATGAGACGGGCGTTTTGCGGGTCGAGCCAGATATGGGCATCGCCATGCTCGTGAGCGTGGTCATGATCGTCTGCGTGATCGTGGTTATCCGCGTGATCGTCCTCATGAGCGTGTTCGTCGTGCTCATGGTCATGATCGTCGTGCGCTTCATGGCCCTCATCACCATGGCCGTGGGCTTCGAAGAGGCCCCCTTCACGCAACTCGAGGATATTCATGCCCTCGACATCCATCATCTCGATTTTCGTGGCGTTGGCCGAGATGGTTTCAAGGGGACCGTCGAGGAAGGTTTCGAGATCCTCGCCGATCCAGAAGACCAGATCGGCGCTTTCGAGCTTGCCGGCATCGGAGGGGCGCAGGGAAAAGCCGTGCGGGCTTGCCGCGCCTTCAATGAGCAACTCGGGCGTGCCCACGCCCTCCATCACGCCTGCGACCAGCGAATGCAGCGGCTTTATGGTGGCGACCACATTGGGCGCGGCGAGCGCGGGGGTGGCGGCGAACAGCGCAAGGGCAGCGGGTGCGAGAAGAGCAAAGGCTTTATTGGGCATTGTCGGAAGGGCTCCGTGCGACTATGTTATGATATTACACAACCAATGTAATGCTATAACATTGCGACTTGAGTCAATGCACATCTGGCAGGATCGGGCATGAAAAATTTCAGCGCACCCGAGCGCGACGATATCGTCAGGGTTAAAGGCGTCGGGGTGAAGCGCGACGGGCGCTGGCTGGTGCGCGGGGTGGATATGGCCATCGCGCGCGGGGAAATCGTGACGCTGATCGGGCCGAACGGATCGGGCAAATCGACAACGGTCAAGACCGCTCTGGGCATCATCAAGCCCGATGAGGGCAGCGTCTGGCGGGCGAAAAACCTTGCCATCGGCTATGTGCCGCAAAAAATCGCCATGGACCGCTCGCTGCCCATGACGGTGGAACGGTTGATGGGGCTGACGGGACGGCGGACCAAGGCCGAGGTCGCGGCAACGCTTGAGATGGTGGGGATTTCCCATCTGGCCCGGGCGCAGGTGCATTCGCTTTCGGGCGGGGAATTTCAGCGCGCGCTCATCGCCCGCGCGGTGATCGGGCGGCCCGACCTCTTGGTGCTCGACGAACCCGTGCAGGGGGTCGATTTTTCCGGCGAGGTGGCGCTTTACGATCTGATCGGGCGGATCCGCGACGAGACCGGATGCGGGGTGGTTCTGATTTCGCACGATCTGCATGTGGTGATGGCGCGCACCGATACGGTGATCTGCCTCAATGGCCATGTGTGCTGCCAGGGCACGCCCGACAGCGTGGCGGCGAGCGGGGAATATGCGGCGCTGTTCGGGCCGCGGGCGGCCGAAACGCTGGCGTTCTATCGCCATGAGCACGACCATTCCCATCTGCCGGACGGGTCAGTGCGCGACGCTGCGGGGCATTTGCATTTCGACCATCACGCGCACGGGCCTCATTGCGAGCATGAGCATGAGCACGAGGGCGAGGGGCACAAGCATGCTTGAGAGCTTTTTCACGCGCGCTTTGATCGCCGGGGTGGGGCTGGCGGCGGTGACGGGGCCGTTGGGCAGTTTCATCGTCTGGCGGCGGATGGCCTATTTCGGGGATACGATGGCCCATTCGGCAATACTTGGTGTCGCTCTGGCCCTGTTCTTTTCGTTTTCGCCGGTGGTGGGGGTGTTCGCCATTGCCGTTATGGTGGCGCTGATCCTGGCGTTTTTGCAGCGCCGGGGCACGCTGTCGGCGGATTCGCTTTTGGGGCTTTTGAGCCATTCGGCGCTGGCGCTGGGACTGGTGCTGGTGTCGCTGATGCCCAATGTGAGGATCGATCTGATGGGGTTGCTGTTTGGCGACATTCTTGCGGTGTCGGTGAGCGATCTTTTTGTGATCTATGGCGGCGGGATCGTCGTTCTGGGGGTTCTGGCGTGGCTGTGGCGGCCGATGCTGGCGGGGACGGTGTCAGAGGACATCGCCCAGGCCGAGGGGCTGAGCCCCGAGCGCACGCGGCTGATCTTCATGGTGCTGCTGGCCGGGCTGATCGCGATATCGATGAAAATCCTGGGCGTGCTGCTGATCACCGCCATGCTGATCATTCCCGCGACCGCAGCGCGGCGGCTGGCCAATACGCCCGAGCAGATGGCGATCTATGCCGGGCTGGGCGGGATCGCCGCCGTGCTTGCGGGCTTGTGGGCCTCGCTTACTTTCGATACGCCATCGGGACCCTCGATCGTGGTTGCGGCGCTTTGCGTTTTTGCTATTACCTCCATCGTTCCGCTGGGCAACAAGGGAGCCGCCTGAGACATGAGTGCGCATTCCGATCTCACCCGCAACCAGTCGCTGGTGCTCGACCGGCTGGAAAAGGCCGAATCGCCGATGAGCGCTTATGCGATCCTCGACCAGTTGCGCGATGACGGCTTGCGGGCGCCGCTGCAGGTCTATCGGGCGCTCGAAAAACTGCTCGACATGGGACTGGCGCACAGGCTGGAATCGATGAACGCGTTCGTTGCCTGCGCACAGCCCCATTGCCATGATTCCGGGTTGATCGCCTTTGCGATCTGCGAGAAATGCGGGCAGGTGAGCGAGTTTTCCGACGATGTGGTGCGCGAAAGACTGACCGGCTGGGCGGACCGGGAGGGGTTCGTGGTCAAGCGCACGACGATGGAGATTCGCGGGGAGTGCCGGGTGTGTGCGGCGGCTTAGTTTTGCCTCACGGGGCGCACCGCATTTTTCATGACGCGCTAAAACCGCGCTGTGAAAAATGCTGCCCCTCCGGCCGGGCGGCGAAAACGTTCGCCGGGGTCCTCGCCAAGGGCTCGTCCAGGCGTGCCCATAATTAGCGCAGCATAGGGTGCTTCCAGAGATGGTGCGGCGTTGGTGCCAATCGCACCGGCCCCCACCATTACGGGAAGGGACCGCCAAGACGGCGTGCAAGCGGTTCCAAATCCCCAATGCAACACCCTCCCTCATGACGGAGGAGGATGGGAGGGGGTGGCGCGGCAGGCGCTACGGCCGGAACGCCGGGTGTCAGGCCACCTTGGAAATGTCCGGGACCGCGTCGAGCAGCATGCGGGTGTAGTCGGCCTGGGGGGCCCCGAAGATTTGTTCGACGGGGCCGGTTTCGACGAGATTGCCGTTGTGGAGGACGCCGACTTCATCGGCCATCTGGCGCACGACGGCGAGGTTGTGGCTGATGAGCAGATAGGTGAGGCCGAACTCTTCCTGCAGCCGGCTCATCAACTCGAGCACCTGGGCCTGAACGGAGACGTCGAGCGCGGAGGTGGGTTCATCGCAGATGATGAATTCGGGTTGGCTGGAAAGCGCGCGGGCAATGGCGATGCGCTGGCGCTGGCCGCCGGAGAACTCGTGGGGGTATTTGCGCATGGAGACCGGGTCAAGCCGCACGCGTTCGAGCAGGTCGGCGACGCGCTCGGCGATTTCGCCGGGTTTGCGCGCGATGCCCAGCGCCCGCATGGGCTCGG